>NZ_WTYH01000001.1:1257142-1571428 GCF_009827335.1 Aurantiacibacter arachoides | reverse complement strand
GTTCGATCGAGATGCCGATATCGGTGAAATCGGTGGTGCCGCCGGCCTCCGGCTCGTTCAGGAAGACCATCGCGGTATAGCTGCGCTGCCCGCCGCGCCCCATTTCGAGATCCCAATAACTGGTTTCCGGATGGAACCAGTCATGGTGCGGCTGGAATTCCTGGCCCGGCATGTACCGCTGGCCCTGTATCGGCTCCCCGAAGGTAGGATCGATATCGAGCAGGTCATCGATGCGGCGGCTGATCTTCTTCACGAAAGGATCGTGAGGATCGACATCGCCCGAATAGGACGTGCGATAGCCACTGGAATAGTCGAGGTCGAACACGCGGCTGGGCTGCGCGGTGGCGTCGATCAGTTCGATCATCTTCTGGCATTCGGCAGCGGACATGAAATCGCCGAAGGCGTGCAGTTCCAGCTCGTCGCTGGGCACCTTGTAGGCGGTCAGGTTGGCCGCCAGTCGCGCGCGGACGGCCTTGCCGATTGTCTTGAGGCCAGCCCGGTCGGCGTCAGGGGCGTAGGATTTGCTCTTGGTGTCGCTCATCGTGGCTGATGCTTTTCCATCGCTTTGCCAGATGCGCAAGTATGGGCGTGCAGACGATGGCAGGTTGGCGCCGGTTCAGCAGGCCCGGCAATGCGAAATCCCCCGACCTCATGCGAGATCGGGGGATCGCAACGTGATCCACGAACTTTGCGTTACCAGAAGAAATCGTAGATCACGTCGACCACTTCGCCGCGGTAGATGTCGACCAGCAGCACGTCGTCGTAATAGCGCACCCAGCGATAGGGGCCGTAGACCTGCGGCAGGCGATAGCGCCACGGATCGTTGATGTAATAACGACTGCCGTAAAACCCGCTGTTGAGCGTGAACCCGATGTTCACCCGGCGGTAGCTGTAGCCCCGGTAGGGCGACGAATACCTGCCCAGGCGGAAGACATCGCGGTTGTTGTAGCGATAGCTGTTCCAGTCGTAACGGCGATCCCGCCGCCAGCCATCGCGGTTCCAGCGCTGGTTATCGTCGTAGCGTCGCTGGTCGCGGTCCTGATAGCCACGCTGGTCGCGGTCACGATACTGCCCCTGCGTGCGATCACCATAGCGGCGCTGGTCGGCGCCATAATCGCCCCGTCGTTGCGAACCGTAATCACGCGCCGTGGTGCCCTGATAGGTGCCTTGGGAACTTTCACGCGAGTCGCCGCGCGAATGCGCCTGCGATCCGCGACTGTCGCGACCTTCGTAGGTCCGGCCGTCCCGGCTGCGGTTGTCGTCCCGCTGCCAGGATCGATCGCCCTGCCAGGATCGATCGCCTTGCCGGCTGTCGCGCGCGACGGGGGCCGGCTGCTGCGGCGCCTGCTGCCGCGAGGTTTGTCGCGGGCCGGGCGCCTGCGTCCGCTGGCTGCGCTGCGGGCGTGCGTCGCTGCCACTACGGCGTCCCTGGCGTGCCTGTGGCTCGCCACGCTGCTGCTGTTCGAGCGCGGCTGCGCCAGTATCCGCAGCCGCCGCGGGTGCCGAGCCGACTGTCAGCGAAGCCGCGACAAGAGCGGCAAGGGCGCTCGATTTCATGAGGTCTGCCACACGCATTGCAGGTTCTCCAGTGAGTGCCATCGATGCCGCTAAAACACTGCGAGCTACGATGTCCGTTACGATGGAGCGAGACCTAGAGGCGATGGGCTGACCGGTTTGTGAACCGGGCCAAGGACCATTTGTTCATGTTCAAGTCGCTGGCGATGAACCGATCAGACCTCATCACCGGGAGTGATCTTGCTGAGCACCCCGCGCAATGTGCGGTAAAGCACGGTGACCGTGGCCGCATTCAACCCGACCATGACTACGCTGGCGGCGAACAGCGCGTCGTAGAGACGGATGAACCAGTCCTCCGGCAGTTCGTCGAATTCGCCCACCGGCAGGGTAAAGGCCAGCAAGACGAACAGCGCGATCATCAGCGAGGCCGTGGCAAGCCGGGCGATGAGATCGACGTTCCTGTAGGTCTGCTGGTCGAAGTCCTTGTCCATCCGGCGCAGCATGCCGATCAGGGTTAGCATCAGCGCGAGCGTGGTGACCGAAGCGGTGACGATGGCGGAACCGAGATAAAGGCCCGCCCGGCTCAGCGCCTCGATAAGCTCGGTCGCCTTGGCGCTCGAATAGATCGTCCCGATCCCCTGCCGCGCACCGAAGCCGGCCAGACATACCAAGAGGAAGACGACGGTAGACCACAGGTGATTGCGCAGCGGAGATTTGAGCCTCATGCGCCGGGTAACGCCCCGCACGCATCGATGTTTCAGCGGGCGAAGGTTTCGCCGCACCTTCGTTGGGGGAGAAGCAGGCGGCCGGAGTCAGCCCCGCTTGATGAAACAGGTGGCCGTCGCCGTCGCCAGCAACTTGCCATCTCTCGTGGTCAACTTGCCATCGGCGGTGGCGAGGTTGCGAGAAACGTGGACCACCGTGCCCTCGGCCAGCAAGGTTTCTCCGGTCGGAACGGGGCGCAGGAACTTCACCTGCAAATCGATGGTGCCATAGCCCACGCCGGCTTCCAGCATGGTGTGGACCGCGCAGCCCGTCACCGAATCGAGCACAGTCGCCGCAAATCCGCCGTGCACGCCGCCCAGCGGATTGAGGTGGCGATCGTCGGCGGTGGATTCGAATACCACCCGGCCCCGTTCGACCGACGAGGGTGCCATGCCCATCGTCTGCGAGATCGACGGCGGGGGGATGTCTCCCCGCGCCATCATCTGCATCAGGGCAAGCCCGTCGGGAGCGTCTGACGCCATCCGCAATCCTACCGCGTCAGCTTCTTGTAAGCCAATCGCGTCGGCCGGTCGGCCGCGTCGCCCAGGCGGCGGCGCTTGTCTTCCTCGTAGGCTTCGAAGTTGCCTTCGAACCATTCGACGTGGCTGTCGCCCTCGAAGGCGAGGATGTGGGTGGCCAGGCGATCGAGGAAGAAGCGATCGTGGCTGATGACCACGGCGCAACCGGCGAAGTTCTCGATGGCTTCCTCCAGCGCGCCCAGCGTTTCCACGTCGAGATCGTTGGTCGGCTCGTCCAGCAGCAGCACGTTGCCGCCGGTCTTGAGCATCTTGGCGATATGCACGCGGTTGCGCTCACCGCCCGACAGCTTTCCGACGTTCTTCTGCTGGTCCTGACCCTTGAAGTTGAACGCGCCGACATAGGCCCGCGTGCTGGTGTCGTTGCCGTTGACCTTCATGTAGTCCAGCCCGTCGGAGATCTCCTCCCAGACGTTGTTCTTGGGGTTCAGGTGGTCGCGGCTCTGGTCGACGAAACCCAGGCGCACGGTCTCGCCGATCTCCACCTTGCCCTCGTCGGGTTCTTCCTTGCCGGTCAGGATCTTGAACAGCGTGGACTTGCCCGCGCCGTTGGGGCCGATGATGCCCACGATGCCGCCGGGGGGCAGCATGAACGACAGGTCCTCGAACAACAGCTTGTCGCCATAGGCCTTGGTAATGCTCTTGGCCTCGATCACCTTGCCGCCGAGCCGTTCGGGCACCTGGATCACGATCTGCGCCTTGCCCAGGCGGCGGTCGTTCTGGCTGTTCTGCAATTCCTCGAACTTGCGGATACGCGCCTTGCTCTTGGTTTGGCGAGCAGCAGGCGTCTGGCGGATCCATTCCAGTTCGCGCGAGAGAGCCTTCTGCTTGCCCGATTCCTCACGGTTTTCCTGTTCGAGGCGCTTGGCCTTCTTTTCAAGGTAGGTCGAATAGTTGCCCTCGTAAGGGTAGTAGCTGCCGCGGTCGAGTTCGAGGATCCAGCCCACCACGTTATCCAGGAAGTAGCGATCGTGGGTGATCATCAACACCGCGCCGGCATAATCCTTCAGGTGGTTTTCCAGCCACTGCACGCTTTCGGCGTCGAGGTGGTTGGTCGGCTCGTCCAGCAGCAGGATGTCGGGCTTCTGAATCAGCAGGCGGGTGAGGGCCACGCGGCGCTTTTCGCCGCCCGAAAGGCTTTCCACGCCCATGTCGCCCGGCGGGCACCGCAGGGCTTCCATCGCCACTTCCAGCTGGTTGTCGAGCGTCCAGCCGTCGACCGCGTCGATCTTGTCCTGCAATTCGGCCATCTCGTTGCTCAGCGCATCGAAATCGGCGTCGGGTTCGCCCATTTCCATGCCGATGGCATTGAAGCGTTCGACCATGTCGGCAGTATCGCGAGCGCCGTCCTTGACGTTATCCAGCACGGTCTTGCCGGGATCGAGCTCGGGCTCCTGCTCCAGGTAACCCACGGTGATGTTCTCACCCGGCCAGGCTTCACCCGTGAAGTCGCTGTCGATGCCGGCCATGATCTTGATCAGCGTGGACTTGCCCGCGCCGTTCGGCCCGACGATGCCGATCTTCGCCCCCCGATAGAATTGCAGGTTGATGTCATGCAGCACCGGCTTTTGCGCACCGGGGAAGGTCTTGGTCATGTTCTTCATGACGTAGGCGTATTGGGCGGCCATCGGAGGTCCTCACGTAGATCAGGCAATGCGTTGGAAATGCGTGGCGCCAGATAGGCGCTGGCAGCGCTGCGGGCAAGCATCGCGCGTGGCAATCTCGGAACAGGGGCATGGCCGCCGCAGTTGGGCGTTCATGTTCCTCGACGAAATCTGGTCCGACACTTTGCTGCGCGGTTTCCTTCTGGCGATCGTGGCGCTGGTATGGGTTGTGCTGCACATCCGCGTTGTCGGCCTGCGCTCGCTATCGAAAATGACCAGCTTCGATTTCGTCATGACGGTGGCGCTGGGCTCGCTGCTGGCGGGCGCCTCGCAGGTCGAGGATTGGCGCGGGTTTGCACAGCCGCTCACCGCCATGACCGGGCTCTTCTTCATCCAGTGGCTTGCCGCGCGTATCCGCAAGGATTCGGATCTGTTCGAAAAGATTTTCCAGAACAAGCCGGTCATACTGATGCGTGACGGGGTGATCGACCGCGAGGCGCTGGATCGCACGCGCGTGGCCGAGAGCGACCTTTTCGCCAAGCTGCGCGAGGCCAACGTCCTGTCGCTTACCGAGGTGAGGGCATTAGTGCTGGAAACGACCGGCGATGTTTCCGTGCTGCATGGCGAGCGACTGGATGACCGGTTGCTGCACGGTGTGGCGACTGATCCAGAGGAACGCCCCCGGCCCGATTGACAGCTGCGGCTTTCGCCTCTTGGCAGCGCGCCGGCCATCGCCTAGCCATCGACCATGCACAAAAGCCTACTTGCGCTCACCGCGCTCTCGCTCGCCATTCCCGCCACCGCCGATGCGCAGCGTTACGACAGCCGTTACGGCATGGAGCCGGGCGCGCACGACGAGATCGCCTGGGACTTTCTCGAAGGCATCACCACAGAAATAGGCCCGCGCCTTGCCGGCACGCCGGACGAGGCGAGGGGCCGTGCCTGGGCGATGGAGTGGCTGCGTGCGCACGGCTTCGTCAACGTGGTGGACGAGCCCTTTCCCATGCCCGGCTGGCTGCGCGGCGAACAGCGCGCGCGCATCGTGGGTGAAAGCGCCCAGCCGCTGGTTCTGACCGCCCTTGGCTACAGCGGCGCAACGCCCGCCGCCGGCATTACCGCCGAGGTCGTGCATTTCGCCACCATCGAGGATCTGCGCGCCGCGCCAGCAGGGAGCCTGGCGGGAAAGATCGCCTATGTCGGCCATTCCATGCGTGCCACGCAGGACGGCTCGCACTACGGCTATTTCGGCTCGCCCCGGCGGCAGGGTCCGGCCATTGCCGCCAGCAAGGGTGCGGCGGGCATGCTGATCCGCTCCATCGGCAGCGACAACGACCGGCTCCCGCACACCGGCTCCACCACCTTTCCCGCCGGCACCGCGGCCATTCCCGCCGCCGCGCTGAGCAATCCGGACGCTGATCAGCTCGAACGCCTGCTGCGCCGTGCCGAGGCTGGCGGAGAGCCCGTGCGAATCGAGCTCGTCCTTACCCCGCGCCAGCTAGGCGAGGTGACGAGCGGCAACGTGACCGGCGAGATCACCGGACGCGACCCGTCGCTGCCGCCGGTCTTGCTCGCCTGCCACCTGGACAGCTGGGACGAGGGAACGGGCGCCATCGACGATGCCAGCGGCTGCGCCATCGCCGCCGCCACCGCGCTGCGCGTGGCGGAGCAGGGCCAGCCGCTGCGCACGATTCGCGTGCTGTTTGCCGGTGCCGAGGAAAACGGCCTGTGGGGTTCCGCCGCCTATTCCGCCGCGCACCGGGACGAACCGATGGCCGTGGGTATCGAGAGCGATTTTGGCGCCGGGCGCATCTGGCGCATGGAAACCAATTTTACCGAGGGCAATCCGGACCTGTGGGCGCGCCTTGCCCGCGCGGTATCGGGTTACGGCGTTCTGCCGGCGGCAAACCTCGTCGCCAGCGGCGGGGCCGATCTCAACATCATGCGGGATCAGCGCGGGGCCATCGTCGACCTGCAGCAGGACGGCCTGCGGTATTTCGACCTGCACCACACGGCCAACGACACCCTCGACAAGGTCGATCCGGCGGACCTGGCGCAAAACGTGGCGGTGTGGACCGCGGTGACGGCGGTGCTGGCCAACGAAGCCGGGCCGATCATGGGCAATGCCGCTGCCGCTGACTGACATCGCTTGATGCGAACCCGCTCGGGCGATAGGGCCGGGCGGGCTGGGGGCCTGTAGCTCAGCGGTTAGAGCTGGCCGCTCATAACGGCTAGGTCGCGGGTTCGAATCCTGCCGGGCCCACCAGCGCCTTTTCTCACGCGACGCGATTCGTCAGGTGGGGGCAGTCCGCAGCAACCCGCCGCTCATCGTCCCACCGCGCCATGTAGAATGCCTGCCCGGCGGCAAGTTGTGCGCAGGCGACGCTGGTTCCGTCAGCGTAGACCACCGCCAGCGTGCGCCCGTACCGATCGCGCCCCAGCCGCACAATGGTGAGCGCGGCTCCCGCCATCAGCTGCTCCATGGCGCGGGTCGAGGCAGCGCCATCGCCCGGCACGCACTGGCGTCCCTGACGGCAGGCGCGGGTTTCGGGCGCATCGATGCCGGTGATGCGGATTCTTTTGTCGCCGCAGCGGATCGTATCGCCATCGGTGACAGAGCAGGGCGCGGCGAGCGCCACGGCGAGGCTGATTGCGGACATGAGCATCGCCCACGGCTAGGCCGCCCCGCAGCAGCGTGCGCGCTGCGCTGGCTCGGCAGCGGAGGCTTAGCGGCGCGCCGCAGCAGGTGTTCCTGCGTAGTCTACCGAAGAGCCTTTCGCGAATGCAGCTTGCACCGCAATGGCGCAGTCCGTAGGGGCGGGTCCACGTGTCGGGGAGTAGCGCAGCCTGGTAGCGCATCTGGTTTGGGACCAGAGGGTCGCAGGTTCGAATCCTGTCTCCCCGACCAATTACCTTTGGCCCGCAAGGGCCGCAACATGGCCTGTTCGGCAAGTCTGTCGGTTCGAGGGGCCGACCACCGGTTGACTTGCCAGAACCCCCCGCCTAAGGGGGCGGCGCCCTTGGCGGGCACCTCTTTGCCCATGCCATTTCCCATTACGGAGGATCAGGCGTGAGCGACGAGAAACCCGCTCGGGAACCCATCGGTGAGGATGCGCGGATCGACGCGCTCGAAGCGCGGCTTGCTGCCGCACGCGAGCGGGAAGAGCAGCGCAACCGGCCGCAGGTGCAAGGCGTTGATGCTGGCGGCAAGGCTGCCAGCCGGGCGCTGACGGATCTGCTCGGTGGGCTTCTTGGCGGTGCGATCGTCGGATGGACCATTGGCTGGTTCTTCGGCGTCAATCCGTGGGGTCTGCTGGGCGGTCTGGGTGTCGGCATCGTGGTCGCCTTCTGGAACATCATTCGCAATTCTTCGCGCCCCCCGGCATCGGGTGGCGACACACAGGACGGGTAAGGACGAACAGTCGTGGCAGCTGCCGAAACCGCCAAGGTCGATCCCATGCACCAGTTCACCGTGGAGCCGCTTTTCGGCACCGACGGTCTGGCCATCGGCGGCTATAACATCGCCTTCACCAACTCCGCGCTGTGGATGCTGATCACGGCGGTCGTGCTGTTCGTGTTCATGCTGGGCGGCATGCGCCAGCAGATCGTCCCGGGCCGCTGGCAGATGACGGTGGAAAGCTTCACCGGCTTCATCGACGACATGCTGGATGCCAACATCGGCAAGAACGGGCGCAAGTACCTGCCCTATATCTTCAGCCTGTTCATGTTCATCCTGTTCGCGAACATCCTTGGCCTGATGCCGCTGGGCGTGGTGGGCGTGCACCCGTTCACCTTTACCAGCCATTTCACCATCACCGGCATTCTGGCCATTCTCAGCTTCGCCATCGTGCTGATCGTCGGTTTCTGGAAGCACGGGCTGCATTTCTTCAGCCTGTTCGTGCCTGCCGGCACGCCATTGCCAATGGTCTTCGTGATCGCGCCGATCGAGTTCATCTCGTTTCTGTTCCGCCCCTTCAGCCTCGGCCTGCGACTGTTCGTCGCCATGATGGCCGGCCACGTCCTGCTGGAAGTGCTGTCCAGCTTCGTGATCGACGGGTGGAACGCGGGTGCCGGGTTCGGCGTGCTCGTGGGCATTCCCAGCTTTCTGCTGATGGTCGCCATCTGCGCGCTGGAAATCCTCGTCGCCGGTATCCAGGCCTACGTCTTTGCGCTGCTCTCGTCGCTCTACATCAACGATGCCGAGAACCTGCACTAAGTTCACCGTTACATTCGCTTAAGAATACACTCGAAAGGAAATTCACATGGATCTCGAAGCTGCAAAGATGATCGGTGCCGGCCTGGCCGCTATCGGTGCCGGCATGGCCGCGCTCGGCGTGGGCAACGTGTTCGGCTCGTTCCTCGATGGCGCGCTGCGCAATCCGGGTGCTGCCGATGGCCAGCAGGGCCGCCTGTTCATCGGCTTTGCCGCTGCCGAGCTTCTCGGCCTGCTGGCATTCGTCGTCGCGATGATCATTCTCTTCGTCTGATCATTGCCATACCGGCCGGGCCAGCGCGCCCGGCCGTTCGTCTCGACCTGACTTGTTGCCGATAGGCGGAATCCGTCCATGCCCCAGATAGATCAAATGTTCGAAATCTGGTCCAGCCAGCTGTTCTGGCTGGTCGTGATCTTCGGGCTCGTGTTCTTTGTCGTGGGCAAGGGCATGGTGCCCAAGGTCACCTCCACGGTGGACGCCCGCGATCGCCAGATCGCCAGCGATCTTGCCGCGGCGCAGGCAGCCCGCGATGCGGCCGACGAGCAGGAAGAGGCATGGCGCACCCGCGAAAATGCCAACCGCGAGAGCGCGCAGGCCATCGTGGGTGAAGCAAAGGCCAGGGCCCAGGCGTCGACGGAGGCCCGTCTCGCGACCGTCCAGACCGGTATTGATACCCGCCTGGAAGAGGCCGAGGCGCGCATCGCCGCCAGCCGCGACGCCGCCGCCGCCGAGATCGAGACCGTTGCCGTGGAAGCGGCGCAGGACATCGTCCGGCAGTTTGCCCGCGTGACGGTCAGCGATGCCGACGCGCGAACCGCCGTGCAGGAGGTCATGACCCGTGGTTAGCACCGAATCCATGCCCGAAGTCTTCGCCACCAGCGAGGCGCAGATCGAGGTAGCCGACGCCCACGGCGGCGCCGGCCAGCACGCCGCGCCCGAGCTTTTGGGCCTTGCGCCTTACCAGTGGGTCAGCATTGCCATGCTGGTGCTGCTGCTGATCGCATTTCTCGGCGCGAAGGTGCATCGCACCATCGCCGGCGGGCTTGATGCCAAGATCAAGGCGATCCGCGATAATCTTGACGAGGCCAGGCAGCTTCGCGCCGAGGCCGAGGCCTTGCGGCAGGAATATGCGAACAAGATCGCCGGCGCCGAAAAGGATGCCGAGGCGATGATCGACAACGCCCGCCGCGAGGCGGAAGGCATCGTCACCAAGGCCGAGGCCGACACTGCCGCGATGGTGGCGCGGCGCGAGCGTATGGCCGAGGACCGGATCGGTGCTGCCGAGCGCACCGCCGTGGCCGAATTGCGCGCGCGTGCGGCCGATGCGTCGACCAGGGCCGCGGCCCGCCTGATTGCAAGCAAGCACGATGCCGCCGCCGATCGCGTGCTGGCGGACGAGGTTATCGGCCAGCTTTGAACTTTTTGTGCGGGGGTCCGGAAAACCTTCCGGATCGGTGCGTTAACCTCCTGACAATTCAGGAGACCGCGTCATGCCCGCCGACACAAAAGTTACAGCCATTGCCATCAATTGCTCGCTCAAGGCGAGCAAGGGAAACGAGGACAGCTCGACCGATGCGATGATCGCGGTGCTTGGCAAGGCGTTCGGCGAACACGACGTCGAAATCGCGGAGACCATCCGCATTGCTGATTACGACGTAAAGCCCGGCGTCACTTCCGACGAAGGCGAGGGCGACGATTGGCCAGCCTTGCGCGAGAAGATCCTCGCCCATGACATCCTGATCTTCGGCGGACCCATCTGGATGGGCCAGATCGGCTCCATCGCCAAGCGCGTGCTGGAGCGGATGGACGCCTTTCTGTCCGAAACCGACGATGCGGGCCGGATGCCAAGCTACGGCAAGGTCGCCGTGGCGGCGATTGTCGGCAATGAGGACGGCGCGCACTGGTCGAGTTCGCAGCTGTTCCAGAGCCTCAACGATACCGGCTGGACGATCCCCGCCGTCGCCGCCTGTTACTGGGTGGGCGAGGCCATGGGATCAAAGGACTTCAAGGATCTCGAAAGCACTCCGAAAAAGGTGACCGAGACCGCTGGCATGGTGGCCGGCAACGCGGCCCACCTCACGAAGCTGCTCAAGGCCGATCCCTATCCCGGCAGCGGCGACTGAAGCGCCTCGGCCAGCAGTTCAATCACGACCGGCGATTTCAGCGACTGGTATGTCGCCTTGTCACCCCCCGACCGCTGGAGCGCAGCGCGCTTCGCGGCGGCGTAGCGGGCGCGAGAAGTCTCGCTTCGGCGCAGCAGGTCGCGGAAAGCGAGATGGTGGCGAACATGTCGGTCGCCCTGGGCGAAAGCATGCAGGTGGACGTCGAGCGCCTCTCCCGTGCGCCGTACGAAGTAGCGCCTGCCCGGGATGCCGTATTCGCCGCGCGCCACGTATCCCAATGCGGTCACCGCCGTATCATTCAGCGCGCCGATGGCAGGCACCACCAGTAGGATATCGATCACTGGTTTTGCGATCAGGCCGGGCACAGCGGTACTGCCGATATGGTGAAGCTCGCACGGGCCGGGTGCAAGAGCGCGCTCGATCGCGTCCCGCTCGCGGCTGAAAGCTGCGGCCCATCCCGAACAGTGCTCTTTCAGCACTGGTGCCACATTCAGAACGCATCCTTGGCTGCCCTCAGCGCAGCGAGTGTCTCGTGCGGTGCGTCACCGCCCCAGTGCGCCGCCATTTCAGGATCGTCGGCGCGCAGGAAGGGGTTGGTGGCAAGCTCGCGGGCGAGCGGGAAGGGCACGGTCCACTCACCGCGCTCGCGCTTGTCCTCGATCTCGCGGGCATAGATCACCAAAGCGTCGTTCCCCTGGTCGGCGTGCAGCGCGAAGCGGGCATTGGCGAGGCTGTATTCGTGCGCGCAGTAGATCGTGGTCTCTGCGGGCAGGGACTTGAGCCGGGCGAGGCTGGCCCAGAACTGTTGCGGGGTGCCTTCGAACATCCGCCCACACCCCAGCGCGAACAGGCTGTCACCAACGAACGCCAGGCCGTCTACCGGCAGGTGGTAGGCGATGTGGCCCTTCGTATGTCCGCCCACGTCCATCACTTGTGCCTCGTGCTTGCCGAGCATCACCATGTCGCCGCTCGCCACGATCCGATCGACGGGGGCGATGCGTTCCACCTCTGCCGGGGCGACGACCGTGGCACCGGTCGCCGCCACGATGGCCGCGTTGCCGCCGGTGTGATCGGGATGCCAGTGGGTGTTCCAGATCGCGGTGATACGCCATTGCCTGGCCTGGGCCTGGCGCAGGTATTCCTCGCCGTCCGGCGTATCGATTGCCGCCGTCTCTCCGCTGTCCGGATCGTGCAGCAGGAAGCCGTAGTTGTCGGTGAGGCAGGGGAATTGGTGAATTTCGAGCATGCGGCCATCCTAGGCGCGCCCGCCGAAACAGGAAAGGCCCGCCCGCTCGGGTGAGCGGACGGGCCTTTCCATTAGCCTTGCGAATGTTCGCGCGGCTTACTTCTTGTCGGCGTCCTTGTCGGCACCGCCCTTGAGCGCGGCACCAAGGATGTCGCCGAGCGAGGCACCCGAATCGGCCGAGCCGAACTGCGCCACGGCTTCCTTCTCCTCGGCGATCTGATGCGCCTTGATGGAGAAGTTGGGCTTCTTCGAACGGTCGAAGCCGGTGACCATGGCATCGATCTTCTGGCCCGTCTGGAAGCGATCAGGACGCTGCTCGTCGCGGTCGCGGCCGAGGTCCGAACGCTTGATGAAGCCGGTCGCGCCGTCGTCGCCGACCTGCACTTCCAGGCCGCCATCGCGCACTTCGAGCACGGTCACGGTGACCACCTCGCCGCGGCGGAGCGAACCCGCTGCACCCGCTTCCGAAGGCGCACCCTTCTCGAGCTGCTTCATGCCGAGGCTGATGCGCTCCTTGTCGATGTCGACGTCTAGCACCACGGCCTCGACCTCTTCACCCTTGCGGTGCAGTGCCAGCGCGTCCTCACCCGAGATGCCCCAGGCGATGTCGGACATGTGAACCATGCCGTCCACGTCGCCCGGAAGGCCGATGAACAGGCCGAACTCGGTCGCGTTCTTGACTTCGCCGGTGACGGTCGAGCCGACCGGGTGGGCATCGGCGAACTCTTCCCACGGGTTGCGGTGGGCCTGCTTGAGGCCCAGGCTGATGCGACGCTTCTCGGCGTCCACTTCCAGCACCATGACTTCGACTTCCTGCGAGGTCGAAACGATCTTGCCGGGGTGCACGTTCTTCTTGGTCCAGCTCATTTCGGAGACGTGGACAAGACCTTCGATGCCCGCTTCCAGCTCCACGAAGGCGCCGTATTCGGTGATGTTGGTGACGGTGCCCGAAACCTTGGCGCCGACCGGGTACTTCGCACCCACGCCATCCCACGGATCGCTTTCCAGCTGCTTCATGCCGAGGCTGATGCGCTGGGTATCCTGGTTGATGCGGATGATCTGCACGGTCACGGTCTGACCGATCTCGATCACCTCGCTGGGGTGGTTGACGCGCTTGTAGCTCATGTCGGTGACGTGCAGCAGGCCGTCAATGCCGCCCAGGTCCACGAAGGCGCCATAGTCGGTGATGTTCTTGACCACGCCATCGGTGACCTGACCTTCGGCCAGGCCTTCGATCAGCTCGCTGCGCTGCTCTGCACGGGTTTCCTCGAGGACGGCGCGGCGCGACACGACGATGTTGCCGCGGCGACGATCCATCTTCAGGATCTGGAAGGGCTGCGGCATGTCCATCAGCGGAGTGACGTCGCGCACGGGGCGGATGTCGACCTGGCTGCCGGGCAGGAAGGCCACGGCGCCGTCGAGGTCGACGGTGAAGCCACCCTTCACGCGGCCGAAGATGCGGCCTTCGACGCGCTTGCCTTCGCCAAATTCGCTTTCCAGCTTGTCCCAGGCGGCTTCGCGGCGGGCGCGGTCGCGGCTGAGCATGGCTTCGCCCTCGGCGTTCTCGACACGGTCGACGAAGACTTCGACTTCATCGCCCACGGACAGGCCGTGGCTGCCGTCTTCCTCGCCACGCTCGAACTCGCGCAGGGAAATGCGGCCTTCGCTCTTGAGGCCGACGTCGACGAGCGCCATGCCGTTCTCGATGGCGGTGACGGTGCCCTTGACGACGCGGCCTTCAAAGCCGCCGTCGGCGCCGCCCAACTGTTCGTCGAGCATCGCGGCGAAATCGTCGCGGGTGGGGTTGGCAGTGGATGCCATGTTGGTTTCCTTCACATTTGCTACCGGCCACGGGTTTTACCCGGGTCTTGGGCCCGTCTCTCGCACGATTGCGAGGCCAGCGGGGCAAGAGGCCGACTGCCGCGCGGGGCCGGATGCCACCATGCGGGTTCCTCGTATCGGACGATGCAAGAGAACGGCCGCGCGCCTAGGCGAAAGAGGGGCGAAAGGCAAGGGATTTGCGCCCGCTCAGGCTTCGCCGATCACCGTCCACGCATCGGGATAAATGTGGAGATCGGCGCTATCGAGGCCCTTGATCCACTGGCGCGGGCAATAGACCTGCGCGCCGCGCTGCATGGCGAACCATCCGGCCCACCACGAATAGGAGCTGTTGGCGATGACGAGCGCGGCGCAGCGCGACATACGCACGAGATCCGCCCAGGGGCTTTCGCCCGCAATCGGCTCCATGAACTGTGCGCCGGCGAACAGGTCCTGCTCGCGGCACCACGGGATATCATCGGAAAAGACCACCAGCGGCGCGTGGGGCAGGGCCTTGCGCGCGGCGGCGAGGGCTTCGCGGTAGTAAGCGAGCGGGTCGGTCAGGACATAACCTGGGTTCGCGAGGTAATCTCCACGCCGCACGTGAACGTTTATTGCGTTCTCGGGGGAGCGCGGTTCAATCTTCGAGAAGGCTTCGTCTATCTGCGTGTCGGCGAATATTCGATCTTCATTTCCGGCGAAATACTTGGGCGACTGGAAGCAACCAACCAAATATGCGCCGTCTTGGAGCGATTGATAATCTTCGAAATATCCCAGCCTTGGCTCGACGTAATGGCGCCTTCTCTCTCGCTTCAGCCAGCGATAGGCACGCAGGGGAAGCCCGTGTGCCTTAAAAAGCCCCGGACGCAGTTGCTTGACCTTTTCAGGAATGCCAATTTCTCCAAGGCGGAACATCTTGTCCGCCTCGGTGACGGCCTGAAAGTGGCGGGCATCGATGACCAGTTCGGTGCCTAGGTTGAAAGCCAGCGACTTGCCAGCGGCATACTGGAACAGCTGGTTGCCCAAGCCGCTGTTACAGATAGATGTGATAGCCATATTCTGATTACTGACCTTCGGAATGCTGCGCCGGATAATGCAATCAACGCGTAATCATGAGCCGACTAGATTCCTCGGGACGACGTGTCTAGGTTTCTACCAGTGACAAACCTGGTTGAAGCACTCGCCAGCTACGGCGAATACCACCGCGATCATCGCAACGTGGCGACCCACGCCCTGGGCATCCCGCTCATCGTATTGGCGGTGGAGGTGCTGCTTTCGCGGCCCACGTGGGACCTGGGCGGCTGGGTGGCGACCCCGGCCATGGTGGGCAGCGTGCTCGCGGCGCTGTGGTATCTGCGGCTGGACCTTAAGGTGGGCCTGCTGATGGCGGTGCTGCTGGCGCTGCTGTGCTCTGCGGGCCACTGGATCGCGCAGGTCTCGACCGTGGTATGGTTGGCGGGCGGGATCGGGCTGTTCGTGGCGGGCTGGACGTTGCAGTTCCTGGGTCACCATTACGAAGGCCGCAAGCCCGCCTTTCTCGATGACATCAAAAGCCTGCTGGTCGGCCCGCTGTTCGTGGTGTGCGAAGGATTGTTCGCGATGGGGCTCCTCGGCGACCTGCGGCGGCAGGTCCACGCAGGCTAGCCGCGGGCTGGTACGCCCGTAGCCGCGTTCACTGCGGCGACAGCCTCCGCGATGGCTTGTTCGATCGTCATCCCGGTCGTGTCGAGCACACAGGCGCCCTCGGCAACTTTCAGGGGGGCATCGGCGCGGTTCTGGTCACGTTCGTCGCGCGCGGTCAGATCGTCCAGGATGTCCCGCAGGTCTGCCTGGCGACCGCTGTCGCGCATTTCGCGAAACCGCCGCTCGGCGCGGGCAGCAAGGCTGGCGGTGACGAACAGCTTGGCCTCGGCCTCGGGCGCAATGACGGTGCCGATGTCGCGCCCATCGAGCACGGCGCCGCCCGGCTGCGTGGCAAACGCGCGCTGGCGTTCGAACAGCGCGGCGCGCACTTGCGGATGGCGCGAAACACGGCTGGCAAGGCCGCCCACGTCCTCGCTGCGCAGCTCGGGATCGGCGAGCGTTGCGTCCGGAAAGCCGGTGCCGGCAAGTGCGCTGGCGGGATCGTCGGGATCGCCGCCCATCCGCGCCACGGTGTAGCCGACCGCGCGATAAAGCAGGCCGGTGTCGAGATGAGGCAGGCCGAAATGCGCGGCCACGGCGCGGGCCACGGTGCCCTTGCCCGACGCGGTCGGTCCATCGACGGCAATGATCATTCGCTATCCTCCCGGCTATCGATCCGCGCCATCCAGGCGCGCAGCAGCCCCTCGGTTTCCGCCGGGCGCTCTCCGGGAAAGCTGTGCGATCCGCCGGGGACCACGGCCAGTTCCGAGCCGGGTGTGAGCGTCACGAAGTCGAGCACCTGATCCAGCTGTGCCTCGTCGTACTGGCCGACCATGAACAGGGTGCGGCTGCCGTCCACGCGGGCGAGCAGCGGTGTCCCATCGTAGCCGACGAGGGTGCCGCGGGCGGCAAATTCGCTCGGCCCCCACATGACGTTGTAGAGCTCGGGGTTGAAGCCTTCGCCCGCGTACCGAACGCTGTAGGCGCGTTGCGCCTCGGTCGGCGCGGGGCGATCGGGCCGGCCGTTGTAGACCGCGTAGAAGGCATCGGTGGCCGGGCCGCAGGTTTCGGCTGGCGGCGGGCTCGCGCTTTCGCAGGCGATGATCGTGTCGCGGATTGCGTCCGGCAGCTCGCGGATCAGCAGGTTGGTGCCCATGATCCAGTGCGGCGTGGAGATGTAGGTGCCGCCCAGCACGGCGCTGGCGGTGTGCTGCGGGTAGGCGGCGGCATATTCCAGCGCCAGCGCCGCACCCCACGAATGGCCGATGACGTGCCAGCGCTCCACGCCCAGCGCCTGGCGGATCGCCTCGAGCTCTGCAACGAACCGCTCGACCCGCCAGTTGGCCGGATCGCCCGGATGGTCGGAGCGGCCCGAATCGAGCTGGTCGTAGAGAATGACCGCGCGCTCGTCCGCCAGCGCGGTCAGCCCGGCGAGGCCCAGGTGCGTGCCGCCGGGGCCGCCGTGGATGAAGATCGCGGGCGGATGGCCCTCGCTGTCGAGGTCGCCGTTCACCCGCACCCACACGCGCCCACCCTCGACCGGCACCATCAGTTCGCGGTCGGCCTCGGCCCAGGCGGCGGGGGTTTGCGGCAGATCCTGCGCCAGCACCGGGGTGGCAAACGCAAGCAGCAACGGGGACAGCACGGAAAGTAGCCTCATGGCCCGTCCTTATCGCCCCGTGGGCGGCTTGAGAACCGCAAACGCCCTGCTATCTGCATACCCGCGCAGGCCACGTCCTGCGTGCCGGGAAGGCGATCAAGACCGGGACGGCCCGGCAGCGCAATTCTCGCGAAGGAGGCTGCCTTGGCCTGGTTCATTCTTTTTGTCGCCGGACTGCTCGAGACCGTGTGGGCCTATTCCATGAAACTGTCCGACGGCTTCACCCGGCCCGGGCCAGCGGCAGTCACGATCGTCGCCATGATATTCAGTTTCGGTCTGCTGGCAGTGGCGATGAAATCGTTGCCGCTGGGCACGGCCTATACCGTGTGGACGGGCATCGGCGCGATCGGCGCCTTCGTGGTCGGCATCGTACTGCTGGGGGAGGCGGTGACGCCGCTGCGCGTGCTGGCCGCCGTGCTGATCGTCAGCGGGCTGGTGCTGATGAAAGTGTCGAGCCCCGCCTGACAGGCCGTCAGGGGTGCGTCGCGAAGACCGACATGCCGGCCTCTCCGAAAGCGATGACCTGGTAGGGCTGCACCCGGTCGCCCATCTCCATGCCGGGCGAGCCGACCGGCATGCCTGGCACGGCGAGGCCGGTGACGCCCTCGGGCCGCTCGGCAAGCAGACGGGCGATGTCCTCGGCCGGAACGTGGCCTTCGATCACGTACCCTTCCACCACCATCGTGTGGCAACTGCGCAATTCCTGAGGGACGCCCAGCCGGTCCTTGAGCGCGCCCATGTCGGTGCTGTCGGTCACGGTAACGCTTTCCGCCACTGCCGCGTCCACGTGGCGCACCCAGGCGAGGCAACAGCCGCAGTTCGGATCGCGAAACATCTCGTAGGTGGCGGCCTGGGCAGCCTGCGAACAGGCGGCGAGGGCAAGAAGGGCGAGCGAGAGAAAACGACGGGGCTTCATGCGGGTTCTCCGTGCATGGCGCGGCTCAGCAGCGCCTCGAATGTGGGGAAGCTTGTTGCGATAGGCCCGGTGTCGTCCACCTGAACGCCATCGCGGCTGGCGAGGCCCGCCACGGCCATGCTCATGGCGATCCGGTGATCGAGGTGGGTCGTGACCCACTCATATTCCGGCGTCCCGCGAAGGAGATCGCCTCCGGTTCCCTCGATCGTCAGGCCGTCCTCGTGTTCTTCCACTCGCGCGCCCGCCAGCGTGAGCGCGTCGGCCATGGCGGTGATGCGGTCGGATTCCTTGACGCGCAACTCATCGAGACCCTTGGTCGTTGTCGTCCCTTGCGCCAGCGCAGCGGCCACGAAGAGCACCGGAAATTCGTCAACCATCGCCGGCACGACCATTGGGTCAACGTCTATGCCCGTGAGGATCGAGTGCCGCACGCGCAAATCCGCCACCGGCTCCCCGCCGACCTCGCGCCGGTCCAGTTCCTCTATGGAGCCGCCCATTTGTCGCAGCACGTCGAACAACGCGGCGCGGGTGGGGTTGAGGCCGACATTGGCGATCACGAGGTCGCTGCCTGGCACCAGCAATGCGGCGACGGCGAAGAAGGCGGCGCTCGACGGGTCTCCGGGGACGGTGATGACCTGCGGCGTCAGCTCCGCCTCGCCGTGGATGCGGATCACGCGCGCGCCGGCATCCTCGCCGACCTCCAGCTTCGCGCCGAAGCCGCGCAGCATCCGTTCGGAATGGTCGCGGGTGGGGACAGGCTCGATGACGGTGGTGATCCCCGCGGTGTTGAGGCCGGCGAGCAGCACGGCGCTCTTCACCTGCGCGCTGGCGACGGGCAGGCGATAGGTGATCGGCACGGCGGGCGAGATGCCGCGCAGCATGAGCGGCAGGCGGCCGCCGCCAAGCGCCTGTCCACTGGCCTCGAAAGCCGCGCCCATCTGGCTCAGCGGCTCGATCACCCGGCCCATGGGGCGCTTCGACAGGCTGGCATCGCCGGTGAACATGGCGCGGATCGGATGGCTGGCGACGAGGCCCATCAGCAATCGCGTGCTGGTGCCCGAATTGCCCATGTCCAGTGCCTGCGTGGGCTGCAACAGGCCGCCGACACCGACGCCGTGGATGCTCCAGGCGGCTTCACCCCGCTCATTCCGAGCCTGTCGAACGATCGTGGCACCCATCGCCCGCATGGCGGCGGCGGTGGCGAGCACGTCCTCGCCCTCCAGCAGCCCCGTCACCCGCGTTTCGCCCACCGCCAGCGCGCCCAGCATGATCGCGCGGTGGCTGATCGATTTGTCGCCCGGCACGGCCACCCGTCCGGTCAGCGGACCGCTCGCAGCGAAGCGTCGGGGAGTGGGCGGGTTGGAATGGCTCACGCGCGTGCCTACCTCGTCGTTGATGCGCGCGGCTTTGACAGGGGCAAGGCCCTATGGCAAGGCGCGCGCTTTCGCGGGTTCCGCTCCGGACGCGCACACCAATTCTCCGATTTTCGAGGACACTATCATGGTCAAGCCAGAATGGGGCACCAAGCGCACTTGCCCCAAGTGCGCCACGCGCTTCTACGATCTGAACAAGGAAGACCCCGTCACCTGCATCGAATGCGGCAACGAGTGGACGCCCGAGCCCGTGCTCAAGTCCAAGCAGCCGATTCCCTTCGACGAGCAGGACAAGGCCAAGAAGAAGGACGAGGCCGCCGATTCGGATCTTGCCGATGACGATCTGGAAGAACTCGACGTCGACGACGACGAGGATTCGCCGGACAACGACGTCGACCTCGGCGGCGACGACGACCTGGGCGTGGCCACCACCGACGGTGAAGGCGACGAGGACAATTGATGTCGCGGGCCGGGCGCTGACTTGATGGCGCCCGGTCTGATATTACCTCTTGTCAGGAGCGCGGCCTTTCCATAAAGGGCCACCTCCGCAGCGCCACGAGGCTCTGCAACATGAATGGTACGGGGCCTTAGCTCAGCTGGGAGAGCGCAACACTGGCAGTGTTGAGGTCAGCGGTTCGATCCCGCTAGGCTCCACCATTCACCTTCATTCGGGCATCGAGCGGTGCCTGTCTGGTTAAGCCGGTCTCATCCGGGACCGCACGCTGGCTGACGAGTTCTCGTCCGCCGGCGTTTTTCGCGTTTTGGAGTATCGCATGTTCGATAGCCTGTCCGACCGCCTCGGTACCGTGTTCGATCGCCTGCGCGGTCGCGGTGCCCTGTCGGAACAGGACGTGCGCGATGCCATGCGCGAGGTGCGCGTCGCCCTGCTGGAGGCGGACGTCGCGCTGAGCGTGGCGCGCGATTTCATCGGCCGCGTCACGGAACGCGCGATCGGGCAGGAAGTGCTCAAGTCGGTCACGCCGGGCCAGATGGTCGTCAAGATCGTGAACGACGAACTCGTCGCCATGCTCGGCGGCGAGGAAGCCGTGGGCAAGGGCCCGATGGGCGAGGGCGAGGCGCTGGACCTTAACGTCGCGCCGCCCGCCGTCATCATGATGGTCGGCCTGCAAGGGTCCGGCAAGACCACCAGCACCGCCAAGATCGCCAAGCTGCTGAAGGACAAGCAGGGCAAGAAGCCGCTGATGGCCTCGCTCGACGTCAACCGCCCCGCCGCGCAGGAGCAGCTGGCGATCCTGGGCGAACAGGCGGGCGTCGCCACCCTGCCGATCGTCGCCGGGCAACAGCCGGTCGACATCGCCCGGCGCGCGCTGGGCGCGGCCAGGCTGCAGAATTACGACGTGTTGCTGCTTGACACCGCGGGCCGGCTGCACGTGGACGAGGCGCTGATGGCGGAGATGAAGGCGGTCGCCTCCGTCTCCACCCCCGCCGAGGTGCTGCTGGTGGTCGATGCGCTGACCGGGCAGGACGCGGTCAATGTAGCGCAAAGCTTCACCAGCGAGGTGCCGCTGACCGGCGTGGTGCTCACCCGCATGGACGGTGACGCGCGCGGCGGTGCGGCGCTTTCCATGCGCGCCGTCACCGGCAAGCCGATCAAGTTCGCCGGCACGGGCGAAAAGCTCGACGCCATCGAGCGTTTCCATCCCGCGCGGGTTGCCGATCGCATCCTGGGCATGGGCGATGTCGTCAGCCTGGTCGAACGCGCGGCAGAAAGCATCAAGGCCGACGAGGCCGAGGATCTCGCCAAGCGCATGATGGCGGGCAAGTTCGACATGAATGACCTGCGCAAGCAATTGCAGCAGATGCAGAACATGGGCGGGCTGGGGATGCTGGCGGGCATGATGCCGGGCATGAAAAAGGCCAAGGCCGCGATGGCCGACAGCGGCATGAACGACAAGGTTCTGGTGCACATGGACGCCATCATCGGCTCCATGACGGCCAAGGAACGCGCCCGCCCCGAACTGCTCAACGCCAAGCGCAAGAAGCGCGTGGCGGCGGGCAGCGGCACATCGGTGCAGGAGGTCAACAAGATCCTCAAGATGCACCAGGAAATGGGCCGCGCGATGAAACAGATCCGCAAGATGGGCGGGCTCAAGGGCCTCGGCGCGCTGCTGGGCGGCGGCGGGGGCTTTGGCGGCGGCGGAGGCGGTGGCGCTCCCGGGCTGCCAGGTGGCGGAATGCCCGGCCTTCCGGGCGGCCAGCTGCCCCCGGAGATGCAGGATTTTCTCAGGAAGAAGTAACAGATTTCAACGTTTTGATTTGGAAAGGGGAACTACAATGGCAATCTCCCTCAGGCTCGCACGCGGTGGCGCCAAGAAGCGTCCGTACTACCGCATCGTGGCCGCCGACAGCCGCCGTGCCCGCGATGGCAAGTATCTGGAACAGATCGGCACCTACAACCCGATGCTGCCCAAGGATGACGAGAACCGCGTGAAGCTGGACGAGGACCGCGCCCGTTACTGGCTGGGCGTGGGCGCGCAGCCGTCCGACCGCGTCCACCGTTTCCTCGACGCCGCCGGCGTGCTGGAGCGCAAGGCGCGCAACAACCCCAAGAAGGGTGAACCGGGCGACGCCGCGAAGGAACGCGCCGAAGAAAAGGCAACCAAGGCTGCCGAAGCCGAGGAAGCCAAGAAGGCTGCCGAGGAAGAGGCCAAGGCTGCTGCTGCGGCTCCGGCCGAGGAAGCGCCTGCTGCCGACGAGGACAGCGCCCAGAACGATGCCACCGGTTCGGTGAAGTCGGACGACACCGCCGAAGCGGTCGCCGATGCCTCCACCGAAGCTGCCGCCGATGCCCCCGCTGCCGATGCGGCCGCCGTGGCCGAGGAAGTCAACGAAGGTGGCCCGCCGCTGCCCGAGGACGCCCCCGCCAAGGAAGCCGGCGAAGAAAAGGCCGAGGGCTGATCGCTTGACCAAGGACACGCCCGTCACCCTGGCCGCCGTTGCCGGCGCGCACGGCGTGGCGGGCGAGGTCCGCCTGAAGCTGTTCGGCGAAGGGCTGGACAGCCTGAAGGCGCACCGCAGCTTCAACGACGGCGCCCTGACGCTCACCAAGGTGCGCGATGACAACAAGGGCGGGGCCGTGGCCCGCTTTGCCGAGGTGGCGGATCGCACCGCTGCCGAGAAGCTGCGCGGCACCGTGCTGACCGTGCCGCGTGATGCCCTGCCGCCGCTGGCCGAGGGGGAGTATTACCACGCCGATCTGCTCGGTCTTGCCGCCGTGTCCGATACGGGCGAGCCACTGGGCGAGGTTATCGCCGTTCACAACTTCGGCGCTGGCGACGTGATCGAGATCAGGCGACCGCCCGAAGAGGGCAAGCCCGGCAAACTGTTCATGGTGCCGATGCGCGTGGAGGCGGTTCCTGCTTGGGATGAGGCGACACTCACCGTCAACGCGGACTTCACTGAAGAATGAACGCGCCTCAGGTCAGGATCGAGGTCGTCCCGCGCGGTGAGTCCGCCGGACCGCCGACATCTATGTTGCTCACGACGGCGGGCATTTTGGCGCTCGGGACTATTTTGATTACTACCCTCGTCGCGGCGCTATTACATCGCCTGGCAAAGCGCATTTCGCCGACGCTGCGGGCGCTGCTGGCGGGAATGCTCCCCGTTTTGCTGATGGTGAGCATCATGTTCGTAAACGGTTCGCGCGCTGTCGGCTTCGAAGCGGCGGTCCGAATGATGATGAACCTGGAACCGCGCGGTTACGCGTTTTACGCCGCCATGCTATTGCTAGGTCTGTTGACGGCGCGGCAAATGACGCGCTGGCTGGCGCGCCGCGCCGCCCGAAGTGTTGCAGAGCCCGCGCGTGTCTTCGACTAACGCAGCAGCGACCGCTCGTCCGCGAGATCATTGCGGATCGTCGTGGCGGCGACGCCCGCCTGGCCCATCGCGTGGCTGATCTGGTCCAGCCCGATCACCACGTCGCCCGCCGCGAACAGGCCCGGCACGCTGGTCCGCTGATGGTCGTCCACCTTGATGCAGCCGACATCGGTGCAGTCCGCCCCGGCATCCTGCGCCAGTTGCGAGCGCACGTCGCTGCCGAGCGCGGGATAGACGCTGTCGAATTCCAGCCAGCCTTCGGCGGTATCCACCGCCAGCTTGTCCCCGCGCATGGCATAGTCCCCGCACGGCCCGTCCACCCGCACAATCCCGGCCTCGTCCAGCTTCGCCAGACATTCCGGCTCCAGATCGTGATCGTCGGTGGGCGAGATTAGGGTCACGTCCTTCGTGAAGCTACGCAGGAAGATTGCCTCCGCGGTGCCGTGGCTGCCGGTGCCGATGATGCCGACGCGCTTGTCGGTCACCTCGTAGCCGTCGCAGACCGGGCAGTAGCGCAGGAGGCCCTTGAACAGCGCCTCGTCATGAAAGGCATCGTCCATCCCCGGGGGATGGCGATTGAAGACGCCCGTCGCCAGCAGCACCGTGCGCGCGCGGAAGGTGCCCTCGTCGGTGCCGACCACGAAGCAGTCGCCGGTCTTCGCGAGATGTTCGACGCGCTTTTCTTCGTGGACGACGCCGTATTTCTCCGCCTGCTCCAGCATCCGCCCGACCAGTTCCAGCCCGGCGATACCTTCAGGATAGCCGGCGTGGTTGTGGGTGCACGGGATCAGCGCCGCACGGCTGGTGCCGCAGTCGAACAGCCGGATGGAAAGGTGATAGCGCGCAAGGTATATCGCCGCGGTCAGCCCTGCGGGCCCCCCGCCCACGATGATGCAGTCGTCGATTGTATCGTCCATGCTGCGCCAACGCGCGGGATGGCAAAGCGTTGCGCAGGGCGCTAGGCGCTTGCGGCGATGACCTTTGCCGCCACCATCCTCACCCTCTACCCCGAGATGTTCCCGGGTCCGCTCGGCGTGTCGCTGGCGGGGCGGGCGCGGGATCGGGGGGACTGGCGTTGCGAAACCGTACAGATACGCGACTTCGCACCCGACAAGCATCGCACCGTCGATGATACGCCAGCAGGTGGCGGGGCGGGGATGGTGCTAAAGGCGGACGTGCTGGCCACCGCGCTCGACAGCGTGGCGGGCGAGTGCCCCGTCCTCGCCATGACGCCGCGCGGCCAACCCATTACGCAGGCGCGCATCCGCGAGATTGCCGCCGGCCCCGGCGTCACCCTGATCTGCGGCCGGTTCGAAGGCTTCGACGAGCGGTTCTTCGAAGCCCGTCCGCATATCGAGCAGGTGAGCCTTGCCGACATCGTGCTGTCGGGTGGAGAACCTGCCGCGCTGGCCATTCTGGATGCTTGCATTCGCCTGCTTCCCGGCGTAATGGGCGCGGCTTCCAGCGGGCACGAGGAATCGTTCGAGGACGGTCTCTTGGAGTACCCGCAATATACCCGACCTTTTGAATGGGAAGGGCGCACGATCCCCGAAGTGCTGCGATCGGGGGATCATGCGAGGATCGCCGCGTGGAGGAAAGCCCAGGCGGAGAACGACACACGGTTACGCAGGCCGGATTTATGGGAGCGCCAGGGTGGCGCTCCGGTCCAGCCTGCCTCTGGCGCGCGGCATGAAAAGAAGGACTGAGGACCAGTGAACCTGATCCAGACTCTCGAGGCCGAAGCCATTGAAGCGCTCGGCAAGGATATCCCCACTTTCCGCCCCGGCGACACGCTGCGCGTGGGCGTCAAGGTGAAGGAAGGCAACCGCGAACGCGTGCAGAACTACGAAGGCGTGTGCATCGCGCGTTCGAACCGCGGCATGGGTTCCAACTTCACCGTTCGCAAGATGAGCTTCGGCGAAGGCGTGGAACGCGTGTTCCCGCTGTATTCGCCGATCATCGATTCCATCACCGTGGTGCGCCGCGGCGTGGTGCGCCGCGCCAAGCTGTATTACCTGCGCGGCCGCACCGGCAAGCGCGCCCGCATCGCGGAGCGTCGCGAGAACGTGGCCAAGTAAGGCCCGCAAACGCGGACAAGCGAAAAGGTCGGGGCGGCTTTCCATCGGGAAGGCCGCCCCGATCGCGTTGGATCATCTCTTGGGCACAGATGATTGCACCAGTCCGGATCAGGGGCGATCCGGTCCCGGGCAGGCTTGGGTGTGCGGGCCGATTGGTTTACGCCGACTTTGCAAATGCGGTTAGCGGCGCCTTAATGCCCGCGGCGAGCGAGCGGCCGTTTCGATCGTAACCGCCTTTGCTGTTGCCCTCCCAATCAGGCGCGCTAGGCAGGCCGCCTGTTCCATGAAGCGAGAAAAACGATGGGTTACCGGGTAGCGGTTGTAGGGGCGACGGGGAATGTCGGACGCGAGATGCTCGCGATCCTGGCCGAGCGGGAATTTCCGATGGACGAGGTGGCCGCCGTGGCCAGCTCGCGGTCCACCAACATGGAGATCGAGGTCGGCGATTCAGGCCGGATGGTGAAGTGCAAGAACCTGGAGCACTTCGACTTCGCCGGATGGGACATTGCCCTGTTCGCCTGCGGCAGCGAGGCAACGCGCATCTACGCGCCCAAGGCGGCGGCAGCGGGCTGCGTGGTGATCGACAATTCCAGCCTCTATCGCATGGACCCCGACGTGCCTTTGATCGTGCCCGAGGTGAACCCCGACGCGATCGACGGTTACAAGGCCCGCAACATCATCGCCAATCCCAACTGCTCGACCGCGCAGCTGGTGGTGGCGCTGAAGCCGCTGCACGATGTCGCCAGGATTAAGCGCGTGATCGTGAGCACCTACCAGTCGGTTTCCGGCGCGGGCAAGGAAGGCATGGACGAGCTGTTCGAGCAGAGCCGCGGCATCTTCGTGGGTGACCGGGTGGAGCCGCGCAAGTTCACCAAGCAGATCGCCTTCAACGTCATCCCCCACATCGACGCCTTCATGGACGATGGCTCCACCAAGGAAGAGTGGAAGATGGTGGTGGAAACCAAGAAGATCCTGGATCCGAAGATCAAACTGAACGCCACCTGCGTGCGCGTGCCGGTATTCGTCGGCCATTCCGAGGCCGTGAACATCGAGTTCGAAGGCGAGATGAGCGCCGACCGCGCCATGGATATCCTGCGCGAGGCGCCGGGCATCATGCTGATCGACAAGCGCGAGGACGGCGGATACATCACCCCGGTCGAGGCCGCCGGCGACGGCGCCACCTACATCAGCCGCGTGCGCGAGGATCCCACCGTGGACAACGGTTTGACCTTGTGGTGCGTATCGGACAACCTGCGCAAGGGCGCCGCGCTGAACGCGGTGCAGATCGCCGAGCTGCTCGGCCGCCGCCACTTGCAGAAGGGATGATTTCCGTGCGCAACCTCGCTTTTCTCGCCCTCCCGCTGGCTTTGGCTGCGTGCTCGCCCGCCGCGGACGGGGACGCCGCGAACGATATCGACCCGGCGGCAGAGCAGACCGCGGATTCCGCGGGCGAGACTGCCGGCGAAGGTGTGCTCGATCTTCAGGCCACCGGAATTATCGTGCCCGCGCAGGGCGGGTTCGAGGAATTGTCCGTGCCCTTCGGATCCATGCGCGTGGCGACAGAGGCAACACTCGCCAGCATTTTGGGGGAGCCGACCGGCACCACCGAGGGCGGGGACGACTGCGCCTATCCCTCCACCCAGTACGAGGGCATGACGCTGGTGTTCGAAGAAGACGCCTTCGTCGGCTACATGGCGCGTGCGCCCTACGTGCCGCAACTGTCTCGCGCCGAAATGCTCGAGGATTCGATGGTCGAAATGCAGGAAGGCAGCACGCTGGGGCAGGAGTTCATCATCGGTTCGCCCGATGGCCCGATGATCTCTGGCCTGTTCAGCGGCGAGGGCGACAATGCCATCGTGGAAACGCTGTGGGCGGGCACCAACTGCATCTTCCGGTAGGGCGGCAGGCTCAGGGCTGAGAGCGCCGACCCTGGCATTGCTGGTGCCAGACCTCTGGTGTCGAGGCGTTGGCCCTTGCCTGCATCGCCAGTGGCTGCCACCGGCCACCCATGAGCGATCTCACCACCAGCTTCATCGACAGTCATGACGGCACGCGAATGGCGGTTCACCGCATGGGCGCAGGGCGACCCGTGCTGCTGCTGCACGGACTGTTCTCCAGCGCGGAGATGAACTGGATCAAGTTCGGTACGGCCCGGCGGTTGGCCGATGCCGGGTTCGAAGCGATCATGCCGGACTGGCGGGTCCACGGGCACAGCGATGCGCCGGTGGATGGCGCGCTCTATACCGCCGGCGTGCTGGTGCGCGATGCCTTTGCCATCGTCGAAGAGCTGGAACTGCACGATTACGATCTCGTAGGCTTCTCGCTCGGTGCGCGCACGGCGGCGAGCGCGGTCACCGCGGGCCTGGCGCCAAGGCGGCTGGTGCTGGCGGGGATGGGGCTGGAAGGGCTGGTGAACTGGCGCAAGCGCGTCGCCTTCTTCATCGACATGATCGACCGGTTCGATACCATCGAGCACGGCGATCCGGCGTTCTTTGCGCGCAGCTTCCTGAAGTCGCAGGGGATAGACCGCCACGCGGCTCGGCTGCTGCTGACGCAGGGGGTGGACGAAATCGATGCGGAGGCGCTGGCGACTATTGCCATGCCGACGATGGTGCTGATAGGAGAAGATGACGCCGACAATGGCTCGCCCGAACGGCTTGCGGAGGCCCTGCCACAGGCGAAGGTCGTGACCGTGCCCGGCAACCATATGTCCAGCGTGATGAAGCCCGAATTCGGTTCGGCCATCGTGGACTACCTTTCCGGCGAATAGGCACTATCGTGGCGGGTGAAGGGGTATCCTCCATGCGCTCAGCCATCATCGTAGTCGCCGCCGCGATGCTTGCCGGATGCGCCACTGCGCCATCAACGGATTGGCACGAGGGCGGCACGATCTTCGTCGCCAACAAGCGCGGGGCGAGCCTCAGCCGCATTGATCTTGCGACCGGCGCTGAAACGCACCGCGCAACGACCTGCGAAAACCCGCACGAGCTGACCGTATCGCCCGAAAAGCAGTTCGTGATGGTCGCCTGCTATTCCGGCAGGACCGTGGAAATCTACCGAACGGCAGACCTAGTCAGGGCGGGTTGGCAGGCTCTGGGCGAGAATGCCCGCGTCCATAGTGCCCTCTGGCTGGATGGTGATCAGATCGTGGCCGGAGCGGAAGGGCGCGGCTCGCTCTATCTGATCTCGTTGCGGATGACAGGCCGGCGCATGCCGCCGGCCGTCGGCATCACCGAAATTGGCGAGGGGGGCGCACCGCCGGGTCCACACTTGTTGGCGGTGTCCTCCGATGGTCTGACAGCATGGGGCACAATCATCCCGCGCGGCGAGGTCGTGCGTTACGATCTGGCGACCCGCCAGGAGACCGCGCGCCTTCGCGTCGGCGACCAGATAGAGGCAATCGCGCTGTCACCTGACGGATCGCAGCTCTGGGTTGCCTCCAATGCGGACAGCACCGCTTTCCAACTCGATCCCACAACCCTGGAAATAATCCGGGCGGTCGAAACCGGCACGACGCCGATCCGTCTCGCGTTTCATCCTTCGGGTCGCTGGCTGGTGTCCAGCAATTACGGCGGCGGCGACCTGACCGTGATCGATGCGCGCAGCGGCGAGGTGGTCCGGCGTATCGAAGTTTCCGGTAGTGCCGAGGCGGCGCAGGTTACGCTGGTGTTCAGCGAAGACGGCACCCGGCTCTATGCTGCCGAAACCGCCAGCGACACCATCGCCGAGATCGACTTTGCCAGTGGCGCGGTGCTGCGGCGCATTGCCACCGGTCCGGGTGGCGACGGCTTGGCGGTGATTGATTGAGGATGAACGTATGAATTGGTTTCCCGTTCTCGCATTGCTGGCCGCATCGCCCGCCGCGGCCCAGCAGGTTATCCCCAGCGAACCGCTGCTGATGATATCCGCAAGCGGCGAGGCCGAGGCCGAGCCCGATACCATGACGATATCGCTCGGCGTCACCACCAGGGGAGCAAGTTCCGCCCAGGCGCTGGATGCCAGCGCGATCGTGCTCGAACGGTTGCTGGCGACCATAGCGGCGGCAGGATCGGGCATCCGGTCGGTGACGACCGACAGCTTTGGCGTTCGGCCGTTGTTTCCCCAGGATATTGACGACGAGCAGGACGCGAGGATCATTGGCTTCGAGGCGAGCAGCAGGCTCGAGATCGCCTTCGACGACTTCGCAGGTGCCGAAACCCTGATCCCTGCGCTGTTCGAGGCCGGAGCCACGAACATCGACGGTCCCGACTGGAGCGTCGAGGCAGTCGATGTAATGCGCGCCGCGGAGGACGCGGCCATGCGCAACGCCGTAAGCAATGCCCAGGCCCAGGCGCAGACGATTGCGTCCTCGTTGGGAATGCACGTGGGGCGGGTGGTGCGGGTGTCCGACAGCGGGATGCCCCCCTATCGGTACAGGTCATCGGATGGCGGGCGAATCGTGGTAACCGGCAGTCGCATCAGCCGGATCCCGATCGTGCCGCAGCCGGTTCAGGTGGAGCGGGACATCTACATCGAGTTCGCAATGGTGCCCGCAGAATAGAAAAAGGGCGCCGCCATCGCTGGCAGCGCCCCTTTGCTGTGTGCGTCAGGAGGAAGAGGCTCAGGCCTCTTCGCTGCCCTCGGCCTCGTCGCCGTCGCTCTCGGCAGCGGGCAGGTCGCCCAGCTCGCGATCGGGATCGATGGCTTCCTGGAAGCCTTCGCCGGCGCGGGCGTCGGCTGCGTCTTCGGCCGCCTGGGCGAGGATGTCCACGCCCTTGCTCTGCAGTTCGGCCTCGTCGTCGGAGCGGGCGACGTTCGCCTTCACGATGATCTCGACCTCGGGGTGCAGGGCGACGGTCACGTCGAACATGCCGATGGTCTTGATGGGCGAGCCCATGATGACCTGGCGCTTGTCGATGTCGTGGCCCTTGGCCTTGAGGGCGTCGGCCACGTCACGCACGTTGACCGAACCGTAAAGCTGGCCAGCGTTGGAAGCGGCGCGGATCAGGACGATCTCTTCGCCGGCGACCGTTTCACCCTGCTTTTCGGCCTCGGTGCGACGTTCGGCGTTGTCGGATTCCAGCTTGTCACGGTTGGCCTCGAACACCCGCCTGTTCGCATCGTTGGCGCGCAGCGCCTTCTTCTGCGGCAGGAGGAAGTTGCGGGCGTAGCCGTCCTTCACGGAAACGACGTCGCCGATCTGGCCGAGGTTGCCGATGCGCTGGAGGAGGATGATATCCATGGTCCTGTCTCCCTTACTTCACGATGTAGGGCAGCAGGCCCAGGTGACGGGCGCGCTTGATCGCCTTGGCCAGCTCGCGCTGCTTCTTGGCGGAAACGGCGGTGATGCGGCTGGGCACGATCTTGCCACGCTCGGACATGAAGCCCTGCAGCAGGCGCACGTCCTTGTAGTCGATCGCGGGGGCGTCCTTGGCCTCGAACGGGCAGGACTTGCGGCGGCGGTAGAACGGGCGGGCCATCAGTCGCGGTCCTCACGGTCGGAACGGCGCTTCTTGTCGCGCTCGTTCTTGCGCATCATCACGGAGGGGCCTTCCTCGTGGTCTTCCACGGCGATGGTCAGCCAGCGGATGATGTCTTCGTTGATACGGTTCTGGCGCTCGAGCTCTGCCACCAACGTGCCGGGGCCGTCGATGTTGAGCATGACGAAATGCGCCTTGCGGTTGCGGTCGATCTTGTAGGCGAGGGACTTGAGGCCCCAGGTCTCGGTCTTCACGACCTTGCCGCCCTGGCCTTCCACGATTTCCGTGGCACCGGCAGCAAGCGCGTCGACCTGAGCCTGGCTCAGATCCTGACGCGCGAGGAACACGTGCTCGTATCGAGCCATGCTGCGCTTCCTTTCATTTCACGCCGATCGCTGGCATTGGCACGGCGAATTCCGTGCGCGCCCCTCCGGCTTTCTGGATTTTCCCGTGGCCCACGCGGGCCCTCGGGAAGCAGCGCACATAGCGGGATTGGCGCCGAATGCAAGCGTGCTAGGGGGGGGGCTGGTGCAGGAGGGAAAGACCATGCGTATTGCCGCAGCCGTGATTGGAGCCGCCTTGATGACTGCCACGCCTACTGCCGCGCAGGATGCCATCGCGCAGGACGCCGCACCGCAGGACCCTGCCCCGCGGTTGGTGCCGGCCTTCACTATCATTGCCGAGATCGGCCCGGCCGAGGAACTGGGCGCGACGGCGCTGGGGCCAAGGCGCATCATCCCGATCACCGGCGGCACGGTGCAGGGCGAGGGGATCAGCGGGACCGTGCGCCCCGGCGCATGGGACTGGCAGGTCGACCGCGCCGATGGCTGCACCGATCTGGAGGCGGACTATTTCGTGGAAACGGACGACGGCGCCGTCATCAACGTCAACAACCGCGCCACCATCTGCCGCCCGGCCGCTGGCGAAGCGCCCGTGCCGGTCTACACCCGCCCGGTGTTCGAACCGCCGCTGGGCGCCTACCAGTGGCTGGGGCAGGGCACCTTCATCGGGCGGCTGGGCCTTGCCACGGACCACTCGGTGCCCGCGGTGCGGATCGAGGTTTTCCGCGTTCAATAACGCCGCGGCACTGGACAGCGCCCTCATGCGTTGGAAAGGCTCGATCCCACGCGACCCCTATTTCCCGGAGACCTGCCCATGCCCGGTGGCCTGACAGCCCTGCTAGACGACGTTGCGGTGATTGCCCGCGTCGCATCCGCCAGCGTCGACGATGTCGCCGCCGCCGCCGGCCGCGCCGGCAGCAAGACTGCCGGCGTGGTGATCGACGATGCCGCCGTCACCCCCGGCTACGTCACCGGCCTGTCGCCCGCGCGTGAATTGCCGATCATTTGGAACATCACCAAGGGCAGCCTGAAGAACAAGCTGCTGATCCTGCTGCCGGGCGCCTTGTTGCTGAGCGAGTTCCTGCCGCAGGCGATAGTCTTTATCCTGATGCTGGGCGGCGCCTATCTGTGCTACGAAGGCGCTGAAAAGGTCATCGAGAAGCTGGGCGGCGCCAAGCACGGCAAGACGCTGGACGACGTGATCGAGGATCCGGTGGCCTTCGAAAAGGCGCGCATTGCCGGGGCCATCCGCACCGACCTGATCCTCTCGGCCGAAATCATGGCCATCACCCTGAACGAGGTGGCCACCGAATCGCTGCTGACGCGCGGACTGGTGCTGGCGCTGGTGGGGATCGCTGTGACGCTGGTGGTCTACGGCGCGGTCGGGCTGATCGTGAAGATGGACGATGTCGGCCTGCACCTGGCGGAGCGCGAGTCGCGCAGCGCGCAATCGATCGGCCGCGGGCTGGTGGCCTTCATGCCCCATCTGCTCACCATCCTGAGCGTGGTCGGCACGGTCGCCATGCTGTGGGTCGGCGGGGGAATCATCCTGCACGGCCTGGCGCAAGTCGGCGTGGCTGGGCCTGAACACTGGGTCGAGGGCATCGAGCACGGCGTGTCGGACATCGCGGGCGCGGCGGGCGGCGTTCTTGGCTGGCTGACCTTTGCCGGCATCTCGGCCCTGGTCGGGCTGGCGCTGGGCGGCGTCATCGTATTCGTGCTGCACAAGGTGCTGGGCCTGGGCCACGCGGTCGAGGAACACGAGGGCGAGGCCGCCGCCCACTAGGGGCGGGCCGGCAGGGGCCAGTCGGCAGGAGCCATTCGGTTCAGGCCGCCAGTCGCTGCGCCCGGCGCTCGTCGTCGAGCCAGGCGTCGCGGCTGTCCCACCCGCGTCCGTCGCTCGCTTCCACGCGGCCATCGGGGTGGACGACAAACCACGGGTCCTCGTCCACGGCCCGCACGTCCAGGGTAAGCGGGGTCAGCCGCCGGTCCTTCCCGACCTGCCAGCCGAGCACGTTGCAGGTGACCAGATCAGCCTGGTTGTCATCGAAATAGGCGGAAACGAGGTAGGTGCCGGGTGCCGCGTCAAGCAACCCCACACCGCCGTCGCGGTAGTTCTTCTGCATGGGGCGACGTGCCTCCCTTCCTGCGGAGGGGTGTGCCCTACAATCGTTGCAAAAGGCTTTCCGCAAAGTTCGTCAGCGTATCGTCGCGCGCGCCCATCACCACCACGCGGTCACCTGCGCACGCGTTCTGGACGATGAAATCGCCGCAGCCGTCGCGGGTGTTGATATGCAGGGCTTTCCCTCCGGCGGCGTGGATCATGTCGACGATCCGCTCGCTGCCGACGGTGCGATCGACTGTGCCGCCGAAATAGACCGGGTCGCACAGGATGGTCAGGTCTTCGGGGCCGAGTTCCTGCGCAAAGGTTTCGGCCAGTTCGTGGCCCATCTGGCGCAAGGGGCCGTAGCCGTGCGGCTGGAAAAAGGCGAGGACGCGGCCTTCGTGCGCCTTCAACGTGCGCAGGGTGGCGCGGGCTTTTTCCGGATTGTGGCCGAAATCGTCGATTACCGTCACGCCGCTGGCGCTGGTGCCCAGCACGTCGAACCGGCGGGACAGGCCCTTGAAGCTGCCCAGTGCCGCAACCGCATCGGCCACCGGCACGCCTGCGGCATTGACGGCGGCAATGGCGGCGAGCGCGTTGGACAGGTTGTGCCGCCCCGGCATGGCGAGCGTGAGCGCGTGTTCGCTGTCGTCCCGCCGGTCCACGATCAGCGCCGCCTGCCGCGTCGGCCCTTCGGCCACGCTGCCGTCTGCCACGCCCAGCGCCGCGCAGGTATTGTCGATGCCAAAGGTGACCGGGTCGTTCGCGCGCGCCACCAGCCGGAACGCCTCGACATCGTCGGCATTGACGACGCCCCGATCCGCGCGTCCGAGGAAATCGCCGAACAGTGCGCGCAATTCGTCCATGCTCTTGTGATCGAGGCTAACGTTGAGAAGAAGCGCCACCGTGGGCTGGTAGAGCGCGATGGATCCGTCGCTTTCGTCCACCTCGGACACAAAGGTATCGCCGTCGCCCACCACGGCGCTGGCGAAGGGGCGTTCCTCGGTGACGAAGTTCTTCATCACCGCCCCGTTCATGATGGTGGGGTGCTTGCCGGCGCTTTGCATGATCCAGCCGAGCATTGCGGTGGTCGTGCTCTTGCCGCTGGTGCCGCCCACGGCCAGCGATTGCGGCGCGGCGTTGAACAGGCGGGCGAGCAGTTCGGCACGGGTCAGCCGTTCGCAGCCAAGCTCTTTTGCGCGGGCAACCTCGGGCACCGTGTCCTCGATCGCGGCACTGGCGACCAGCACCTGCGCAGCCGAGGTGATGCCGCTGCCATCCTGCGGGAACAGCGCGAAGCCCTGCCGTTCCAGCGCGGCAAATTTCTCCGGCGTGCGTCCCTGGTCGAAACTGCGGTCGGACCCTGCAACCTCGCCGCCCATGCCCTTCACGATCTGCGCCAGCGGCAGCATGCCGGAGCCGCCGATACCGCAGAAAAAATAGGGGTGGGCGACGGCGTCGGTGTGCTGAATCATGGGGATGTGCCTATGCGGGCGGTGGCGCTTTGTGAAGCGGATGTTAGGGAAGGGCGACCATGACCACGCGTGTCGCCCTCGTCTGCCCCGGAAAGCCCATCCGCCGCGACCGCGCAGATGCCGTGCTCGCGCTGGCGGCGACGGAATTTCCGGCCGTCGATCTCGCGTTCCACCCGCAGTGCTTTGTCGAAACCGGCCATTTCGCCGGCGACGACGACCTGCGCCGCTCCGCGTTTGTCGAAGTGGCCAATGGCCCGGACATCGACGCCGTGTGGTTCGCGATGGGTGGCTACGGTGCCTGCCGCATCGCGCCAGACGCGCTGGCAGCCCTGGACGAAGCGGCGTCCGCCAAAACCTATCTCGGCTATTCGGACACGGGTATCTTGCTCGGCGGCCTCTACCGCCACGGCATCGGCCGCCCGGTCCACGGCCCGCTGGCGGGCGACATCCGGCGCAAAGGCGGCGAGGAGGCAATCCGCCGTGTGCTGCGCTTCCTCTCCGGCGAACCCGCGCCGCCCCCGCTGGATACGGCTCCGACGGTCGCCTTCAACCTGATGACGCTGGCCATGCTGGCGGGCACCGAACTGATGCCCGACCTGACGGGCCACGTGGTGATGGTGGAGGAGGTGGCCGAACATCTCTACGCCGTCGATCGCCTGTTCTTTCACGTGACACAGCACCTGCGCGGCGCCGCGGGTATCCGGCTGGGCCGCGTTACCGCTGTCCCGGAAAACGACCGCCCCTTCGGCATGGACGAGGTCGCCATCGCCCAATACTGGTGCGACAGATCGGGCATCCCCTTCCTCGGCCGCGCCGATATCGGGCACGATGCCGCCAACGCCATCGTCCCCTTCGGCGGCCCCCCCCGCAGCCTGCGCAACTGACAAGGACATCATCATGATCGCATTTCTCTTTCCCGGGCAGGGCAGCCAGAAGATCGGCATGGGGCACGATCTTGCCCAGGCCAGCAGCCATGCGCGCGAGGTATTCGAGGAAGTGGACGATGCGCTGAACCAGAAGCTGTTTGCCTTGATGGGCGATGGGCCGGAAAGCGAGCTCACCATGACCGCCAACGCCCAGCCCGCAATCATGGCCAATGCCCTGGCCGTGGTCCGCGTGCTGGAGGCGGGCGGCTTCGTCCTGTCCGAAAAGGGCGCGGCGGTGGCCGGGCACTCGCTGGGCGAATACTCGGCGCTCGCCAGCGTCGGCGCGTTTGACCTGGCGTCCACCGCCCGGTTGCTGCGCACGCGCGGTATCGCCATGCAGGACGCGGTGCCCATCGGCGTCGGCGGGATGTGCGCGCTGCTGGGCGCTGACCTCGACAAGGCGCAGGCGCTGGCCGATGCGGCCGCGCAGGGGCCCCTCGCGGGAGGCGCAGACAGCGTGTGCGAGGTCGCCAACGACAACGATCCGGGGCAGGTGGTGCTCTCCGGCCACCTCGCCGCGATCGACCGCGCGGTTGAGCTCGCCAAGGAACACGGCATCAAGCGCGCGATCAAGCTGCCCGTTTCGGCGCCCTTCCACTGCTCGCTGATGCAGCCGGCGGCACAGCGCATGCGAACCGCGCTTGGCAACATGCCGCCCGCCGCGTTCCGCCTGCCCGTCTACTCCAACGTGACCGCCGCGCCGGTGACCGATCCTGCCGAGGAACAGCGCCTGCTGGTCGAGCAGATCACCGGCCGCGTGCGCTGGCGCGAAAGCGTGGCGGCCATGCACGCGGCAGGGACCACGCATTTCGTCGAACTGGGCGGCAAGGTTGTCGGCCCGATGGTGAAGAAGATCGCACCCGATGCGATGATAACCAGCGTCGTCGGCATGGAGGACATCGAGGCTTTGGCCAAGACCATCTGATCGACCGCGGGGCAGCAACTGTAAATCCCGCGTTCAGGTGGCGGGCGCAAATTTTGCCACACTGTAACGCCGGGCCTTAGGGGAGAGCCTCATGCAGTTGCCGATCCGTGCACCACTGACCTTCGTCATCGCCGCGAGCGTGCTCGCAGCATGCCAATCGACCGGTCCCGGGGAACGGGCACAGAGCGCCAGCGACTTGTCTGGAGAGGGACTGGAAGCTTTCGACAGCGAAGCCAGCTTCGAACGCTTCGTCGCGCGCATTCAGGGCCTGCAACAGGAAAGGGACGCGGCGATCGTGGTAACGGGTTCGTCAGTCAACGGGCCGGTGCCCCCGCCGCCGCCCCCGCCCCCACCGCCCCCGCCGCCACCCCCAGCCATGGCAGCTCCGGCAATGGACTCGGCCGTTTCATCGCCTGAGCAGATTACCAACACCCAGGAGGCCAGCGTCGACGAAGGCGCCATCGTCAAGGATGCGGGCGACTATCTCGTCATCCTGCGGCGCGGGCGGATCTTCACCGTCCGGCATGGCGGAGACATGCTGCGACCCGCCGGCCAGGTCGATGCCTTTCCGCCCGGCGCCTACAACCAGGGCACCTGGTACGACGAGATGCTGGTGCGCGGCGACCAGGTCGTCGTGGTCGGCTACAGCTACGGCAATTTCGGCACCGAGATCAGCCGCTTCCGGCTCGGCGCGGACGGTTCGCTGACCTACCGCGACACCCATTACCTGCGATCCGGCGATTATTATTCGTCGAGCAACTACGCCAGCCGCATGATCGGCGACGAGCTGATCTTCTACGCGCCTGTCCCCCTGAACTGGGCGGACTGGCGATCGTCGATGCCGGCGCTGCGCCGGGGCGGGGCCGGGGGCGAGGCCGTCGCGCTGGTCGAACCGCAGGACATCTACATCACCGAAGGAATGCGCCGGGGGAAGGTCGTGCCACAGATCGCGCACACGGTGACGCGCTGCGATCTGTCCGCCGCCGAACTCGACTGCGATGCCACTGCCGTGCTCGGCAGCTGGAGCCGTACGTTCTACGTATCGCCTGGTTCGGTCTATGTCTGGACCTCGCCGCTCGCCCGCGGGAACACCGGCATCGCGGCGGTGCCCGGCCAGCTCTACCGCCTGCCGCTCGACGGGTCGCGCCCCGGATCGGTGCCGGTCGACGGCGCACCGATCGACCAGTTCTCCTTTACCGAAGATGCCCGCGACGGTGTGCTGCGCGTGGTCCTGCGGGGCGAGGGCAACGGCGACAGCATGTGGGGCAGCGAGTTCTCTGGCGGCGAGTTGGGCCTGCTGACCGTGCCGCTCGCCGCCTTTACCGACGGCACCCGCGAACTGCCGCAGCGCGCCTTGCGCGAATTGCCGCCGGTGGCAGGCTACCGCTTCCACAACCGCTTCGTGGGCGACTACCTGCTGTACGCGGCAGCAAACTACGGCGACGAGAACGACGCGCGCTTCTTCTATGCCGCGCCGGTCGACGGGCGCGAGGCGCAGCGCATCGAATTGACGCACGGCGTCACCCGTTTCGACGTGATGGGCAGCGATGCCATTGCCATCGGGCCGGGCCGCGGCAATGCGCTGGGCTTTTCGGCAGTGTCCCTGGGCGAGCAGGCACGGGTCGAGGACACCTACCTGCTTCCCGCCGCGAGCGAGGGCGAGGTGCGCAGCCAGGCCTTTTTCTACCGCGCCGACCCCGGTTCGCCCGATGGCATCTCGGGCACTCTCGGCCTCCCCGTCAGTCGCACGCGCACGGGCAGCGGGGGCGAGTTCCTGGGCAATGGTTCTGCCATATTCTTCCTGCGCCGCGACGATCGCCAGTTCACGCCCGCCGGTGATCTCGAGAGCCGGGCCAAGGCGGGCACAGACGATGGCTGCGTTGCGAGCTGCGTCGACTGGTACGGCAATGCGCGCCCCATCTTCCTGCGCAATCGCATCTTCGCCCTGCTCGGTTACGAACTGGTCGAGGGCGAACTGGACGGCGGCCGCATCCGCGAACGGCGACGCACGAATTTCACGCCGCGCGGACCCGCACAAGGGACGCAGGATTGACCCCGACGCCATGAGGCGCAAGAGCACCGGCCAACTGATTGGAGATGGATCGATGTTCTCACTCGTAGGAATGAACGCCCTCGTTACCGGCGCCAGCGGCGGGATCGGCTCGGCGATTGCACGGGCGCTCGCAGCGCAAGGGGCGCGGCTGGCGCTCTCCGGCTCGAACGGCGGCAAGCTGCGCGCCTTTCGCGAGGAGTTGAACGGCCAGTCCGCGCAGCACGAGCATGACGGCCATGTCGAGATCACCTGCAATCTTTCGGACACCACGCAGGTCGAGGAGCTGGTGCCCGCCGCCGTCGATACCCTTGGTCGCATCGACATCCTGGTGAACAACGCCGGCATCACCCGCGACAACCTCGCCATGCGGATGAAGGATGACGAGTGGGACGACGTTATCCGTGTCAACCTGGAGGCCGCCTTCCGCCTGATGCGCGCCAGCGTGCGCCCGATGATGAAGGCGCGCTTCGGGCGGATCGTCAACATCACCAGCGTCGTCGGCACCACGGGCAATCCCGGCCAGATGAATTACACCGCCGCCAAGGCGGGCCTCGTCGGCATGTCGAAGAGCCTCGCGCAGGAAGTCGCCAGCCGCAACATCACGGTGAACTGCGTGGCGCCCGGCTTCATCCGATCCGCGATGACCGAGGCGCTGGACGACAAGCAGAAGGGCGCCATTACGTCCCGCATCCCCATGGCGCGCATGGGCGAGGGCGAGGACATCGGCGCCGCCGTTGCCTACCTCGCCAGCCGCGAGGCGAGCTATGTCACCGGCCAGGTGCTGCACGTGAACGGCGGCATGGCGATGCTAGGGTAGGCACGGTCTCGGAACGGACCAAGGGTCCGCAAGGGCGGCCGCCCGCCCGGACCGGCCCCGCAGGGAACAGCCGGGAGGACAAGGCCGCGGAGCCGGCCTTGCTGAAGGACCATCCTAGTTTTCCCCAAGGAATCGGGTGTTCCCCCTCCGTTTCCTTGCCCGTATCCGCCCTGTCGCTAAGGGTAATCCGGCAATTTACCGGCGCTGGCGGGCGATTCCGGGGTATCCCGGTCACCTACCGATTTCCCGCGGCGCACGAATGGGGAAAAACTTGCGATGAAGGTCACCATCGAACGCGCCGAGTTGCTGCGGAGCCTGAGCCACGTGCAGAGCGTGGTGGAGCGACGCAACACCATCCCGATCCTGTCGAACGTGCTGATCGAGGCGAGCGACGATGGCCATGTGCGCATCATGGCAACCGATCTGGACCTGCAGGTGATCGACAACCTGCGCGCCAATCGCGTGGACAGCGCGGGCGCGATCACCGTTTCCGCGCACCTGCTGTTCGATATCGCCCGCAAGCTTCCCGACGGCAGCGAGGTGAGCCTCGATTGCTCGGACAACCGCATGGAAATCAAGGCCGGCCGCAGCCGGTTCAAGCTGCCGACCCTGCCGCGTGATGACTTCCCGGTCATCGTCGAAGGCGACCTGCCGACCAGTTTCGAAGTGCCCGCCAAGACGCTGGCCGAACTGATCGACCGCACCCGCTTCGCCATCTCCACCGAGGAGACACGCTATTACCTGAACGGCATCTTCCTCCACGTCTCGGACGAGGATGGCGGCGTGATGAAGGCGGCGGCAACCGACGGCCACCGCCTGGCCCGCTTCACGCTGGCGCGCCCCGCCGGCGCAGAAGGCATGCCTGACGTCATCGTGCCGCGAAAGGCCGTGGCCGAACTGCGCAAGCTGCTGGAAGAGGCGCACGAGGGCAACGTGCAGGTCGATCTCAGCCCCAGCAAGATCCGTTTCACGCTGGGCGGCGAGGGCGGGGTGGTGCTGACCAGCAAGCTGATCGACGGCACCTTTCCCGATTACAGCCGCGTGATCCCGACCGGCAACGACAAGCTGCTGCGGGTCGATCCCAAGAGCCTGTTCGCCGGCGTCGACCGCGTGGCCACCATCGCCACCGAAAAGACCCGCGCCGTCAAGATGGGGCTTGAAGCCGACAAGGTGACGCTGACCGTCACCAGCCCCGACAACGGCAACGCGGTGGAAGAAGTCAGCTCGCAGTACGCCTCCGATCCCATGGAGATCGGCTTCAACGCCGGCTACCTGAAGGACATCCTTGCCCAGCTCGGCAACGATACGGTGGAGCTCCACTTCGCCGACGCCGGCGCGCCCACGCTGATCCGCGAGAACGAGAAGAGCGCGGCGCTTTACGTGCTGATGCCGATGCGGGTTTGATTCGTGACCAGCCCGGACTTGTTCCGGGCCGGTGCTCTTTCCGCGGCGGAAACAAAATGGCCTTGTCCTTGCAGAAGCCTGTCTTGGGCCAAGGCCAAAAGAGGCTAGTCGCAAGTAATTTGCAGGGGTGCGAAACCAAGGTCCTCGGTCAGATGCGGCCAGGCAGATGGGTTGTGACGCCGGTGAACAGCATCCTTCGACAATGGTTGGCGAGGATTAGAAACGCATGGTGAAAAGCTTCGAGCCCATTTGAGAAAGCGTCGGCCCGGAACAGGTCCGGTCTGACCGGCTAGGTGCCCAGCGCCCTGATCATGGCCTCGATATCGACGAACTTCTCGCGCGGTGAGCCGTCGCGCGCGGCGCGTTCTTCGGCTTTCTCGATACGCTTCCAGTCCTTGAAGGTCACGATGTCCAGTCCGCGCTCCGCGGCCAGCGCGTCAAAGCCGGCGCGGCCTTGCTTGCCGCCGTTGCCCAGGGTGCCCGCCGCCACGTCCTCGGTGATGGCGTCGATGATGGCGAAACCGTCGGGCTTGTTGGTGCCGATCGTGCCCGATGGACCGCGCCGCGCCCAGCCGACGCAGTAGAGCCCCGGCAGGATCCGCCCGCCATCGTTGGCGAAGCGGCCCTCGCGCGCGTCGAACGGCACACCGGGGATGGGGTGGGTGCGATAGCCGATGCAACTGACGACCATGTCGGCGCGCAGCCGCTCCACTTCGCCCGTGCCCACCGCGCGCCCGCGTTCGAGCACGGTGCGCTCGACCTCGATGGCCTCCACCTTGCCCTCTCCGATCAGCGCGACGGGCTGGGCGAAGAAGGCGAATTCGATGGCGACGGGTTTCTCCGCCCGAATGTGCTCGGGCGTGGCTGCGTACTCGCGGATCAGGGTGACAGACTTGCGCAGCCCCGGCTCCAGCAACGCGTCTTCGCCGGCGTCGGGCAAATCGCGTGGATCGACATGTGGGGCGGCACGTTCGAGATGGCCAAGCTCTCCCAGTTCCTTGGGCGTCATCATGATCTGGTGCGGCCCGCGCCGGCCGAGGATGACCACGCGCTCTATCCGGCTGGCTTCCAGCGCCTGATAGGCATGGGCCACGATGTCGCTGGATGCGAGTTCGGCCGGCGTCTTGGCCAGGATGCGCGCCACGTCGAGAGCGACGTTGCCCATCCCGATTACCACCGCGGTTCCGCCCGAAAGATCGGGATCGAGCCGGGCAAATTGCGGATGGCCGTTGTACCAGCCGACAAAGGCAGCGCTGCCGAAGACATTGCCGAGGTCCGCCCCCGGCAGGCCGAGTTCGCGGTCGCTCGGCGCGCCCGTCGCCAGCACGACCGCATCGTAAAGCCGCTGCAATTCGGCCACCTGCACATCGCGGCCAACAGCCACGTTGCCGACGAAGCGGACATGGTCGGTGAGCGCTGTCTTCTCGTACCGGCGCGCCACGCCCTTGATCGACTGGTGATCGGGCGCAACGCCGGTGCGGATCAGGCCGTAGGGCACCGGCAGCATGTCGAAGATATCGATGCGCACATCCTCGCCAAAGGCCTTTTGCGCGGCCTCGGCAGTGTAATAACCGGCCGGCCCGGACCCGATGATAGCGATATGCCGCATGTCGTCTCCCGCCCGTCTGCGCAAAGCACCGCAGCCCCCATCGACCTTAACCATTTCGAGCGCCACGGCAATGGAGGCGAGGGGGCGGGTCGCGAGAGCTCGCCCCAGGGAATTGTTCGCACCGGGTTAACGGTTCTCCAAGGGGTTTGCGCCAAGAGGGCGTGATGAATCGTGCCACCCGTCTGGTCCGGCAACAGGCAGCGCAATCGCCCGCGTCCACGGGCGAGCAGGCGCGTTCGCCTGCGCCGCTGCCCAAGCCTGAGCCCAGGCCCAAGCCTGCGCCTGCCAGACTGGTGACAAGGCTGGCTGCGCGGCGGACCGACGCCCCCCGACAGGACGAAGTTTCAATTGGCGAGGCCGATGGGGTGCGCCCGCGGGGCGATCTCGACCGGCGCGATCGCGCGCGTCGCACACCCGAGCTGGAGCGCGCATTCAACTCCCCCACGCTGTTCAATCCGCACCGTCACTGGTTCCCACGCCAGTGGCCATACCTGGTGCTGAGCATGATCGCGACGATCGCGATCTGCGTGATCGCGGCCGAAAAATCGCCTCGCATAACCACCTGGGCCATCCTGACCTGCGGCATCCTGTGCGCCACGACAGTGCAAAAGGTGCACGACATCGTGCTGGAGCGCGGCCGTTATGCCAAGGCGCTGGGATTGCTGGCCGTGGTGGTGGTGCCGATGTTCCTGTTCGGGCTGGGCCTGACCATCTGGGCGCGCAACGGGGGGATCGGCTGGGACGTCGCGCTCGCGGGTCTGCTGTGCGTCAGCGGTATCGCCACCGCCTATCTGCGCCGCCAGCCGGCCGCGATCTTCGCCGCGCAATTGGCGTTGTGGACTGCTGCGGTGACGATCCATTCCTCGCTAGCAGGCGGGTTGGGGCTGCTGGTCGGCTTCGTTGTCGCCGGCCTCGTCACCCGCGAACAGCTTGCCAGCCAGCGCAGCGAGGACGACCGGCTCGACGCGCAGGAACGGGCGATGACCAGGGCGCGCGACATTCTCGCGGATTACGAGGAGACCGGACAGGGCTGGTTCTGGGAAACCGACCGGCGCGCGCTGCTCACCTACGTCTCGCCGCCTGTGTCCAAGGCGTTGAAGCGCAACCCCGACAGGGTCCTGGGGCAGCCGCTGACCTGCCTGTTCGACCTCAACGATACCGGCGAGGAAGGGGAACGCACGCTGAAGTTCCATCTGTCCGCCCGCTCCGCCTTCGGCGAGTTGCCGGTTCGCGCCGCGATCGAGCACGAGGAGCGCTGGTGGTCGATCACCGGCCGCCCGATCTTCGACCAGTTCGACAATTTCGTCGGCTTCCGCGGCTCGGGGACCGACCTCACCGAAAGGCGTCGCAGCCAGGAGCAGGCGAACCGCCTGGCACGCTACGATGCGCTGACGGGGCTCGCCAATCGCTTTCAGATGTCACAGGCGCTTGAGCGTATCCTGGATGCGCCGATGGAGGCGCACCGGCACTGCGCGATCCTGCTGCTCGATCTCGACCGTTTCAAGCAGGTCAACGATACCATGGGCCATCCCGCGGGCGATGCATTGCTGAAGCATGTGTCCGCGCGGTTGGAACGGGCCGTGGCCACCATGGGGCAGGTCGGCCGACTGGGCGGCGACGAGTTCAAGGTGATCGTGCCCTCCGGCGTCGAAGGCGAAAAGCTGGCCGAGCTGGCGAGCGAGATCATCCATTCGCTGTCGCAACCCTATTCCATCGATGGCCAGCGCGTTGTGATCGGCGCTTCGGTGGGCATCGCCATGGCGCCTGAACACGGCGACAATTCGGAAGAACTCATCCGCAACGCCGACCTGGCGCTTTACGCGGCAAAGGACGGCGGGCGCGGGCGATACCATTTCTACTCGGAAGATCTGCATGCCGAGGCCGATGCGCGCGCCAAGCTGGAGGAGGATCTGCGCGACGCGATCACCAGGGGAGAGCTGACGCTGCACTACCAGCCCGTCGTGTCGCTGGCGACGGACCGGATTTCCGGTTTCGAGGCGCTGCTGCGCTGGCATCACCCGGTCAAGGGCTGGATCCCGCCCGATCGTTTCGTCGCCATTGCGGAGGACAGCGGCCTGATCCAGCCGATCGGCGAATGGGCCCTGCGCCAGGCTTGCAGCGATCTCGCCCAGTGGCCCGAAGAGGTGCGCGTTGCCGTCAACGTCTCGCCCGTGCAGTTTTCCAACGTGCAACTGCCGACCATCGTCGCCAATGCCATCGCCCGGGCGGGCGTCAGCGCCTCGCGGCTGGAGCTGGAGATCACCGAAAGCGTGTTCTTGGGCGATGACGAGGGCACCGATGCCATGTTCGCCGCGCTCAAGCGCATCGGCGTGCGGCTGGCGCTCGACGATTTCGGGACCGGCTATTCCTCGCTCGGCTATCTGAAGAAGGCGCCGTTCGACAAGATCAAGATCGACCAGAGCTTCGTGCGCGGCATGACCGAGGAAGGCAGCCGGAATGGCGCGATCATTTCCTCCATCACGAGCCTTGCCCAGTCGCTGGGCATGGACACCACGGCCGAGGGCGTCGAAACGCATGACGAGCTGAACCTCATCCGGATGCACGGTTGCAGCCACGTACAGGGCTACATCTTCGACAAGGCGCTCGATTTCGAAGCCGCCAACGCGCGGCTTGCCGTCGGCCTGCAGGCCTTTGCCAAGGGGCCCAAGTCCAACAGGTCGCCGCGCCAGACAATGCTGCGCAGGGTCGTGCTCGATCACAACGGACACCTCTACAACGGTCGGATACGCAACATTTCAACGACCGGCGCCATGATCGAAGGGCTGTGGAACGTGCCGGCCGGCACCATCTTCAACGTCCAGATCTCGCAGAATTTTTCGGTGGTTTGCACGACCCGATGGAGCGCGGGTGAGCGCATGGGGGTGGAGTTCGCCAACCCGTTGCAGCGTGACGTTTCGGGACAGATCAGCGCGATCCAGGGCAAGGCGCCGCGCCATGTCGACGACGAGGAGGGCGACGCCACGGCGGGGGGGAATTTGGCCGCATCGGCTTAGCGGTTTGGTAAGCTTGTATCGTTAAAATGGGATTCAGGTTTGGGGCCACGGGCCTCGCGTCGCCTCCGGGCGGCAAAATGGAGAGGCGAATGGGCGTTCGCGGCATGTTCAGGACCTTTGGCGGCCAGGGTGCCGATCCGGTTCGCGTGCCCGACGCCGAGGCGGCCGCTGCCGCCGTCCCCGGCTTCAGGGAAGCGGACAGGCTGGCCTTGCTGGACAGCTTCGAGCAGGCGGGCATTGCCTGGCTCTGGGCCACGGACGCCGAGAGCCGACTCACCTATCTCTCTCCCATGGCAGTCGGCCAGGTCGCAGGTGGCGATCCGGTCATCGGCCGCCCGCTCGGCACTTTGTTCGAAACCGTCCACGATACCGAGCATGCGGATCGCACGCGCCCCCTGTCATTCCTGCTGAGCGCGCGCACGACATTTTCCGACCTTTCGGTGCGCCTGCTACACGCGCAGGGATCGGGCAGCCAATCCGGGGCCGAGGTGTGGTGGAACATCACCGGCAAGCCTCATTTCGACGGCAACCGGAACTTCGTCGGCTATCGCGGCAGCGCGAAAGACGTCACTGCCAGCTATCAGCAGCAGCGCGACAGTTCGCGCCTGGCCGAATACGATTCGTTGACCGGCCTCGCCAACCGTCACCGGATGAACCGGCGCCTGCAGGCGATCCTTACGGCCTACAAGGTCGAAAAACGCAGTTGCGCGCTGGTGATGCTCGATCTCGACCGGTTCAAGGCGGTGAACGACACGCTCGGCCATCCGGCGGGCGACGAGCTGCTGCGGCAGGTTTCCCAGCGGCTGCAGCGCATCGTGCCCGAGGGGGCCGAAGTGGGCCGGCTGGGCGGCGACGAATTCCAGATCCTGCTACCCGACATCGACGATCGCGGGCGGCTGGGCGACATTGCCAACCGGATCATCCAGATGATCTCGCAGCCCTATTCGATCGAAGGAAGCCGGGCCACCATCGGCACGTCCGTCGGCGTCGCCGTGGCGCCCTACGACGGGGTCGAGCCGGCGGAGCTGGTGAAGGCAGCAGACCTTGCCCTGTATGCGGCCAAGGGTGGCGGACGCGGGCAATTCCGTTTCTATTCCAACGACCTGAAGGAAACCGCCGAGGATCGCCGCGAGATCGAGGAAGACCTGCGCGACGCGCTGGCCCGGGGCGAACTGGAAATGCACTATCAACCCGTGGTCGGATCGCGCGACCACACCGTGCGCGGGTTCGAGGCGCTGATGCGCTGGAATCATCCCGAACGCGGCGTCATCGGGCCCGGCGTGTTCATTCCCATTGCAGAGGAAAGCAGTCTGATCGCCGAGCTTGGCGAATGGGCGCTGCGCCAGGCATGCAGGGACGCCGCCGAATGGCCCGCCGACCTGACAGTGTCCGTCAACGTATCGGCCCAGCAGTTCGCCAACGAGGATCTGCCCACGGTCGTCTCCCGCGCGCTGACGGCCGCGGGAATCGCGCCCCGGCGGCTGGAACTGGAGATCACCGAAAGCGTGTTCATGGGCGATGCCGGCACCACGGACGAGATGTTCCGCCGCCTGCGCAGGCTGGGCGTGAAACTGGCGCTGGACGATTTCGGCACCGGCTATTCGTCGCTCAGCTACCTGCGCCGGGCTCCGTTCGACAAGATCAAGATCGACCAGAGTTTCATTCGCGGTTGCAGCGAACCCGACAATTCGAACACCGCCATCATCACCGCCATCGTCTCCTTGGCAAAGGCCATGAAGATGACCACCACGGCAGAGGGGGTGGAGGCGATGGACGAACTGGAGACGATCGCCGGGCTCGATGCCGACCTGATGCAAGGCTTCATCTTTTCGCGCGCGGTTTCGCACCAGGATGTGATGGACAAGCTGGAAAGCGGCGAACTGCGCTACGAGCCCATCGGTCCGGCCAAGCACCGCGCCGACCGTCGCACGCTGTTCCGCCGCGTGGGCGTGATCCACGAAGATCATCATTACACCGCCATGCTGCGCGACCTGTCGCGCACCGGCGCGCGGATCGAAGGCCTGGTGGATGTGCCGGTGGGGACGCAACTGGTGCTCGATCTTGGCGAAGGGCAACTGGTCGTCGGCATGGTCAAGCGGGCGCAGGACGCGACGCAGGGCCTGTCGTTCGAAACCCCGCTGGTGAGCGACGGGGCAGGCGGGCTGTGTACGCGGCACCGCGTGTCGCCCTATATGCTCGCGTCCGCCGGAATGCCGCTGCAGGCGCTGCCCGCGGGGCACTACACCCCCCCGATTGAGCGCCGCGCCGCACATTCGCGTCCGCGTTTCCTGCAGGTGGACATCACCATGGGTTCAAGCCGCGCGGGTTAGAATTGCAGGGGAGGGTCGACCCGGCTAGAGGGCCGCCATGTCTACCGACCTTTCGCTGATCCGCAATTTCAGCATTATCGCCCATATCGACCACGGCAAGTCCACCCTGGCAGATCGTCTCATCCAGGCGACGGGCGGGCTGACCGACCGCGAGATGAGCGAGCAGGTGCTCGACAACATGGATATCGAGAAAGAGCGCGGCATCACCATCAAGGCGCAGACCGTGCGCCTGAACTATACCGCGAAGGACGGGAAGACCTACGAGCTCAATCTCATGGACACCCCCGGCCATGTCGACTTCGCCTACGAGGTCAGCCGCAGCCTTGCAGCGTGCGAGGGCGCGTTGCTGGTGGTGGACGCGGCACAGGGGGTGGAGGCGCAGACGCTCGCCAACGTCTACCAGTCGATCGAGCACGATCACGAGATCGTGCCCGTCATTAACAAGATCGACCTTCCCGCCGCCGAGCCGGAAAAGGTCAAGCTGGAGATCGAGGAGATAATCGGCCTCGACGCCAGCGAGGCGGTGCTCACCTCTGCCAAGAGCGGCATCGGCATCGTCGAGGTGCTGGAGGCCGTGGTCGCCAAGATTCCTCCGCCGACGGGCGACCGCGACCGGCCGCTGAAGGCCATGCTGGTCGATAGCTGGTACGATCCGTATCTGGGTGTGGTCATCCTCGTGCGGGTGATCGACGGCGTGCTGAAGAAGGGCCTCGAGGTCAAATTCATGCAGGGCGGCACGCAGCACCTGGTGGATCGTGTCGGCTGTTTTACCCCGAAGCGCACCGATCTGCCGGACATCGGACCGGGCGAAATCGGCTTCATCACCGCGCAGATCAAGGAGGTGGAGCAGGCCCGCGTCGGCGATACCATCACCACCGTGAAGAACGGGGCGACAGAGGCGCTGAAAGGCTACAAGGAAGTGCAGCCGGTGGTCTTCTGCGGCCTGTTCCCGGTCGATGCGGCGGACTTCGAAAAGCTGCGCGAAAGCATCGGCAAGCTGCGCCTGAACGATGCCAGCTTCACCTACGAGGCGGAGAGCAGCGCGGCGCTGGGATTTGGCTTTCGCGCCGGTTTCCTGGGGCTGCTGCACCTGGAAATCATCCAGGAACGGCTGACGCGCGAATACGACCTCGATCTCATCACCACCGCTCCATCGGTGGTCTATCGTATCCAGCTGAGCAAGTCGCGGACGGACCCGGCGGCCGAGATCCTGCTGCACAACCCCGCCGACTATCCCGATCCCAACCGGATCGACCGCATCGACGAACCGTGGATCAGGGCGGTCATCTACACGCCCGACGAATACCTCGGCTCCATCCTCAAGCTGTGCCAGGACCGGCGCGGCGTGCAGATCGACCTTACCTACGTCGGCGGACGCGCGCAGGTCACGTACGAGCTGCCGCTGAACGAAGTGGTGTTCGATTTCTACGATCGGCTGAAGAGCATCAGCCGCGGCTATGCCAGCTTCGATTACGAACAGATCGGCCTTCGCGAGGGCGACCTGGTGAAGATGAGCATCCTGGTCAACAACGAGCCGGTCGATGCGCTATCCATGATCGTCCACCGCGACGTGGCCGAGGCGCGTGGACGCGGCATGTGCGAGCGGCTGAAGGACCTCATCCCCCGCCACCTGTTCAAGGTGCCGATCCAGGCCGCGATCGGCGGCAAGGTGATCGCCCGCGAGACTATCGCCGCGCTGCGCAAGGACGTGACCGCCAAGTGTTATGGCGGCGACATCAGCCGCAAGAAAAAGCTGCTCGACAAGCAGAAGAAGGGCAAGGCCAAGATGCGCGAGTACGGCAACGTCAGCATCCCGCAGGAAGCCTTCATCGCGGCGCTGCGCATGGGCGAGGAGTAGGCTGCCGCTAAGCGTATTGGTCGGCCACCTCACGATACTCGGTGTCAACCCATGGCCTTGGGGCCAAATGGCGAACGAGACTTTCACGGGTCTGCGATGTGAGGGCCGCACTCTCATTCACTGATGCCGTTTGGCGATCGCGCATCAGGTGAGGGCGTGTCCTCGCAATGGCGGGCAGAAGCGGGTGGCAAACCCGCGCACCAGCGATCTGCGGGGTCTCGAACTTGCATAAATGATCGCCCACCCCCCTCCCGGATCGATGGCATTTGCGAACAAGCGACTGATATCGCGACAAATTGGTGCCTCACGGGTCGGGGGAGATGTCGCGCCACGCCATTGTTTCAAAAATGTCACACGAAATCGTGTCGTGTGAAACCGCACGTTTCCGCGATTGTGTGTGACAGGGTGAAATGCTTTGGGGCTCGGGCAGGAAGGAGGGTTTCACAGCTCGATCCGGCCCATGGGCAAACGCCCGCGGCGTCAGGACCTTCTTCTAGTCAATTTCGTCCTCTTTCCAGGAGTACTTTATGTTTAATCGCAAGACCAAGTCAGCGTTGCTCGCGAGCTCGGTGATCTCGGTATCGCTGTTCGCCGCGCCGGCAATGGCGCAGGACGTCGGTGACAACGACCCCTCAATCACCTCGGCCCAGGAAGCTGGCCCGATCGTCGTTACCGGTTCGCGCATCCAGCGTCGCAACACCGACACCGCCGCTCCGGTTGCTGTCGTCGACGACGCCGAGTTCGAGCTGTCCGGCACCGTCAACGTCGAGAACGTCGTCAACCAGCTGCCGCAGGTCGTTCCCGGCCTGACCGCCGCTTCGAACAACCCCGGCAACGGCACGGCCACGCTGAACCTGCGCGGCCTCGGCGCCACGCGCTCGCTCGTGCTCGTCAACGGCCGCCGCTGGATGTTCTTCGATACCTCCCAGCTGGTCGACCTCAACACCATCCCCTCGTTCCTGATCGAATCGGTCGACGTTGTGACCGGTGGTGCCTCGGCCGTTTACGGTTCGGATGCGCTTGCCGGCGTCGTCAACTTCCGCCTGCGCCACGTCGATGGCGTCGAAGTGGGTGCCCAGTACTCGATCACCGACCGCGGCGATGCTGACCGTTACGAAATCCACGGCGCCCTCGGCACCGATTTCGCCGACGGTCGTGGCAAGGCCACCGTCTTCGGTGAATACTACAGCCGCGATCCCCTCTTCCAGGGCGACCGTGCCTTCTCGAACTTCGCGCTTGGTGGTGAAAGCTTCGGCGAGCCGCTGCAGCAGTTCGGCTCCTCGACCATGCCGGCCCTGCGTTTCAACGCACCGGGCAGCACCGTCGTCAATGGCACCACCTTCGCGCTGGGCAGTGGCCTGGTGATCGACGACGCCATCTTCGACGTGGGCAGCGGCGCTGCACGTGCCCGTGCGGGTGACACCTACAACTACGCGCCGGTGAACTACCTGCAGATCCCGCAGGAGCGTTACCTGCTCGGCGGCTACGCCGAATACGAGATCACCGACTGGGCCGTTCCCTATGCGGAAGTGGCCTTCGTGAACAACCGCGTGGCGACCGAACTGGCCGCCACCCCGGTGACCGGCACGTTCGACGTCAACCTCGCCGCGGTGCAGCCGTTCGTCAGCACGGCTGTGTTCCAGCAGCTGCAGACGCTGGATGCGCGTGAAACCGCAGCCAACGCCGCACGAATCGCTGCGGGCCTTTCGCCCCTGGCGGGTGCTGCCCCCGGCACCGTGAGCGCCTCGCTTCAGCGTCGTGTCATCGAAACCGGTTCGCGTAACTCGCTCGACGAGCGTAACGCCTTCCGCGTCCTCGCCGGCCTGCGTGGCGACATCACCGATTACCTGCAGTACGATGCGTACTACACGTACAACCGTACGCGTAATGCCAACATCCAGGCCGGTAACATCTCGCGTTCGGCGTTCCAGAATGCGCTGAATGGCACCACCTCGGGCATCAACATCTTCGACGAAGGTGGCTTGACCCAGGAGCAGGTCGATCAGATCTCGATCCTGGCGCAGAACAGCGACGTGTCGACCCTGGAAGTTGCTTCGGCGGCAATCTCGGGCACGCTCGGCGATTTCGCACTTGGGCAGGCTGAGCCGATCGGCTTCGCGCTTGGTGGTGAATATCGTCGCGTTGCCTCGCAGTTCATTCCTGACACCGCGCTGGCCTCGGGCGACGTGATCGGCTTCAATGCCGGTGACCCGACCGAAGGTTCGTACAACGTCAAGGAAGTGTTCGGCGAAATCAGCGTTCCGGTCGAATTCGGCTCGGCTCGTCTCGAGCTGACCGGTGCAGCCCGTTACTCCGACTACTCGCTGGAAGCCGTGGGCGGCGTGTTCACCTACGCCGGTGGTGTCGAGTTCGCTCCGATCCCGGACATCACCTTCCGCGGTCAGTACCAGCGTGCGGTGCGTGCGCCGAACGTGGCCGAACTGTTCCAGGGAACCGCGATCGGCTTCCCCGGTGCGACCGACCCGTGCGGTCGTCCGGCGGCTGCTTCGCCGGGTGCCCTGCGTGACCTGTGCCTTGCCAACGGCGTGCCCGCGGCGAACCTCGGCAATGCTGCCATCATCCAGCCCAACGCGCAGATCCCTGCGCTGTTCGGCGGCAACCCGAACCTGCAGGAAGAAACCTCGGACAGCTACACCTTCGGTGTGGTCATCCAGCCGCTGGCCATTCCTGGCCTGACGGTGACGGCCGACTACTTCAACATCAAGATTGAAGATGCGATCAGCACCATCTCGCTGCAGCAGTCGTTCGACCTGTGCTTCGACCAGTTCCAGGATGCGGGCAACCCGCTGTGCGGACCCTTCTTCGGGTTCGGAGACATCCGCGGTCCCGAGGGTGCGATCGACGTCGACTCGACCCCTGTTCTCGGCGCTCAGAACATCGCTGAGTTCGTGGTTTCGGGTATCGATCTTCAGGTTTCCTACAACATGGACCTGGACTTCTCGCTGCTCGGCAATGGCGGTTCGGACCTCAACCTGAACTTCCTGGGCACCTGGACCGAGGAAAGCTCGTTCCTGGCCACCCCAGACTCCGACCTGCTCGATTGCGCCGGTGTGTTCGGTACCGCTTGCGGTCAGCCCACGCCGACGTTCAAGTGGACGGCCCGTGCGACCTACGTCGATGGTCCGCTGACCTTCTCGACCCGCTGGCGCCACCTGTCGGCGGTCGATGATGACGATGACACCGTCGACTACGGCGATTTCAACGGAACCGAGCGTATCCCGGCCTACGATCTCGTGGATCTGACGCTTGGCTATGACTTCCGTGAGAACGTCACCTTCACGGTCGGTGTGAACAACGTGTTCGACACCCTGCCGATGACCCCGACGTTCGACGGAATCATCGTCAGCAACACCAACAACGGCACGCTGCTTGGTGACAACCAGGAGCAGGCCAACACCTACCCGAGCGTCTACGACACGCTTGGCCGCGACTTCTTCGCCTCGGTGCTGTTCCGCTTCTAAGCGACAACCGGGCGAGCGATCGCTACACAAAACGGGCGGGGGACCTTCGGGTCTCCCGCCCTTTTTTGTTTTTTCCGACGGAATTCTATTTAGCGAAAGCGCGGCGAACGCGCGGTTCTGCAAAGCGGAGCCGCGCCTTACAGGCGAACCGGCAGGGCGCGGCGCTTGGACTGGGTTATCGCGGCTTGCGAAAGGTGAGACAGGTCGCCAGCGGAGTGGCGGCCTTGCCATCGTCCAAGGCGCCGGTTACCTCGGCGATCATCCCGGTGGCCACGATGGCTGCGGCAATCTTTTCGCCCAGACCCGAGGCCTGCGCGGCCCGTTCGAGCGAACCGATGCGGCCAAGTTCGGCCTTGGCCTTTGCCACGATCTGGCGGACGATGGCCGCAGTTTGGGCAGGCATCTCGTGCCTGCTGGAAAGCAGCGTGCGGCAGATGGCCTCGGCAATTTCCCAGCCAGCGGACTGCGGGCCGAACAGGCTGACAGCGCGCTCGGGCGCCTCCGCAATATCGCTGGGAAGCGCGAGGATACCGGAGGCGCGCAGTTGCAGGTTGCGCAGGGCCTTGTCTGCCAGCCCCTGGTCCTCCAGCGCCCACCTGATCTGGCCCGCGCGTTCGCGGTTATGCGCGATGATCGGGCTGTCCTCGCGGTGGACGATCAGGCCGATTCTGCCGCCGGGCTGCAACACCCGCGCGATTGCCGCTGCGGTCGCATGGATGTCTCCGTATTCGAAACCGAACTGGCTGATTACCCCGGCGAAATGGGCGGGGGGGAAGGGCAGTTCGTGCATCATCACGCCCGGCAGCATCTTTGCTCCGCGTGGGGGCGGGGGAAGGGTGCCGGCCATGTCGATGCCGATCGGCTTCAGGTCCCGCCGCGCCCGCAGCAATGCGGCCATCGCCCGCCCGTCGCCCGTTCCCAAGTCGAGTACCCGGGCCTTGGCCGGCAAGGTCTTGGCAAACGCCGACCAGACCTGCGCCTCCATGTGGGCGAGTGCCTGCGCTGCGGGCAGGCAACTGCCTACCCGCCACTGGGCGGTGCCGTTTTCGCGCCAGAAGGCTTCCCACGCCGCACGGTCACCGTCCCCGTCGCTCATCGACGCATCCCCTGGTTCGCCGTCGCGTCGAAGGCGACCGTCATCCGCCGCCCCCGTGGAAACGGCCGGGTGCCGTGATAGAGCGTGCTCGGGAACAGGGCGAGGTGGCCTTCCACAGGTTCTAGCGAGACGATCGGCTGCAGGTCGAGGCGCAGGTCCGGTGCTGGCCGACCCAGTTCGATCCACCCTGCGCGTTCGTGCGTGGCCATGGCAGCCTCACCCGGCAATTCGCAATAACATGCGGATGAGACGATGCCTTCCGGGTGGAGGTGCGGGGCGTGGTGGTCGCCGCCGTGCGACAACCGCACGGACCACGATCCGGTGACGTGCCATTGCCTGTCGCGATGTTTCAACAGCGGATGCGCCGCGTCGTGTGGTGGGAGGTTGTTGCGGTAATCGTCCAGCGTGTCCCGGATCGCCCCGTGCAACGCGGCGAATTCGGGTTCGTGCCGGTCGAACAACAGCCCGCGCGTCTGGGTGCCGCCGCGCAGCGACTGGCCGAGCGGGAAGGAGGCGCTGTCGTGCAGATCGTGCAGGCGCGCAATGGCCGGGGGCAGCACCTTGTCGGCATCGCGGAGCGGCACCATCCGCACCAGCCCGTCCTGCCCGTGCAGCCAGTCATGCCGGGCATCGCCAGACAGCCGCCAGCCCAGATCGCGCAGGGCCCAGCCGGCGATGCTGTCGGGGTTGAGCGCAAGGGCGCGTGACAGCACCGTTTCCGCGCGCATGAGGTCGCCGCGCCGCAGCGCGTGCCGCCCCTCCTGCACCAGGCGTTCCTCGTCTTCGAGCGTGCTGGCGGCGAACAGCGCTTCCGCCTGCGCATCGTCGCCGCTGGCGCTCAGGTAGCCGGCGTGAAGCAGGGCCAGCCGGGGCATATCGGGGAATGCCGCGCGCGCGCGTGCCATGACCTCCGCCGCTTCGCCGTTGCGGTCATGGCCGGAGAGCACGCGCGCCCATTCGACCGGCAAGCCCGGATCGCCGGGCACCCGTTCGACAGCCTCGGCGTAGTGCGCTGCGAAATCGCTCTCGCCTGCAGCCAGTCGCAACTGGGCCAGGAACCGCAGCCCTTCGCCCCAGGCCGGTGCCTGCGCGGCGATCTGCTCCATCAGCGCCCGCGCATCGGCACGCTGGCCCAAGGCATCGAGCGCCTGCGCCTTGCCCAGCCACAGATCGGGATCGGCCGGGTTGGCCGCCAGCGCCTGGTCGAACCGCACCAGCGCATCGGGCTCGCCGCGCTCGATGGCGGTGCGTGCCCGGCCATGCAGGGCGCGGGGTCGCTGCGGGTCGAGCGCGAGGGCTAGGTCGTACCACTGCGCGGCGCCAGCCTTGTCACCCAGGGCGCGCTCCACGGTGCCGCGCGTCGAACAATAGGCGGCATTGGCCCGCCCGGTGTCCTCGACCCTCCGCAGGGCCTGCAGGGCCTCCGCCGGCCGGCCCACGGCGTTGAGCGCGATGGCATGATTGAGCCGGAAGTCGAATGCATCGGGCGCCAGCGCGACGGCGCGGGCAAACTGCCTGGCCGCCGTCGCCGCGTCACCTGCCTTCATCGCCGCATGGCCCGCGCTGTTGGCCGCCGCTGCCTCGCCCCCCGGCATCGGCCCCGACCCTGGCCCGCTCACCGGTCGCGCAGCCAACCGCTGATGGCGTAGCGGCCCTTGGGCGCGAAAGGCGGGACGTAGGTGACCGCATGGCTTTGCGGCACCGCGAACAGGTTGAGCGTATTGAACTGCGGCCGGAACCCCTGCACGATGTCGCCCGCGTCGTCGTAGAACACCAGGTATCCGCCCCAGTCGGGATGCCAGTCGTCGATCGTCAGGTTGAGGACGTAGGCGATGCGCCAGCCTTCCGCCATGTGACTGTCGATGTGCCGGCCGAGGAAATGCTGCGGGCCGAAACAGCTGGCACTGCCATCGGCCTTGGCGAGAGCCGGGATGCCCGTCACCTCGCGCATCAGTTGCAGGAACGGCGGGGCATTCAGGTGTTCCAGCAGGATCTCGAACGGGCCGCCGGGCTGCCAGCCTTTTTGCACGCCTTCGACCAGCGAATAGCGCAAGGCACGATAGGCGTAATCGCGCTGCGCGGCCGCGCGGTCGGTCGCCTTGCCCAGTTCCAGCGCCTCGTGGGCGATCGCGGGGTCGCGCATGTCGGCGGCGTGGAACGTGCGCGCGGTGCCGGTCGCCCCGGCCTGCAACGCCACGCCCCACGGCGTCGCGTGCTCCATGATGCCGCGCAGTTCACGCGCGGTGGCATCGGTAAGCACATCGGCAATCTGCAACCGCGTATCGCGCGCAAAGCGGGCCGCCAGCGCGTCGCGATCGAGATCGGGGTTGAGTTCGAAAAGGGGCCTCGCCATCGGCTCAGGCTATAGGAAAGCCCGGCGCAATTTGCCAGCCTGCACGCGCGGCGGCCCTGCAGATGGGGATCGTGAGCACGTGGCGACTTCGCCGTGCCGATTTCACCATGTCGACTTCACTTGGCGTTCAGCCCGCGCATAGCTATAGGCCTCGGCATGATTTCGACGAAGACGATGCGCACGGCGCTTGTTGCGGCGGCTTCCGCCACGGTATTGGCCGGTTGTGCGGGTGGGGGCGGCAGCGGTGGCAGTGCGACCGACGTCGCCTACGTCGCGCGCGACGTGGAAACGTTGTACACCGCCGCCAAGGATCGGCTCGATCGCGGCGATCTGGAAACCGCGGCGGCTCTGTTCGACGAGGTGGAGCGCCAGCACCCCTATTCGCCGTGGGCCCGCCGCGCCCAGTTGATGAGCGCCTTCGCCTATTATGCCAATCGCGATTACAACGAATCGATCCAGGCATCGACGCGCTTCCTCCAGATCCACCCGGGCAATCAGGATGCGCCTTACGCGTATTACCTCATCGCCATGAGCTATTACGAGCAGATCAGCGACGTGGAGCGCGATCAGGCCATTACCCGGCAGGCGCAGGCTGCGCTGACGGAAATCGTCCGACGCTATCCGCGCAGCCCCTATGCCGCCGATGCGCGGGCCAAGATCGATCTCGTCAACGATCACCTGGCCGGCAAGGAAATGGAAATCGGGCGGTTCTATCAGCGCACCGGGCAATGGCTGGCTTCGGCTCTGCGGTTCCAGAACGTGGTCGAGGATTACCAGACCACCAGCCACACGCCGGAGGCGCTCTTCCGCCTGGTCGAATCGAACCTGGCGATCGGCGTGCCCGAGGAGGCGCAGCGTTATGCCGCAGTGCTGGGCGCGAACTATCCGGGCAACGAATGGTACGAACGCGCCTTTGCGCTGATGGAACGCCATACGCCCGAGCGTACGGGGGGCTGAACGCCTTACGCCGCAGCGTATTCGCGGCGGTTCACATCCAGCAGCTCGATCATTTCGAAGGCATGAAGTGCCTGGTCGAGACGCAAACCGGCGCGCCCTTCGCGGGCCCAGCGCACGGTGCAGGCAAGGTCCTTGCCACAGCCGGTCAGCAACCGCACCGGATCACCGGGCTGGAATTGTGCCTGCCCCAGGTTGCTGAGCCGGGCGCCCTGTTGCGACAGTTCGATCAGCAAGCAGGGCGCGGTCGTGCGCCCTTCGCCCTGCAGGCGCACAGGCATCCGCAAGGCGTAGCGACGATGGGCGCGTATGGTGAGCACCGACATGGTGAAATGACCCTCCAGGACTTCCAGTCTGCACTTCGCCATAAACACCTTAACAATTTCAGACTCCTCCACCCAATTGCGACCGGCCATCGTTGCGCCGCGACGGGCCGAGCCTTATTGCCAGAGGCGACAACGCCATGCTGACCACGCTCGCCATTCGCAATATCGTGCTGATCGACGCGCTCGACCTCGCTTTCGGGCCGGGTCTTGGCGTGCTGACCGGGGAAACGGGTGCGGGCAAGTCGATCCTGCTCGATGCGCTGGGCCTGGTGCTGGGCGAACGCGCCGACAGCGCACTGGTGCGTGCCGGAGAGGAGCAGGCAAGCGTTACCGCCAGTTTCGAATTCGAGCAGCTACCTGTCCCCATCGTCCAGGCGCTGGCCGAGGCTGAGGTAGAGATCGAACCGGGCGAGGCGATGATCGTGCGCCGGCGGGTAAAGGCGGACGGCGGTTCGAAGGCATGGGTCAACGATCAGCCGGTGGGCGTCGCGCTGCTGCGCCAGCTTGCCGGTTCGCTGGTCGAACTGCACGGTCAGCACGATGATCGCGGGCTGGTGAATCCGCGCGGCCACCGGGCCTTGCTCGATCGCTTCGCCGGCGCCGAGGCGGCAGGTGTCGCCGCGACGTGGGATACCTGGCGCACGGCGCGCGAGGCGCTGGCCTCGGCACGCGCCGGCATTGCGCAGGCAAGGGCGGACGAGGACCTGTTGGTTGCGCATCTTGCCGAACTGACCGCGATGGAGCCGGAAACCGGCGAGGAGGCGACGCTGGCCGGCACGCGCACCGACATGCAGAAGGGCGAGAAGCTGCAGGGCGATCTGGAGGACCTGCGCCTGGTGTGGGACGGGTCGGATTCCCCGCTTGCTCGCCTGCGTTCGGCGGCCCGTAAGCTGGACAGGATCGCACCCGAACATCCCCTGCTGGCAGAGGCGCTGGCCGCACTCGATCGCGCGGTAATCGAGGCGGGAGAGGCGGAGGAAAAGCTGGAGGCCGCCGCGCAGGCGCTCACCCACGATCCGCTGGAGCTGGACCGGATTGAAACGCGCCTTTTCGAATTGCGCGCGCTGGCGCGCAAGCACGCGGTGCAGGTCGATGACCTGCCCGAGGTAATGCGGTCGCTGCGCGGCAGGCTCGACGCGATCGAACAGGGGGACGCCGATCTCGCCGATCTCGAACGCGCAGAGGCGGCGGCAGGCGCAGCCTACCGCACGGCCGCCCGGGCGCTGCACGATGCCCGCGTGGCCGCTGGCGAGCGCCTGGATAAAGCGGTCGCGGGCGAACTGGCGCCATTGAAGCTCGATGCCGCGCGTTTCCGCACCGACGTGCGCGAATTGCCCGAGGAGCGCTGGGGCGCGGGCGGCATGGACGCGGTCGAATTCCTCATTTCCACCAATCCCGGCGCCGACTTTGCCCCGCTCGGCAAGATCGCCAGCGGTGGCGAGCTCAGCCGCTTCATCCTGGCGCTGAAGGTGGCGCTGGCCGAGCAGGGCGGGGCGGCCACGGTGATCTTCGACGAGATCGACCGCGGCGTGGGCGGCGCGGTGGCAAGTGCCATCGGCGAACGGCTCGCGCGCCTGGCGGATGGCGGGCAGCTGCTTGCCGTCACCCACTCGCCCCAGGTCGCGGCGCGTGGCGGCATGCATTATCTGATCGCCAAATCCAACGAGGGCACCGTCACCCGCACCTCCGTCGCGCGGCTGGACGAGGGCGGGCGCCAGGAAGAAATCGCGCGCATGCTCAGCGGCGCGGAGGTTACGCCCGAGGCGCGGGCGCAGGCGGATCGGTTGCTGGAGCGGGTGTGATGGATCGCGGGGCGGCCTTCTTTGCTGGCGGCTTGTGCGGGATTATCGGCTTGCTCAGCGCAATCTCCGCTCCTCCTCCACAATCCCGGCAAAACGAATCCCGTGCTGTCGCTGCCAGCATCAGATCGTTTCTTCTAGGTTGGGTAGGCGAGGAAGGCTTCGCCGCTATCGCAGCGTCGCAAGAAAACGAGTTCCTGTGTCTATCCACGGAAGTCAGCTTGGACATGCCTGTAGTCGCCCAGGAATTGCGTGACATAGGACTGATCCCAGTCCTTGATGGTGAATGCACATCCCATGTCGTCGAGGGTGATTTCGGCATGTTTGGGGCTTTGACTTATTACTTCGGCCCCGATGGTGAGGAGGCAGGCCATCTCAAAATTTCCGGCCTGGTCTGCCCGTCGAGCCTTGAATGCCTTGTCGGAATAGAAACGCATGCGAGCGGAAATACTTATCGTATGCAGCGCAGGGGTCGGCGCTGGGTTGAAATTGAACGCTTGAACAGGTGGGTTGTGTGAAATGAGAAAGTCGCTTGCTTCGGCCTTTTTGGTCTTTTCTTCCTGCGTCGCAACGCCACCGGAAAGCGAACCGGGCGCGCTGCCCGCGCTTGCCGCGCGGCAGGACGCGCCGCAGGTAGCGATGATGGAGAACATTCTCGCCAGTTACTTCTCCGCCGACATCACCGATCCGCCCACGGTCTGCGCCGCGGTGCACGACGGGCGTGAGGCGGTGGCATTGGCACCCGCTGATGAAACGGCACTGATCGCCCGCTTCCCGCAGCTCGCGCCGCTGTCGCGCTGCACGCTGACGGCCGAAGGGTGGATGGACCAGGAGACGGAGGAACCGGCGCTGGTGCACACCCTGCACAGCTTCACCTGCCAGTCCGACAGCCGTTGCACCGGCTGGGCGAGTTACAATGTGCAGGGCGCCGCCTCGCCCAGCCAGCTTTACACCGCCGTATGGCAGGGCGACGCCTGGCAGTTCACCAGCGACCCGCAGATCATCGCGCAATAGTCATTCGATGTTGGACATCTCAGAAGCTGACGCCGCCAACGAACTGATGCGATTGGCCAAGGCGATTGCGCGCGCCAACCGGCTCTATCATGCCGAGGACGCGCCGGATATTTCCGACGCCGAATACGATGCACTGGTGCGCCGCAACGCAGAGCTGGAGACTGCCTTCCCGCACCTGGTGCGGGCGGACTCGCCGTCGCAGGGCGTGGGACACGAGGTCAGCGCCTCGCCCCTGTCCAAGGTCACCCATGCGGTGCGGATGATGAGCCTCGACAACGCCTTTTCGCCAGAGGAGGTGGCCGACTTCGTGGCGCGGGTGCGCAGGTTCCTGTCGCTCGCCGAGGCTGAGCCTGTCGCCTTCACTGCCGAGGACAAGATCGACGGTCTGTCGTGCTCACTGCGCTATGAGCACGGCAAACTGGTTCTCGCCGCGACGCGCGGAGATGGCAGCGTGGGCGAGAATGTCACTGCCAACGTCGCCCACATTAGGGATATTCCGCAAAGACTTGCCGGGAATTCTCCAGACCTGTTCGAGGTGCGCGGCGAGGTCTACATGAGCAAGACGGACTTTGCTGCGCTCAACGCCGCGCAAGAGGCAGCGGGCGCCAAGCTGTTCGCCAATCCGCGCAACGCGGCGGCAGGCTCCTTGCGGCAGAAGGATGCCAGCGTTACCGCCGCGCGGCCCCTGCGGTTTTGGGCGCACGGCTGGGGCGCGGCGAGCGAAGTGCCGGGTAAAACCCAGGCCGACGTCGTGCGCGTCATCGAAAGCTGGGGCCTGCCCGTTAGCCCGCTTTTCGCACAGGTCGAGGGCGTGGATGCGATGCTCGCGCATTATGCGAAAATCGCCGCGCAACGCGCTGATCTACCTTATGATATCGACGGCGTGGTTTACAAGGTTGACCGGCTGGATTGGCAGGCGCGGCTGGGTTTCGTCGCCAAGGCACCGCGCTGGGCCTTGGCGCACAAATTCCCGGCAGAGCGGGCTGAAACCGTGATCGAGGCCATCGACATCCAGGTCGGACGGACGGGCAAACTGACGCCGGTCGGCCGTCTTGCTCCGGTCCTGGTGGGCGGGGTCACGGTCACCAACGTGACGCTCCACAACCGGGACGAGATCGCTCGCCTCGGTGCGCGGCCTGGCGACAGGGTCATCATCCAGCGCGCGGGCGACGTGATCCCGCAGGTGGTCGAGAACCTGACCCGCGACGAGCAGCGCCCGGCCTTCGCCTTTCCGGACCATTGCCCCGACTGCGGCAGCGAGGCCGTGGCGGAGGAGGGCGAGGTCGACGTGCGCTGTACGGGCGGTCTCATCTGTCCCGCGCAACGCACGGAAAGATTGAAACATTTTGTCAGCCGCGCCGCACTCGACATTGAGGGTCTGGGCGAGAAGACGATCGACCAGTTCTTTGCCCTCGGGTGGCTGGAAAGCCCCGCCGACATTTTCCGCTTGCGACGGCGGCGGGACGCCATCCTCGCGCTGGAGGGTTGGAAGGAGAGGTCCGTAGACAATCTGCTGGCCTCCATCGAAGCCAAGCGGATGCCAGATGCGGCGCGCTTGCTGTTCGGCCTGGGCATCCGCCATGTCGGCGCCGTAACGGCGCGCGACTTGTTGAAGCATTTCCACGACTTGTCCGCGGTTCGTGATACGGCGGAGAAGGCGAGGGCAGGTGACGCGGAGGCTGCCGCCGAATTGACTGCCATCGATGGGATCGGCGCTGCAGTGGTGGAGGCGCTAGGCGATTTCTTCCATGAGGAGCACAATCGTGCCGTGTGGGACGATCTGCTTTCGCAAGTGAACCCACCCCGTTTCGAAGTTGCCACGATCGACAGCCGGGTTGCCGGCAAGACGGTGGTATTCACCGGTAAACTGGAAACAATGAGTCGTGACGAGGCGAAGTCGCAAGCCGAGCGATTGGGAGCCAGGGTCGCCGGTTCGGTCAGTGCCAAGACCGACCTTATCGTGGCCGGGCCCGGTGCGGGCAGCAAGCTCAAGAAGGCTGCCGAACTGGGAATCGAGGTTATCGACGAGGCGGGCTGGGCAACGATCGTGGCCGACGCGGCGGGATAAGGCGGAACCGAGCATTCACGGCGCGCACGTTAGAAGCGAAGGGAGCCGGAACGCCCGAAGGCATCCCGGCTCCCCTCCATCACACCAGATCAATCAGGCCTTGGCCTGCATGTTCTGGCAGCGTTCGGCCAGATCGGTCATGTTCTGGTCCGCCTGATAGCAATCGGCGGTGATCGTATCGAGCTTGGTCACGTGGTCCTTCTTGCCCAGCGCCTCTGCATAGGCCTTGGCAGTGCCGAAGCCGCAGATGCCGTAATGGCACATGCGCTGATACTGCGAGATGATGATGACATCGCGCACATCGTCGTTCTCGATGTCCTCTTCGATGGCGTGCTTCTTTGCCTCTTTCACGAGGCCTTCCATGCCCTTGCAGTGCTCTTTTTCGGAAATGTCGAAGTCTTCCAGCAGCGACTTTACAGTCTCGGTGTGCTTGTCGATGCCGTCGGCGCTCTTGGTCAACCGGTCCTTGAGCTTGCTGTCCTTGGTCTTATCGGCGAGTTCGCGCACGACCTTGGCCATCTGGTCGTTGGCGGACCAGTTGTCCTGCAACTCGTGGGTGTAGCAATCTTCGAGGTTCTTGGGGGCTGACATTGTGGCTTCTCCTCATGTCGTGGAAGGCGGGCACGATAGCGCCGCTTGTCTATCCAACTGCGGCGCATCGCAGTCTATCCGCCGCCAAGGAGGACAAGCGACCAAGCGGGCTGCATTGTCGCCAGTCCGAGCCTGCCGACTTACAATTGTGGGCTGTCAGGTCGCTTGTCGAATATTTGCGGGGCGCGGGATCCATTTCATCACGCCGCCCGCCATCGGCGTCCAGCGCCCCATGGGCAGGCCTGCCTCCGCCAGTCGCGCGCCGACCCAGCTGTTGCAGGTGTTGACCAGACTATAGCTTCCCAGCGCCTCGTAGTAGCTGTCGAGAGCGTAGGTGCCGCGCAATTCCCGGCGGTCCGCACCGGCGGCAATGGCGGGCAGTTCGCGCTCGATCGCGGTGACGAGGCGGCGGTATTGCGTCTGGGTGATGGTGATGGGGCGATAATTGTCCCCCGGCGCCGGGCGGACGTAGGGGCTGACGCGAATCACCGCCTCCCCGCCAACACTGGCGATGCGCAGCACCGTGGCAAGGCTGAGATCGCTCCAGGTCGGCACGCCCAGGAAAACCTCGCGCTCGCCGTAACCGATGGCAAGATGCGTGGGCATTTCGCCATAAAAGGGTGCCACGCGGCCGGCATTGGGGAATGTCTCGCGCCAGTCCTTGATGGCATTGGCGACGGGAACGACGATGCCGGTGTGGGTGCCGTTGGTCTCCACCAGAAGGACCACCCCTTCGGCAGGCTGCTGCCAGTCGGTATTGCGAGGGAGGGAGCTGCCGACCCACCCGGCGAGCAGGTAGGCTGCCACCACGCCTCCCAGCACCGCGATGGTGCCAAGCACGACGCGGATGGCGCGGCGTATCATCCGCGATACCGGTGCCGCAGCCACAGAATAGACCAGTCGCCCGAAACGAGGCGGCTCTGCAGACGAAATCCTGCGCGGCGGTAGGCGTTCTTCACCGCGTCTTCCTGCCGGGTCAGCAGGCCCGAGAGCAGGATCGATCCGCGCGGCGCGACACCCTCGGCAAAATCCCGCGCCATTTCGATCAGCGGCATTGCGAGGATGTTGGCGATCAGCAGGTCGAACGGCGCGGCAGCCTCGAGCAGCGGGGCGTCCATCCCTTCCGCTATCAGCATGGTCAGTTCGCCCGGGCCCTTGCCCAGCGCCACGCCGTTGAACCGGGCGTTCTCCAGCACGGCGGGCTCGCACACCGGATCGTTGTCGCTGGCGGTGACCACGGCGCGCGGCCACAGGTCCATCGCGGCAAAGGCGAGCAGTCCCGTGCCCGTGCCGATGTCCGCCACGTGGCGCGGGCGCAGCCCGGCGGCGTGCATGGCAGTGAGCATGGTCAGGCACCCGGCGGTCGTTTCGTGGTGACCGGTGCCGAATGCCTGGGCGGCGGGAATGCAGAAACTGGTGATGCCGCGCTCGTCGCTTGCCGGATGGTCGGGCGTGTGGACATGGAAGCGGCCGGCGCGGATCGGTTCGACGCCGCGCTGGCTCTCGGTAACCCAGTCGGTTTCCGGCAGTTCCTCGGCCAAGAGATCCGGCGCGGTGCCGGCAAACAGCGCGAGGATAGCGGCGCGCTCGGCCTTGCCCGGCTTGCCTTCGCAATAGGCATCGAGCTGCCAGATCTCGCCATCGGCAGGATCGACCTCGAACGCGGTAAGGACCATGCCGTCGTCCCGGCCCTCGGCAGCGTCCAGCGCGGATTCGATGCTCTCGCGCGGGGCGACGGCGGACAGTTTCCAGCTCATCGCGCATTCTCCCGCGCCAGCATGGCGTCGAACGCGGCCTCGGACCGGGCGGCATAGGCGCGACAGGCGCCGGCATCGACAAGCGAGCCCTCAGCCATGCGTTCCCCCAGCCGACTGGCAGAAGGGTGCGGTGTCAGCAGGATGTCGCAGGGAAGCGTTGCAACAGCGGCAAACCCGCGCCGCACCTGGGCCACGTAATCCGGGTGATCGCCGAAGCGATAGCCATCTGCGGCAGGTGTGGAGAGCGAGTCGGCATAGGCCATGGTGCGGCAGATTGCCCCTTCGCAACTTTGCCAGGTCCAGCTGGCGGAGCCGGGCGTGTGTGCCGGATTGGCATGCACGGTAAAGGCCAGCGGACCTGCAATCAGGGTTTCGCCATCGCGCAAGGCGCGGGCAACCGGGAAACCTTCGAACGGAGCGAGACTGGCGGCTTGGGGATCCTCGGGCAGCGCGCGTCCGCTTTCCAGCTGGTCACGTGCCGCAGACAGCGCCGCCGCGCGCGCGCCGGTGATGCGCATGATTTGGGCCGTCGCGCCGACGTGATCATAATGTTCATGACTGGACAGCACCCATGCGACCTGCGCCGGGTCAGCACCCAGAGCGCGGATATTGGCGACGATCTGACCGGCAACGTCCGGCGCTCCGCTGTCGACCAGCACGTGCCCTTGTGCCGAGGTGACCAGCAGCGCGGTGATGCCGCAGGTGCCGACATCGTAGGTATTGCCGAACACGCGGACCGGCGGCGCGGGGGCAACCCAGCTATCTTCCTTGCCTGCGCACTGCGCCTGTTTCTGCGCAAGGGTTGCAGGCGTCAGGGCGGGGGCGGCAGGCGTGGTGGCGCAGCCGGCCGTGGCCAGGATCAACGCTGCGGCGGCAAGGGTTCTAGCGGACAAAGCTGGCTCCATTGGCGTCGATCACGGCGCCGGTCATGCTGGCAGGGGCATCGAGCGCGCAGAACACCGCGATATCGGCGATCTCCTCGGGTTCGGCCACGCGGCCAAGCGGAATGTCCGCCAGCAGGCCCGGCCCGCCACGGCTGGCGAGATAGTCCTCGGCCATGCCCGTGTCGGTGAAACCCGGTGTGATGGCGAAGCTGAGAATGCCTTCGGCAGCATAGCCGCGCGCAATGGACTTGTGCATCCCGATCATGCCGGCCTTGGCCGCGGCATAGTGCCAGTGCGCCGGGCTGTCGCCGCGATAACTGGCGCGGCTGGCGATGTGGACCAGCCTGCCGCCAGGCGCACTGCCGCCGCGCGCCCTATCCTGCCAGTGGCGAACCGCGAACCGGCTGAGCTGCGCCGCGCTGGTCAGGTTGATGCGCAGCGTATCCTCCCAGTTGTCCAGCCACTCGATGTCGGACCCGTCGATCGGGTTGGCGGCGAACAGGCCGGCGTTGTTGACCAGCACGTCGATCCGCCCGTTCAGCATTTCCAGCGCATCCTGCCACAACACCTGGGCAGCGGGGGGATCGGAAAAGTCGGCGGGAATCGTCTCCTCGTCGATCCGGGTGGTGGCATGGCCGACGACGCGTGCGCCGCGTTCGCGCAGCTGGTCGGCGATGGCCTGGCCGATGCCGCGACTGGATCCGGTGACGAGAATGTTGATCATGGACCCCGCCATAGCGATGCCGACAGACGGGCGAAAGGCCGCGCTTGCCTCGCGCCGCGCATTCGCTAGAGGGATGGCGACCCACGCAAGCAACGGAATTACCATGGCCGATCGCCCGCTATCGCCGCATCTCAGCATCTGGAAATGGGGGCCGCACATGACGGTCTCGATCCTCCACCGCGTATCGGGAGACGGCATGGCGATCGTCGGCCTGGGCGTGCTGGGGTGGTGGCTGGGCGCGCTGGCCAGCGGACCGGATGCCTATGCCACCTTCTCCGATCACGCGAGCAGCTGGTATGGCATCGCCGTGCTGATCGGATTGACCTGGGCGTTCTTCAACCACGCGAGTTCGGGCATCCGCCACTTCGTGCTCGATACCGGCGCGGGCTACGATCTGGATACCAACCGCACCTATTCGTGGGTATCGATCGCTTCGGGCGTGCTGCTGACCGCGATCGTGTGGCTGTATATCATCGTAGAGCGGGGGATCTGACTATGGGCCTGGGCACTCCCATCGGCCGCGTGCGCGGCCTTGGTTCCTCGCATCACGGTTCGCACCACTGGCTGCTGCAACGCTTCACGGCGGTCGGCAACCTGGTGACGGTGCTGTTCCTAATCGTATCGCTGCTGCTGCTGCCCGATCTCAGCCACGCGACGGTCACCGGCTGGCTGTCGGGGCCGCTGCCCGCGCTGATGGTGGCGCTGATGATCGTGTCCACCTTCTGGCACGCGCGGCTGGGGCTGCAGGTTCTGATCGAGGATTACGTCCACGCCATCGGCAACCGTTTCGCGGTAATTCTGGCGCTGAACCTGTTCACCATCGTGGGCGCGGTGGCGGCGCTGTTCTTTCTTTTCCTGATCGTGACGGGAGCGGGCGCACCGGCGCCGGTCGCTCCGGCAGCCGCGGGGGGCATGTGACCATGACCGATACGACCAGCACCACGCAGCCTGCCTACAAGATCATCGACCACACCTATGACGTGGTCGTGGTTGGTGCGGGCGGTTCCGGCCTGCGCGCCACGATGGGCTCTGCCGAGGCGGGGCTGAAGACGGCCTGCATCACCAAGGTCTTCCCCACTCGCAGCCACACGGTCGCAGCGCAGGGCGGCATCGCCGCCAGCCTCGGCAACAATTCGCCCGATCACTGGTCGTGGCACATGTACGATACCGTCAAGGGATCGGACTGGCTGGGCGACCAGGATGCCATCGAATACATGGTGCGCGAGGCGCCCGCCGCGGTTTATGAGCTGGAGCACGCGGGCGTGCCCTTCAGCCGCAACGAGGATGGCACGATCTACCAGCGGCCCTTTGGCGGGCACATGCAGAACATGGGCGAAGGCCCGCCCGTGCAGCGCACCGCCGCCGCTGCCGACCGCACGGGGCATGCGATGCTCCATGCGCTCTACCAGCAGAGCCTGAAGTACGCCGCGGACTTCTTCATCGAATATTTCGCCATCGACCTGATCATGACGGGCGAGGGCGCCAACCGTCGCTGCGTCGGCGTGATCGCGATGTGTATGGACGATGGCACCATCCACCGGTTCCGTGCCCATTCGGTAGTGCTAGCGACGGGCGGTTACGGCCGCTGCTATTACACCGCCACCAGCGCGCACACCTGCACTGGCGACGGCGGCGGCATGGTGCTGCGCGCCGGCCTGCCGATGCAGGACATGGAATTCGTGCAGTTCCACCCCACCGGCATTTACGGCGCAGGCGTGCTGATTACGGAAGGCGCGCGGGGCGAGGGCGGATACCTCACCAATTCCGAGGGCGAGCGCTTCATGGAACGCTACGCCCCGTCCGCCAAGGATCTGGCGAGCCGCGACGTGGTCAGCCGCTCTATGGCGCTGGAAATGCGCGAGGGGCGCGGCGTCGGTCCGGAGAAGGATCACATTTTCCTGCACCTCGACCACATCGATCCCGCGGTGCTGGCCGTGCGCCTGCCCGGCATCACCGAAAGCGGCAAGATTTTCGCCGGCGTCGACCTGACCCGCCAGCCGCTGCCCGTCACCCCGACGGTGCACTACAACATGGGCGGCATCCCGTGTAACTATCACGGCGAGGTCGTGACGCTGGGGCCGGATGGCAACCCGGATCACGTGGTGCCCGGCCTCTTCGCAGTTGGCGAGGCGGCCTGCGTCTCGGTCCACGGGGCGAACCGTCTCGGCTCCAACTCGCTGATCGATCTCGTGGTATTCGGTCGTGCGACCGGGCACCGCCTGAAGGACATCATCAAGCCCGGCACCGCCCATGACGAATTGCCCGCGGACAGCGCGGAAATGGCGCTGGGCCGGCTCGATCATTTCCGCCACGCCAGCGGCGGTTCGCCCACCGCGGCGATCCGGCGGGAGATGCAGCAGACCATGCAGAAGCACGCCGCCGTGTTCCGCGACAGCGCGCTGATGGCCGAAGGCGTGCGCCAGCTGGCCGAGACGAACAAGCGGATGGAGGACATCCACGTCACCGACAAGTCGCTGATCTGGAACAGCGACCTGGTAGAGACGCTGGAACTCGACAATCTGATGGCCCAGGCCAACGTGACCATGGTGAGCGCCGAGAACCGCAAGGAAAGCCGCGGCGCGCACGCGCACGAAGACTTCCCCGACCGCAACGACGCGGAATGGATGAAGCACACCATCGCCTGGTTCGAAGGCTGGGGCGGGAAGGGCGGCAAGGTCTCGATCGACTATCGCCCGGTGCACGAATACACGCTGACCGACGACGCCACGTATATCGCGCCCAAGAAGCGGGTGTATTGACGATACGTTTGCGGACCGCCTGGCTGGCCGCGCCGGTCGCCCTGGCGGCCTGCGCGGCGATGCCTGTGGCGCCGGACAGGCCGTTCTACACCAAGCAGGTCGCCGCTGCCGGCATCCCCGTCCGCTCCAGCGACCGCGTGCGCGACGAAGCGCTGGCGGCCGCGCAGGCGATGATTGCGGACATGCTCGCCACCCGCCCCGATCTCGCGGCCGAACTGGTGCGGCAGGATTACACCGTGTCGGTCATCGCCGAGGACGAGGCGCTGCTCGATCTGCCCGAGAATGCGCACTGGACCAAACCCGCCGCAGACGACATCCGCCTGACCCGGTGCGAGCGGCTGCATTATGATGAACGCATCGGCGCCCTGAGCGACCGCGCATACTGGGATGCCCGCGCGCGTGGCATCGGCGGGCAGCGCACGGCGGTGGCGGAGGAGGACGTGCTGGGCCTTCGCTCCAGCCGCTATTACGGCGAGACGATCCTCGTCCACGAATTCGCCCACAACGTATTGTTCGCAATACAGGCGGCCGACCCGGCGCTCTATGCCCAGGTCGAGGCAGCTTATGCCAACGCGCAAGGCCAGCGGATGTGGTTCAACGAATACGCCATGACGACGGTGCAGGAATACTGGGCGGAAGGCACGCAGTTCTGGTTCGATTCGAACAAGCTGGTGGTGGTCGACGGGCAGCGCATCCTGAACCACGCCGACCTGGCGGCCTACGATCCCGCGCTCTACGCCGCGCTGGCGCAGGCCTATTCGCCTCGTCACCGGCTTGCCCGCGATCCGTTCTGGATGAGCGAGGCCCGCGTGCCACCGGGACCCATTCCGCGCAACACCGCGGAAGAGTGCTGAACGCGGATCGTTCAGGCGCGTTCACGCGGCCCCGGCGCCCCGCCACTTGTCCAAGACACATTCATCGTCCAGCCACGCCGATGCGTTACCGGTTGCGCAAGCTGCAAGAGATGCATAGGCAAACCGCCAACCGTGACGGTGCAGGTAACAAGGGTTCCGACATTGCAAAATCTTCGCAAGATCATCGCGCTGGCGGCGCTTTCCCTGCTGGCAGCCTGCGCGTCTACGCCGCCGCTCGGCGGCGCGCCGGGATCCCAAGTGACGACGGCAGCCGAATTGCCCGTGCCGACAGTGGCCGATTTCGCGCCCGTGAGCACCGACGCGCAGTTGCGCCCGCTCGACGTGCTGGAGGTCGTTCTGTTCGGCATCGAGGACCTCAGCCGGACGGTGCAGGTCGGTGCGAACGGTACGTTTACTTATCCGCTGATTGGATCGGTCTCTGCCATCGGGCGCACGCCTGAGGAGCTGGGCATCGAGTTGGAAAATCGCTTTCGCCAGACTTACGTTCTCAATCCCGATGTGACCGTGCGGGTAACGGCGCGCGCTCAGCAATACGTCACCGTGGGCGGCGAGATTGCCTCGCCTGGGCGTTTTGAGATCGACGGGCCTATCACCCTGATGGAAGCCGTGGCAATGGGTGGCGGTCTGGACGAATATGCTGCACGCGACGAAGTGCTGGTTTTTCGCACGGTGGGTGACGATCGCTACATCGGCGTCTATAACGTCGAGGGCATCCAACGCGGCAACTATGCCGATCCGACCGTGTACCCCAATGACATCGTGATGGTTGGAGATTCGCCGGGCCGACGTCGTTTGGAGAGGATTCTGACCCTGACGACCGCGCTCAGCGCACCTCTTGTGATCCTGGAGCGTGTCCTGACCCAATAGCGGGAACGCCGCTCGGGGACTTAGGACGCTTCAGGCACCCTGCGCGCATCCACGATAACGACAGGCTCAGCGAGCATCTGCCCGCGCATCCAGCCTTCGCCCGCGTCCGGATCGATCGGCGCGGCGTGAATGGCCGCGACCACGTCCATTCCTTGGGTAACGTGGCCGAAGACGGCGTATCCATTGCGCCAGACCGGATCGTCCGCCTGCGGATTGGCGTCCAGGCCGGGCTGATCGCCCAGCATGATCGTGAAATCCCCGTTCGCGGTGCCAGGATCGCCCATGGCCATGGATACGGCCCCGCGCACATGACTGAGGCCGGTCTGTGTCGTGGGCTCATGCACGATGCCGGGCAACACCCGGTCCGGGTCCCAACGGGTGCCGCCCTGGATAAGGCCGTTGTGCTGTTCGCCCCAATCGATAGGCATGGCGCGGTAGAACGCGGTCCCGTCCAGACGCCCTTCCTCCACGTAGCGCAGGAAGTTGCCCGCGGTGATAGGCGCGCGCTCCGTTTCGAGCGCGATGACGATGTCGCCGCGCGTGGTTTCCAGCACCACCTCGACTGTTTCGGGCGCTTCCTGCGCGTACAGCGGGGTAGCCGGGAGCAGCAGCGAGGCGAGGGGGAGCAGGCGTTTCATTCCCATATCCTGCCTTCCGCGCAGGGCCATAGCAATGGAGACGTCAGATGACCTCGGCGATCAGCCCGCGATCGCGGGCCTCGTCGCAGGGGATATACCAGTTGTCCGGCGCCTTTTCGCGCAGTTCCTCGAACGCGACCGCGCTGCCGTCCACGATCTCGCGAAAGCCCTGCTCCTCGATGGCGATGGATTGCTCGATTTCATGCAACGCACCTTTCAGCTGTGCGATACAGCTGCGCAAGGGACCGGACAGGTTGATGGTCTTGGCGATCTGCCGTTCGTGCAGCAGCAGCGTGGTGCCCTCGGTCAGGAAACGGTGCGAAACCGGGAACCCCGCCATGAACGTCGCCCCCGCTGAATAAACCGCCGCCTTGCCCAGAAAGCAGATGTCGCGCCCCGCCTCGCGCAGCAGGCGCACATCGTCCGCCATGGCGCGGGCGACTTCCGGATTACCGCCCAGGGTGGTGATGGCGATGAGCAATGGCCGATCGGTAGGCGCGGCAGAAAGCTGATCGCGAAACTGGCCGTACATCGCTTCGTCCACGCTGCCGATAAGACGAATCTGTGGCCAGGCGAGAATGTCTTGCTTCTGAAAGGTCTTGGTCATGGCGAGAGAACCGCCTGCGCCGGCCGCCGTTCCGGGTGCGCGGGAAAACGCCGGGCGTTGCAGCCAGCTCGCGCGGCAGTATCTGCGAGGATTGCATTCACCCGGCGTTCAAATTACAAGCGTAATCGTCAGCCCAGGGAGCAGACACGCCGAGGGAGGGCGTCATGGCCGAACGAATCGAGACCGCACCGGAACGCATCAGCGATGCCGAGCATGCCGTGATGGAGGCGTTGTGGGAGAAAAGCCCGCTTACCGCCGCCGAGGTGTGCGACACCGTCTGCGATCAGCGCGGCTGGTCCATGCCCACCGTCAAGACCCTGCTGTCCCGCCTGGTCGCCAAGGGTGCGCTGGCGACCCAGCCCGATGGGCGCCGCTTCCTCTACACCCCCACGATCGAGCGCGCAGCCTATCTCGGCACGGAATCGCGCCGGCTGGTCGAGCGCCTGTTCGGTGGCCGCGCCGCCCCGCTGTTCGCGCACCTTTTCGAAAGCGAGGCGCTGACCGTGCAGGACATCGCCGAGATCGAGGCCCTGCTGGCGGAGATGAAGAAGTGAGCGCCGCGACGGGATTGTCCGGTCCGGCCTCTGGCACCCTCGCTTCGATCGGGTTGGGCAACGCTGGCCTTGCAGGCTGGCTCGTGGATACCTTCGTCTACACCGGGCTGCTGATCGGCATCGTCATGTTGCTCCGCCGCCCGGTGGCCCGGCACTTCGGGCCGCAGGTCGCCTATGCGTTATGGGCGCTGCCTTTCCTGCGACTGGTCATGCCGCCGCTCGTCTTGCCGGCGTGGATGGCCCCCGCCGAGCCTGCCGCTGTCGATGGCTCTGTTGCCGAGGCATTCGTCGTGATCTTGCCCGCTGCGGGCGAGAGCGTTGCATCAGCGGGCGCCGGTCTCTCACCGACCGAATTGTTGGTGCCGCTGTGGCTGACGGGCGCGGCCGTGTTCCTTGCCCTGCGCGTTCGCAGTTATATCCTGATGCGCCAGGACTTGCTCGCCGAGGCCCGGCCGATGGGCCATGCAGGAACGGTCCGGTTGGTGGAAACGCCGGCGGTGACTGCACCCGTCGCCTTTGGCATTCGCGACAAAGTGGTGGCGCTGCCCGTGGATTTCATGGGCCGGATCGACCGCGGGGCCCGCGACATGGCCATTGCGCACGAACTGGCACACCATCGCGGCCACGATCTTCTCGCCAATCTGGCGGCCCAGCCGCTGCTGGCGCTGCACTGGTTCAATCCGCTCGCCTGGTGGGGCTGGAGAGCGATGCGCCGGGATCAGGAGGCGGCGTGCGATGCGCGCGTCGTTGCCGGCAGGGCGCGGTCCGAACGGGTGGCCTATGCCGAGGTGATCGCGGGCTTTGCCGCCGGCCAGCACCTCGCACTGGCCGCTCCCATGGCCAGCGCGCTGACTTGTCCGGTGCTGGGCGAGAAGTCCATCATCCACCGCCTGCGGAGCCTCGCCATGACCGAACATTCCACCACCCGCCGCCGCCTGGGCATCGCTGCCATCACCACGACGGCACTGGCGCTGCCGCTGACCGCCTCGATCAGCTATGCCCGGTCGGACAACCCGCCCGGCCGTGGCGGCGAGGGATCCGGCGTCACCCAGGTGGCCGATGGCATGCGCGAATTCCGACAGGACACGGTCGAAGGCGATGGCAGTCGCCAAACCGTGGTGATCCGCGTGAGCGAGGATGGCAACGACGTGTCCACCCGCGTTGTCAGCACGACGCGCAGCGACGGCGATGAGGCCGCCGCGGAGCACGCTGCCGCCCTGGCCGATTACGATGCGGAAATGGCCGACCTCGATGCGGAACTTGCCGATCTCGATGCCGAACTGGCGGATATGGATGACGCGGTCCAGCGGGACGTGCGCCTGGCAATGGCCGAGGCGCGTGCGCAATCGCGAGAGGCTGTCGCCGAGGGCCGTCGCGCCGCCGCAGAGGTCCGCCGCATGGCCGTGGTGCGTGAAGGCTCTTCGGCGGGCCCCGATTGCATGGGCGAGAACGCTGTGGTCGAACGGCAGCTGGAGAATGGTCGCCGCGCCCTGATCGTGTGCCAGTCGGCGCTCAACACCCAGGCCATCTCCGGCCTGCGCGAGGCGCTGGCGGAGATCCGCACCGACCGCGACATACCGGTGGCCGCGCGCGAACAGGTCATCCGCCAGATCGAACGCACGATCGAGCAGATGGAGCGCGGCCACAGGGGAGCCGTGCGCATGGAACTCTCGGTGCCGGTAAGCGCCGCCATCGGCACGATGAGTGCAGCACGCGGAATGGTCATGCCACCAGCGCCCCCGACGCCTCCTGTAGCGGTCAGCGCGCCGAGTCACGGCTCCGCTGGCATGGCCGGCACGGTCTGGACCGTGCGCATGGCTGACTCAGAGGTATTCCTGCTTCATCAGGAAAGATGAGGAACACCCTCCACCGGAGTTAAGTCCGCAGATAGCGGTCGTCGCAGGCCACGTCATCGCCGGTTTCGATACCCAGTCGCAGCGCTTCCATGCGTTGCTGGCTGGTGCCGTGGGTAAAGTTCTCGCTGCTGACCCGGCCTTGCGTGAGCGTGTCGTCGCCGATTGCGGCGGCAGCGGCCATGCCTTCCTCGAAATCGCCCGACTCCACGGCGGACCGGTTCTTGCCCGCCCAGACCCCGGCGTAGCAATCGGCGTGCAGTTCCATGATGACCTGCAACTGGTTCGCGCCGCGCGGGTTCTGTTGCTGCGCGCTGCGGATCTGGTCGGCAAGGCCGGTGATCGCCTGCACATGGTGCCCATATTCGTGCGCGATGACGTAATAGCGTGCAAAATCGCCGCCGCGCCCGCTCATCTGGTCAAGCTGGTCGTAGAAGGCGGTGTCGATGTAGATGGTCTGGTCCGCCGGGCAATAGAACGGTCCCATGCCGACCGAGCCCGCGCCGCAACCGGTGTTGAACTGCGATGCAGAGGCGAAGCGTAGCGTCGGCTGCTCGAACTGCAGGTTCTGCTGGGCGAACAGCGGCTGCCACGTCTGATTGAGCGATTGCAGCGCGTTGCAGGTCTCGGTCGCATAGGCGTTGCTGGTGCAGATGGCCTGCTCGTCTTCGCTCTGCGGCTGGGACTGGCTGGCGCTGCCGCCCTGCACCTGCTCCATCGTGCCGAGCATGGACGCCGGGTCGATGCCGAACACCAGCGCGCCGATCAGCACGACGACGAGGCCGCCGCAGCCGACCTTGCCGCCGGGCATTCCGCCGCCGCCGCCTGTGGTGCCGACGTTGATGTTGCCGGTGTTGAACGGATTGAGCCTCATGCCATGTCCCCCTGCGCAGGATAAATCTGTTTTCGCTGGACCGAGGCGGCTTGCGCTCTAGGACCGGCGGAAACTCCAACCGCAGGAAAAGCCAAATGTTCCTTCAAGGCAAGCGCGCCCTCGTCACCGGATCGACCTCGGGCATAGGTCTGGCCATCGCCCGCGCCTTGCAGGCGGAGGGGGCAGAAGTGGTGCTGAACGGCTTCGGCGACGCGGACGAGATTGCCCAGCTGTGCGCGAACCTCGGGGCAACGCACTCGGGCGCGGACCTGACGTCGGCCGCCGGGGTCGAAGAACTGATGGCGACAGCGGGCAATGTCGACGTGCTGGTGAACAATGCCGGTATCCAGCACGTCGCCCCGATCGAGGCGTTTCCGGTCGACATGTGGGACAAGGTCATCGCCCTCAACTTGTCGAGTGCGTTCCATACCTGCCGGCTGGCCGTGCCGCATATGAAGCGCAGCGGATGGGGGCGGATCATCAACACCGCCAGCGCCCATTCCACCACCGCCAGCCCGTTCAAGGCCGCCTATATCGCGGCCAAGCATGGCGTGCTCGGGCTGACGAAAACCATCGCGCTGGAGCTGGCAGAGCAGAACATCACCGCCAACTGCATCAGCCCGGGCTACGTCTGGACGCCGCTGGTGGAGGCGCAGATCCCCGACACCATGAAAAGCCGCGGGCTGACGCGCGATCAAGTTATCGCCGACGTGCTGCTTGCCCGCCAGCCGACGAAGAAGTTCGCCCAGCCTGACGAGGTCGCGGCGCTGGCGGTGTTCCTGTGCCGCGACGTGGCGCAGAACATCACCGGCGCCAATTACGAGATCGACGGCGGCTGGACCGCGCAATAACCGGGTACGAACCCGGCCGCGCTTACTCGCCGGAGGGTGCCGCCGCCGGGATCTTGTCGAACTCGGCCTGCAGTTCCTGCATCTTGGTTTCCGTCAGGTCGGCCTCGTACTGCGAAGCCGTGCGCAGCGTGTTGGGGCGCCCCATGGTGCGGAACATGTCGCTGGCGTAGACGGTGGGCACCACCCGCTCCAGAATCGCGGCGGCGGCAGGGTCGTCCAGCAGCGTGCCGATCGCCGTCGTCTCGACCGAATAGTGCTGGGCTTCCACTGGCTGTTCTTGCCGGGCGAAGGCCGAAGCGGCGGGCAGGGTTGCGGAAAGCGTGGCAAACAGACCGGCAAGGATGATGTGACGCATGGAGTGACTCCCGATTGGTTTCAACCTGTTCGCTTCCAGCGTTATGCCTGCATGACGGCACAGGCAATCGCCATCTTTGGCGGCGTTACCGGCACGTCCCCCGATTTTGCCGCTCCACCCTAGCGCGTTTCGCATAGCACGCTTACATGAACCGCCACGAATCGAACCCAGCGCAACAGAGTGGCATCCATGCAAATCGACACCGGCCTCACCTTTGACGACGTGCTGCTGCGCCCGGCGGAGAGCGACATCCTGCCCTCGCAAGCCAGCACGCGGACGCAGTTGACGCGCTCCATCGCGCTCAACATTCCCGTGCTCAGCGCCGCGATGGACACCGTGACCGAAAGCGAAATGGCGATCGTGATGGCGCAGATGGGGGGCATCGGCGTGCTCCACCGCAACCTGACGATCGATGAACAATGCGTCGCGGTGCGGCGGGTGAAGCGGTTCGAAAGCGGCATGGTCGTCAATCCCATCACCATCGGGCCGGACGCCACGCTGGGCGAGGCGCAGGCGCTGATGCAGCAGCACCGCATCAGCGGCATCCCGGTGACCGACGCGGGCGGCAAGCTGTGCGGCATCCTGACCAATCGCGACGTGCGGTTCGCCGACAATCCGGCCCAGCCGGTGCGCGAGTTGATGACCAGCGAAAACCTTGCCACCGTCAGCGAAGGCGTGACGCAAGACCAGGCACGAAAAATCCTCCACCAGCGCCGGATCGAGAAGCTGCTGGTGGTGGATGACGCGCAGCGCTGTGTGGGCCTCATCACCGTGAAGGACATCGAGAAGGCCGTGCTCAATCCGGATGCCACCAAGGATGGCACGGGACGCCTGCGCGTGGCCGCTGCAACCACGGTGGGCGACAAGGGGTTCGAGCGGACCGAGGCGCTGGTCGATGCCGAGTGCGATGTCATCATCATCGATACCGCGCACGGCCACAACAAGGCTGTCAGCGAGGCGGTTGCGCGGGTGAAGCGCATGTCGAACGCAGTGCAGGTGATCGCCGGCAACGTCGCGACGGCGGATGCGGCAAGGGCGCTGGCGGATGCGGGCGCGGACGGCATCAAGGTCGGCATCGGCCCGGGCTCCATCTGCACCACGCGCATCGTCGCAGGCGTGGGCGTTCCGCAGCTGACCGCGATCATGGAGAGCGTGAGCGGCGCGGGCGGCATTCCCATCATCGCCGACGGCGGCCTGCGCACCAGCGGCGACGCGGCCAAGGCACTGGCGGCGGGCGCCAGCACGGTGATGATCGGCAGCCTGCTCGCCGGCACCGAGGAGGCGCCGGGCGAAACGTTCCTTTACCAGGGGCGCGCCTACAAGGCCTATCGCGGCATGGGCAGCGTTGGTGCCATGGCCCGCGGCAGCGCCGACCGCTACTTCCAGCAGGACATCAAGGACCAGATGAAGCTGGTGCCCGAGGGGATCGAGGGGCAGGTGCCCTACAAGGGCGCGGCGCGCGACGTGGTTCACCAGCTGGTGGGCGGCATCAAGGCGGCGATGGGTTATACCGGCAGCGCCTCGATCGCCGAGCTCACCACGCGCGGCAAGTTCATCCGCATCACCAACGCAGGTCTCTCGGAAAGCCACGTCCACGACGTGAGCATTACCCGCGAAGCGCCGAACTACCCGACGCGGTGACCCCCGCTGCACGCATTCAGGCGGCCATCGAAGTGCTGGACGGCGTGATTGACGCCGCCCGCCACCAGGGGCCGCCCGCCGACCGCCTGATCGCCCAGTGGTTCCGCGACCACCGCTTCGCCGGATCGAAGGATAAGCGCGCCATTCGCGAGCTGGTCTACGACACCGTGCGCATCTGCGGACCCGTGCCGCGCAGCGGGCGGGCAGCGATGCTGGCGCTGGCCGAGGCGAGCGAGGACCATGACTGGATCGCGGCGCAGTTCGATGGCTCGCAATACGGCCCGCCCGCGATTCGTGAGGGCGAGCCGGTGGCCGACGTGGGCTATGCGCCCGAATGGCTGGAAGACCTGCTGTTCGGTTCCGACATCGACGAGGAGCAGGCCGCCGCCCTGCTCGATCGCGCGCCGCTGGACGTGCGGGTGAACCGGCTGAAGGCGACGCGCGAGGGCCTCGCGCTGCCCGTCGCCGCCGAGGAGCTGCCGGTGCCCGGTGCCTTGCGCCTGCCCACGGGCACGCCGGTGGACCAGTGGCCGGAATATGCCGATGGCATTATCGAGGTGCAGGACCTGGGCAGCCAGCTGGCTTGCCTCGCAACGGGCGCTCAGCCGGGGGACAGCGTGATCGACCTGTGCGCCGGTGCGGGCGGCAAGACGCTCGCGCTCGCCGCGATGTTGAACAACCGCGGCACGCTGGTGGCGGCCGATACCGACCGGCGCCGTCTCTCGCAGCTCGCCCCCCGCGCCGAACGGGCCGGGGCAGAGATCGGCGATACCGTGCTGCTCGATCCCGGTCGCGAGTTCGCGGCGCTGGAAGGCTGGCGCGGCGCGGCGGACCGCGTGCTGGTGGACGCGCCATGCTCGGGCACCGGCACCTGGCGCCGTAATCCGGAGGCACGATGGCGGCTGACAGCGAACGAGCTGGAGCGTCTGACCGCCCTGCAATGGCGTCTGCTCGGGCTGGCGGCGCAACTCGTGCGGCCCGGCGGCAGCCTGACCTATGTCGTGTGCTCGGTGCTCGACGCCGAAGGGGCGGGGCAGGTCGACGCCTTTCTCGCCGCCAATCCCGGCTGGCATGCCGAGACCGTCGACCTGCCGGCAGGGCGGCCGCGCGGCAAGGGTGTCCGGCTCTCCCCCGCGCACGATGGGACCGACGGTTTCTTCATCGCGCGTCTAGGTAAAGCGTGATACCCGCAGGGGCGAATGACCGACATCGACGCCTCTCGCGCCTCCGGTCCCAAGGAGTTGTTCATGCGATACGCCCCTCTTGCCGCTGCCCTGTCGCTGTTCGTCGCGGTCACCGCCAGCATGGGCAGCGCGCAGGATTACCGCGCCGATCCGCGCGCCGCGTCGCTGGTGAGCGAGGGTCGCGCCCAGCTGGCCCGCGGTGAGACGCAGGCCGCCGTCGACAGCTTCGAGGCGGCGCTGACGATCGACCCGGCCTACACCGACGTCTACATCGACCTGGCCAATGCCGCACGCGCCGAAGGGTTGCAGGGCAAGGCGATCCATTTCTATCGTGAGGTGCTGGAGCGCGATCCCGGAAACCTTGCCGCGATTTCCGGCGAGGGCGAGGCTTTGGTCGAAAAGGGCGCGCTGACCGCCGCTCGCGAGAACCTCGCCACGCTCACCAGCCTGTGCGGCGAGACCTGCGAACAGACACAAACCCTGGCCGCCGCGATCGACCGCGGGCCCGTGGTGCTGACCGCCGAGGCTGTGCAGCCGGGCGAGGGTGTGTCGCAGAACTAGGCGGCTGACTGGCTGACCGGCGGCAGCGCCGCCAGTCTAAAGGGCGCGCAGGTGCCCGGCGAACGCGGCGACCACTGCTTCGTAGATTGGCTTCTTGAACGGCACGATCAGCTCGGGCAGCAGCGCGGCATCGACCCATTTCCAGTCGCTGAATTCTGGGTGCTTGTCTGCGTTCAGGTCAATGTCACCATCTGAGCCCGTGAAGCGCACCAGGTACCAGGTCTGCCGCTGGCCGCGATATTTCCCGCCCCACAGCTTGCCCTGCAGGTCCTCGGGCAGGTCGTAGTATAGCTCTTCCGGCATCCGGTCGACAATCTGCAACAGGTCCGGCGTAAGGCCGGTCTCCTCGCCCACTTCGCGCAGCATGGCCACGTCCATGTCCTCGCCCGGGTCGACGCCGCCCTGGGGCATCTGCCACCAGTCGCCTTCCTTGTTGTCAATGCGCTTGCCGACGAACACGCGGCCCTCGCCGTTCACGAGCATGGTGCCCACGCAAGGGCGGTATTGCAGATGATCCTTGTCTGTCATCTTGCGGCGTCTAAGGGGGAGGGCAGAACAATGCCAGCCATTGCGCGCGACACAGAAAAACTTGGTTGTGTGCACGTTTGCGGGAACCTAGCTCGCAGCCCCACGCTGGTAGCGGCAGGAAAGACTTTCGATGGCAACCCAGACGGCCGGTGAACGGCCCGATCTCTCCGCGCAGGACTCGATTGTCGTGCGCTTCGCTGGTGACAGCGGCGACGGCATGCAGTTGACCGGCGGGCAGTTCACGCTGTCCACCGCGCTGGCTGGCAACGACCTGTCGACCTTCCCCGATTTTCCCGCCGAGATCCGCGCGCCGCAGGGCACGCTGTTCGGCGTCAGCGCGTTCCAGATCAACTTCGGGAGCCGCCAGATCAGCACCGCTGGCGATGCGCCGGACGTGCTGGTGGCGATGAACCCCGCCGCGCTGAAGACCAACGTCGCGGCCTTGAAGCCTGGCGGCCTCATCATCGCCGACACCGGTGCCTTTACCCGGCGCAATCTCGAAAAGGCGGAATACACGACGAACCCGCTGGAAGACGGCAGCCTGGCGAAGTGGGAGGTGCTGGCCTTCGACATTTCGGAACGCACGATCGAGGCGGTGAAGCCGTTCGGCCTCGGCAACAAGGATGCGCTGCGCTCCAAGAACATGTGGACGCTCGGCCTTGCGTTGTGGATGTTCGACCGGCCGCGCGAACCGATTCATGACTGGCTGCGGGACAAGTTCCGCAGGAAGCCCGAGATCGCCGATGCCAACATCGCCGCGCTCGATGCCGGCCATGCCTATGGCGAGACGGCGGAGCTTGCCGGGCCATTGCAGCAGGTTACCATGCCGCCGGTGGAAAGCGCACCGGGCCTTTATCGCACGATTACGGGCGCAGAGGCGATTTCACTCGGCCTGGTCGCGGGCGGTCAGCTGGCTGAATTGCCGCTGTTCTTCGGCGGCTATCCGATCACGCCGGCTAGCGCGATCCTGCATCACCTGGCGCGGCTGAAGGAATTCGACGTCACCACCTTCCAGGCGGAGGACGAGATCGCCGCGATCTGCGCCGCCATCGGGGCGAGCTATGCCGGCTCGCTGGGCGTCACGTCCTCGTCCGGCCCCGGCATCGCGCTGAAGGGTGAGGCGATGGGTCTTGCCATCATGGTGGAACTGCCGCTGGTCATTGTGAACTCGCAACGCGGCGGACCGTCGACAGGCTTGCCCACCAAGACTGAGCAGAGCGACCTCTATCAGGCGGTCTATGGCCGCAACGGCGATGCGCCCATGCCGGTCATCTCCGCGCGCAGCCCGTCCGACGCGTTCGAGGTTGCGATCGAGGCCTGCCGCATCGCGGTGGAATACATGACGCCGGTCATGCTGTTGACGGATGGCTACATCGCCAATGCCGCCGAGCCGTGGCTGGTGCCCGACCCGGCCGATTACGCGCCGTTCCCCGTCACCTTCTGCGACTCGGCGAACGATGTCGATGAGGCGGGTGGGGCAAGGTTCCTGCCCTACAAGCGCGACGAGAAGGGTGCGCGCCCCTGGGTCAAGCCCGGCACGCCGGGATTGATGCACCGCGTGGGCGGGATCGAGAAGCACGAGTTGACCGGCAATATCGACTATTCGCCCGACAACCATCAGCGCATGACGGAAGCCCGGGCGAGCAAGGTGCTCGGCATCGCCGTGCCGCCGCAGGATGTGGCCCTTGGCGATACGACTGGCGAGCTCGCGGTGGTCGGCTGGGGCAGCACCTACGGCCCGATCCACCAGGCAGTGGGCCGCTGGCGCGAAAAGGGCCGCAAGGTCAGCCACATCCACGTGCGCCACATCTGGCCGCTGCCGGCCAACCTTGGCGAGCTGCTCGCCGGGTTCGACCACGTCCTGATGCCGGAAATGAACACCGGCCAGTTCAAAACCGTGCTGCGCGATCAGCTGCTGATCGACGCGCAAAGCCTGACCAAGACCAGCGGCCAGCCCTTCCAGATCGCCGAGCTGGAGGCCGCCATCGGCAAGTATTTCGACGGCATCGACGGCAACGAGGGCGGGGAGGTGCCGGTGAATAACCAGCAGCTGCCTACACGCGAGCAGGGCCACGATGACGGGTCGTTGCGGAGACAGAATTCGCCGCAGAGCGAGGTGACCAAATGAACGCGCCGGTAAAGATCGAAACCACCCTGAAGGACTGGGAAACCGATCAGGAGGTGCGCTGGTGCCCGGGTTGCGGGGACTATGCCATCCTGAAGGCGGTGCAGCGCACGCTGCCGACGCTCGGCGCGGACCCGAAGAACACCGTGTTCGTTTCCGGCATCGGCTGCTCCAGCCGCTTCCCCTATTACATGGAAAGCTACGGCTTCCACACCATCCACGGCCGCGCGCCCGCCTTTGCGACCGGCATCAAGCTGGCCAACCCGGCGCTGGACGTGTGGCTGGTGACCGGCGACGGCGATGGCCTCTCCATCGGCGGCAATCACATGATGCACGTGCTTCGCCGCAACGTGAACATGCAGATCATGCTGTTCAACAACGAGATTTACGGCCTCACCAAGGGCCAGGCGAGCCCGACCAGCCGGGTCGGCACGCGCAGCCCCTCCACGCCGGTCGGCAGCTTCGACGCGCCGATCAACCCGTGCAGCTTTGCGCTTGGCGCCAATGCTCGCTTCGTGGCGCGCGGGTTCGACGTGTCGAAGAAATTGCCCGAGGTGCTGGTCGCCGCCCATGCCCATCAGGGGGCTGCGTTTATCGAGATCTTCCAGAACTGCATTGTCTACAACAAGGACGTGTTCGACGATTTTGCCGCGCCCAAGGGGGCAGAGGACCGGCAGCTGTGGCTGGAAGACGGACAGCCCATGCTGTTTGCGAACGGCAGCCGCGGCATTGCGCTGGATCGCGACACGCTGGAACTGATGGTTGTCGACGTTGCCGATGGCAATTGGGAGGCAGCCGGCGTTATCGTCCATAACGCGCGAAACCGTTCCATCGCGCACATGCTCGTGGAAATGCCCTTCGGGCCGTTCCCCATGGCGCTGGGCGTCCTCTACGACGACCCGCGACCCACCTACGAAGCCGCCGTGGCGGACGAGCGGGAGCGTGCCACCAAGGGCAAGTCGCGCGACCTTGCCGCCTTGCTGGCAACGGGACAGACGTGGACTGTCAGCGGAACGGCCGCCGATCCGATCTGACGCGCGGGCCAAGCAACGCCGCCTTATCGTGGGGCCACTTGCGGCTCTGCATTTTGCGGCGTACAGGCAACCTGTGTTGCACGGGCGCTGTCGTCTCGCGACCTGTTGATTAAAGATAGTTTTTTCATGGACCACTCACAATGCTGATGTCGGCCCACAACGATCTTGTTCAGGATCGCAGGAAGCTTTACCACTCCTTCTCCCTGCAAGTGTTGGGCAGTATAATCCTTGGGACTGTGCTGCCGTCGCTGCTGTGGTTCGGGCCACAGGTTGCCTTTTCCAGTCTACCGTTCATCGAGAACAGCATCTTAGGTTCGGCTCTTGCCACCTTGATTGGCATCGCTTCTGCCCGACGGGTGAACATTTATCCCGGCGTGAAGCAGTTCGGCGCGATCATTCCGACCTTCGTTGCTGCGTTCGGTATCGTGGCGATCGGCATCCTCGTGCTGCGCGTGCCGTATTCGATCGGTGTGTTCGCAGTGAACTTCGTGGCGGTGCTATCGATTTATCTCGCCTTCATGGTGCTGGCAACGCGGTCGGACCAGAACGTGTTTTACACCGTGCCGGGGGGACGCATTCCGCGCCTCTCCAATATCGGGCTGGACGTACGCCCGCTGACCGAACCGATGCTGCCGAGCCATCGCGGTGCGATTATCGTGGCCGACCTCCACGCCGATCACAAAGATTCTTGGGAGCGGTTACTTGCAAATGCCGCGTTGCAGGGCGTGCCCGTCTTCCACTTTAAACAGGTTTACGAAGCGGCGACTGGCAAGGTGCGGGTGGAACATCTTTCGGAAAACAGCTTCGGCTCGCTGTTGCCGAACATGAGCTTCATGCGCATCAAGCGGATGATCGATGCCGCCGTCGTCCTGCTGGTGGCACCTGTCCTGCTGGTGCCGATGTTGCTCGTCGCGGGGCTGATCAAGCTCGATTCACCCGGACCGGTGTTCTTCCGCCAGTATCGCATGGGCTATCGCGCCCAGCCGTTCCGCGTGCTGAAGTTTCGCACCATGCGCGCGGCAGGCGAAGAAGCCGATGTTGACGCGCGGCGCCTGAAGGCGATGACTGGCGACAAGGATCCGCGCATCACGCGCCTCGGCCGCATTCTGCGCAAGACCCGCATCGACGAACTGCCGCAGATGTGGAACATCCTTACCGGCCACATGAGCTGGATTGGCCCCCGTCCCGAGGCGGTGGAGCTGTCGCACTGGTATCAGCGCGAAATCGCCTTCTACGATTACCGCCACATCGTGCGGCCCGGCATCACGGGTTGGGCCCAGGTCAACCAGGGCCACGTGACCGAGCTTTCGGACATCGATGACAAGCTGCAGTACGACTTTTTCTACATCAAGAACTTCTCGTACTGGCTCGACTTTCTTATCCTGGTGCGCACGGCGCTGGTCGTGCTGACCGGGCACGGCGCCCGCTAGTCAGCGCGCTTCAGGTATCCGCGGCGAGCAGCCTGCGGGCGAGGCATTCCCATTTTTGCAGCACCTGGGCGCGGGTGAACCGGTTTTCCACCAGCGCGCGTGCGTTGCGGCCGTGGGCGCTCCGCCGCGCGGGATCGTCGGCATAGTCGCGCAATGTAGCAGCCAGCACTGCGCTGTCGCCAACTGCCACGATCGCCCCACCATCGCTTTCGGGAATGACATCGCCAAGTTCGCCCGCCGCGCTGCCGATGAAGATCACCGGCCGCCCGCTTGCAGCCGCGCCGTAGAACTTGCTCGGCACGATCAACCCCTCGAGCGCGGGGAGCAGCGAGACCCAGTGCACGTCCGGCACAGTAAGCGAGAGATGCAGGTGTTCGCGCGGCTGGTATGGCCGAAGATCGATGTTGGTCAGCGAACGCGCGACGATCTGCTGGTCCAATGCCTCGCGAAGGAAACCTCCGCCCACGAACAGGAAGCGAATGTCGCGCCGGCCCTCCTGTTGCAGCTGCTCGGCAGCGCCCAGCATGGTATCGATCTCGTGCGCGCGGCCCAGATTGCCGGAATAGCCGACGACAAGCTGGTCCTCCCGGTAGCCCCATTCCACGCGCAGCGGATTGTCGGCTGCGGCAACAGGGACGATCGCGGCATCGTCTGTCATGTTCGGGATTACCGCGATGCGATTGTCCGGCACGCCTTCGCGGCGCAGCAGGTCGGCCATGCGGTTGCCGATGGCGATGTTGCAGTCCGCCCGGATGAGCGAGGCGTTGCGCAGGCGCCGCACCATCCGCGTGACCAGGCCGTCCTCCCGCACCATTCCGAACGCCACCGCCACCTCGGGATAGAGGTCCTGCAGCCAGTTGGCGCGCCGCGCGCCGCTCAACCCGGCGGCGATGCCGATGGGCCAGGAGAGCACCGGCGGATCGGTCTTGGCCACGACCACGTCGCCGCGGCGGGCAAGGCGGGCCACGGCGAGAAACGATGTGACGTAGAAGCCGAGGTAGTCGACGACACGCCCAACTACGGTCCCGCGCCCGAAACCGGGCGTGGCGACACGGTGGATCTCGACCCCGCGATGCACCTCACGCGCCTTGTAAGGCCCCTCGTCGCCTTCGTATGACAGGCGGCTGGCCACGATCTTTACGCGCAAGCCGGACTCGGCAAGATGGAACGCCACGTCGGAAAGGATTTGCGAGGTCGCGCTGCGATCCGGCCAGAAATAGCGATTGACGAAAATCAGGCTGGGCTGATCAGAGGAAGGCGCGACTGGCATGTGGCGGCGTGTAGAAATGTTGCTATCACCCGTCCAGCGTTGACCGGCAGCGCAATCGAAGGGGCGAGCACTTGGACAATCTGACCCATTCGCTGGTCGGCGCCCTGATCGGACAGGCGGGCCTGAAGCGCAGGACCGGGCTGGCCATGCCCGCGCTGATCATCGGTGCCAACCTGCCGGACGTGGACGCTGCGTGCTTCTTCTGGCTGCACGGCACCGAGCCGCTGGCCTTTCGCCGCGGCATCACTCATGGCCCGCCTGCGCTGGTGCTGCTGCCGCTGGTGCTGGCCGGGATGCTGTGGGGCTGGGACAGGTGGCAGGCCTCGCGCGGGAAGCGGCCGGAAAAGCGCCTTCCGGTGCGGCTTGGTTGGCTCTATCTGCTGGCCCTGATCGGTTGTCTGACGCACCCGGCGCTGGACTGGATGAACGTCTACGGCATCCGCCTGCTCGAACCGTTTTCCAGCCGCTGGTTTTATGGCGATGTGCTGTTCATCATCGACGTGTGGCTGTGGGCGCTGATGGGTGGCGGGTTGTGGCTGTCGCTGCGACGCGAAAGGCGCGGCGGGGACTGGCGGGCGATCGGGCGCGGCGCGCTGGGGCTTGCGGCAATCTACATCGTGGCAAATTTCGGCATTTCCGCATGGACGCGGATGGCCAACACGTCTTTCCCCGAAACGATTGCCTCGCCGCCGCCGGTGGCTTTCTGGCAGCGCGATGCCATCGGCGTCGGCGGGGGAGGGCAGTTCTTTGTGGACGGCGAGCGGGTGGGCAACTTGCCACTGACCGCATGCGATCTCGCCGCCGCGCGCGCTGCCGATCCGCAGGTCGACGCCTTCCTGTTCTGGAGCCGCGCGCCGGTGCTCGACCGGCTGGAGGACGGCAGCTTCATGCTCGGCGACGCGCGCTACTACGGTGTGGAGCGCGGGCAGTTCAGCGTGGCGGTGCCGACGCGGTTTTGCGCAGGCCGCTAGGGGCATCGAACCGAGCGGCGGCTGCACTGTCCGCCGCGGCCCTGGCCGGCGCGTAGAGCAGCGCAGCGGCCAGAAACGCCCACCCCGCGCCGCCCAGCCACCCGGCCACCACGTCGCTGGGGAAATGCACGCCCAGCACCACGCGGCTCCACGCGACCATGGCAGACAGCGCCATTGCGCCCAGCACCAGCGTATAGCGTACCGAGTGGCGGCGGCTCAGCGCGGCAAAGGCCAGCGCCATGCCGATGTAGACCACGGCGGCGGAAAAGCTGTGACCGCTGGGGAAGCTTTCGCCGCCGGCCTCGGTCAGGTGCGGCACGATCTGTGGCCTGTCGCGCCCTACCAGCAGCTTCGCAGCAGTATTGGCCAGCCACCCGCCGATCACGGTGATGGCAAAGAGCATGGCCTCACGCCGCAATTTCAGGAACAGCAAGGCCACCACGGCGGCAAGCGCGAACAGGTTGCGCAGGAATACCCCGCCCAGCGCAGTCACATCGCGCACGCTTTCCAGGACCAGGTCCGATCCCCGTGGAGCCAGATCCGGCCCGCTGCGAAAGACCAGCAAACCGCGCTCGTCGAACCCGGCGGTCAGCCCATGCGTCACGGCATAGACCATCGCCGCGAACCCCGCCCAGCATAGCAGCGCCACGGTCAGCGCCTTGCGCCGGTCGATGGCAAAGCCCCGCTCCGGTAGGCGCACGTCTTCGGCGGGGAGGGGGCTGTCGCCTGCAATCATGTCGCGGTCCATGTGGTGTGGAACCGTGCGGCGGCCTTTCCCGTTCCCCCGGCATGAACTCCCCGCAAATCGTGTGGCTGAGGCGCGACCTGCGCCTGTGCGATCATCAGGCCCTTACCGCTGCTGCCGAGGCAGGCCCCGTCATCCCGGTCTACGTGCTCGACGACGAGACGCCGGAGGCGCGCCGGATGGGCGGGGCGAGCCGCTGGTGGCTGCATCATTCGCTGGAAGCGCTGGCGGGTGATCTTGGCCGGCATCGCTCGCAGCTTGTCCTGCGCAGGGGCCGGGCAGCGGACGTGCTGGCGGGCCTGGCGGAGGAGACGGGCGCGGGCGCCGTCCACGCCATTCGCCACTACGAACCGTGGTGGCGCGAGGCGGAAGAGGAACTGTCGGAGCGGGTGACGCTGTGCCTGCACGACGGCAATTACCTGCTGCCGCCCGGCACCGTCACCACCGGGTCGGGCAATCCGTACAAGATCTACTCTCCATTCCGCGATGCCATGCGCGAGGCGATCGACGGGTTCGACATCATTCCCGAGCCCTCGCTGTCCGGTCCCGATGCCTGGCCGGAAGGCGACGACCTGACGGATTGGGGGCTGCTACCTGCCAAACCCGACTGGGCTGGCGGCATGCGCGAATTCTGGGATGGGCAATTTGGCATGGCGGCGGCGACGGAACGGTTCGATCGCTTTCTGGGCGTGGTCAAGGACTATGGCGAGGATCGCAATCTGCCCGCAGAGGACGGCACCAGCCGCATGTCCCCGCACCTGCACCATGGCGAGGTTTCCCCGCGGATGCTGTGGAACGCGATGAGCCGGCACACCAATGCCGGCGCCAACACCTTTCGCAACGAGCTGATCTGGCGCGATTATGCGCAGAACGTGATCCAGCAATTCCCGCGCTATGCCGAAGAACCCTACCGCGACGGCTACGACGACAATTTCTGGCGCAATCCCGATCGCGGGCACCTGATTGCCGACGAACTGCAAGCCTGGCAGCAGGGGCGCACCGGCTATCCCATCGTCGATGCCGGGATGCGCCAGCTGTGGAATGCCGGCTGGATGCACAACCGCGTCCGCATGATCGCCGCCAGTTTCCTGGTGAAGCACCTGCTGATTGACTGGCGCCACGGCGAACAGTGGTATTGGGATTGCCTGGTCGATGCCGACTACGGCAACAACGGGGTCAACTGGCAGTGGATCAGCGGCACCGGCGTGGACAGCAACATGTTCGTGCGGATCATGGCGCCGCTCAGCCAGAGCGAGAAGTTCGATGCCGCCGACTACATCCGCGAATGGGTGCCGGAACTGGCGGACCTGTCCGATACGCAGATTCACGATCCTGACGATGGCTGCCGCCCGAAGGATTACCCGGCCAAGATCATCGGCCACAAGGAGGCCCGCGAACGCGCGCTGGAAACTTACCGTTCCAGCAAGCGCTGACACAGCGCGAACGGGCAACGAAAGCCATTGAATGCGCGCCGTGCCGCAGCCATAGACGCTGGCATGGAGGCAGGAAAAGCGAGGGGATTGGCGCTGCTCGACGCCGGGCAGCGCTTCGCATCCGGACCGAGGCTGGCGGCGCGGCTGCTTGCTCCCGCGGCCGGCAGGTTGGTCGATCGGATCGACCGTGGGCTCGCCACAGGCACCCTGCACGCCACGCTGCCCGATGGCACCAGGCGCAGGCTTGGCGGGCGGGCAAAAGGCATCGATGCCGAGGTGACGCTGCACGACTGGCGCGGCCTGCTGCGCGTGGCGACGGGCGGCTCGGTCGGGCTATACCAGGCATGGGCGGCGGGCGAGTGGTCCAGCCCGGACCCGGTTGCCTTTTTCGCCCTGTTCGTCGCCAATGCTGATACGCTGGGGAATATGGCGCGGGCCAAGGGGCCCTGGCGCTGGGTGGCAAACGTGCTGCATCGCCTCAACCGCAACACCCCGACCCAGGCCGAGCGCAACATCCACGCGCACTACGATCTCGGCAACGATTTCTACGCAACCTGGCTCGATCCCACGATGAGCTATTCCTCGGCGCTCGACTATCGCGGCGACGATCTGGAGACCGGGCAGCGTCGCAAGTGGCGGCGGCTGGCCGAACGGGTCGGCACGCCCGGCACGGTGCTGGAAATCGGCTGTGGCTGGGGCGCACTGTCGGGCGAATTCGCGCGCGCGGGCGCCAAGGTCGACGCCATCAGCCTTTCGGACGAGCAGCTTGATTGGGCGCGCGCACATCATCCCGGGCCGCGTTTCCTGAAGCAGGATTATCGCGATACCGGCACCCAGGCCGAGGGTCGGTACGATGCCATCGTCAGCGTGGAAATGGTCGAGGCGCTGGGACAGGAATACTGGCCCGCCTTCATGGACTGCGTGGCGCGCAACCTGAAACCGGGCGGGCGGGCCGCGATCCAGTTCATCGCCATGCGCGACGACCTGTTCGATGCCTATGCCAGCAGCGCCGACTTCATCCAGGCCTACATCTTCCCGGGCGGCCTGCTGATCCGTGCCAGCGCGTTCCGCCAACTGGCCGAGGCGCGCGGCCTTGCCTGGCAGGACGAGGAGCACTTCGGCCTCGACTACGCTGAAACGCTGAAGACATGGCGCGAGCGGTTCGACGCGGCGAGTGACGAGGGCCGCCTTCCGCCCGGCTTCGACCGGCGGTTCCGCGACCTGTGGCGGTTCTATCTGATGTATTGCGAAGGCGGCTTTCGCGGCGGCGGGGTTACCGTCAGCCAGGTGACGCTGGTGAAGGGGGGCCGATGAAGACGTTTGTCGTCATGGGCGCCGCGCTGGCTCTGGCCGGATGCGCGCACCAGCAAGTTGGGCACGACGGGGCGGCTGTGCCCGCGCCTGTCGAGATGCCCGTGGCAGCGGCCGGGGCCGCGCCCACGCCCGCGCTGCCGACCGATCCCAACCCGCTGTTCTGGCCGCGCGAGGTGCGCGCCGTCGCCTTCCAGCACCTCGACCAGATGCCCTCGCTGGCGCAGGCGCGCACGATCGACGCCGGGGGCGAGGTCTATCCGCTGCCAGATGGTGCGCCGCTCGACCTGGGGGGATTTGACCTCGACGGCTTCATGGAGGCGCAGGGCGGGGCGGCAATCGTCGTGGTGCTCGATGGCGAAGTCGTGTTCGAACGCTATGGGCTGGGCTTCGGCCCGGAAGAGCGCTGGACGAGCTTCTCGGTCGCCAAGAGCCTCAATTCCACGCTGGTCGGTGCGGCCTTGCTCGACGGGGCGATCGAGAGCGTGGCCGATCCCGTTTCACGCTACATTCCGGACCTGCGCGGCTCAGCCTACGATGACGTGACGATCCGCCAGTTGCTGACCATGACATCGGGGGTGCGCTGGAACGAGAGCTATTCCGATCCGCAATCCGATGTCGCGCGCTTCAATGCCCACGTGCCGGAAGCGGGCGTGGACGCGACCGTCAGCTACATGCGCACCCTGCCGCGCGAACACGCGCCGGGCACGCGTTGGCGTTACAGCACCGGCGAGGCGAACCTTATCGGCGTGCTGGTGAGCGAGGCCACGGGGCGCCCGCTGGCCGACTATCTGTCGGAGAAGATCTGGCGGCCGTTCGGGATGCAGCAGGACGCGACATGGCTGCTGGGCGTCAGCGGGCACGAGATTGCCGGTTGCTGCGTGCAGGCCGCCACGCGTGACATGGCGCGTTTCGGATTGTTCACTCTGGGCGGTGGCATGGCGGGGGGGCAGCGGGTGGTGCCCGAGGGTTGGTTTGCCGAGGCTGCCTCTCCGATCGTCACGCTCGCCGGCGATAACACGGGCTATGGTTACCAGTGGTGGACCTATGGCGAGGGCGTCTATGCCGCCGCCGGCATTTTCGGGCAGGGCCTCCATATCGATCCGGCGCGCAACCTGGTCATCGCCACCAACGCCAACTGGCCGCAAGCCTCAGGCGGGGACGCGCCCGGCGAACGCCGGGCCTTCTACGCGGCGGTGCAGGCGGCGGTCGATGCGCGCAGGGCCGGGGCGGGCGGCCCATCCTGAAGGTGATTGCAATGCTAGGATTATCTTTACGGCGAGCCGCTATGCGGGCCGGATGATCGAACCTGTTCCGACACCCTTCGCGGATAAACGCCCTGTGACGCCCGTGCTGCTGGTGATCGGCACGCGGCCCGAAGCGATAAAGATGCTGCCAGTGGTCAAAGCACTGCGCGAAGAGCCGGAGGTGGACCTGAAGGTCGTCACCACCGGCCAGCACCGGCAAATGCTGGATCAAGTCTTCGCCGTCTTTGCCGAGCGACCGGACGTGGACCTCGACCTGATGACCCCCGGGCAGACCCTGTCGGACATCACCGCGCGCGTAATGCGCGAAATGGATGCGCTGATTGCCGAGCATAGACCCGGCCTGGTCCTCGTCCACGGCGATACCACCAGCGCGATGGCGGCGGCGCTCTCGGCCTTTTACAACCGCGTGCCCGTTGGCCATGTCGAGGCGGGCCTGCGCAGCCACGACATCCAGCGCCCCTGGCCCGAGGAATACAACCGCGTCAGTATCGACGCGGTCGCCGAATTGCTCTGGGCCCCGACCGAGGGGGCGGCGCAGAATTTACGCAACGAGCGGCCCACCCAGCGCCGTATCGAGGTGACGGGCAATACCGGCATCGACGCGCTGCTGCACGTCGCTGGCGGGCTGAAAGGCGAGGAATTGGCTGGCCTGCCCGTTGCGCTCGATCCGGCGAAGAAGCTGGTCCTCGTCACCGGCCACCGGCGCGAGAGCTTCGGCGATGGTTTTGCCCGCATCTGCGACGCGCTCGCTGCCATCGCCGCGCGCGGGGACGTGCAGATCGTCTACCCCGTGCACCTCAACCCGCAGGTCAAGGACGTGGTCGAGGCGCGGCTGGGCGATACCTCGGCCGTGCACCTCGTCCCGCCCGTCGACTACGTCCAGATGGTCGCGCTGATGCGCAGCGCCAACATTGTCCTGACCGACAGCGGCGGCATCCAGGAAGAGGCGCCCGCGCTTGGCAAGCCGGTGCTGGTCATGCGGGAGGTCACCGAGCGCCCCGAAGCGGTCGAGACAGGCGTCGCCAGCCTGGTGGGCACCGAGGTCGAGACGATCGTCGCGGCGGTGGCCAGCCTGCTCGACGATGATACCTACTACGCCAGCCGCGCCCGTGCGGTCTTCCCCTACGGCGACGGCACCGCGGCGCGCAAGATTGCCGCCAGCGTCTCCCATTACCTGAAAGAGCATCTGAACGAAGGGATCGGGCGATGAAAGTCTGCACCGTGGGCCTCGGCTATATCGGCCTGCCCACCGCCGCCATGCTGGCAAGCCGGGGGCACGAGGTCGTGGGCCTCGACGTGAACGAGCGCGTGGTCGCCGCTGTCAATTCCGGCCAGGCGCATTTCCAGGAACCCGACCTGCAGATGCTGCTGTCTGCCGCGGTGGATACCAAGCGTTTGCGCGCTACGACCCAGCCCGAACCGGCGGAGTTCTTCCTGATCGCCGTGCCCACGCCGATGGTGAACGAAGGGCCGGACATGACCTTTGTCGAAGCGGCCGCGCGCACCATTGCGCCGGTGCTGGAAAAGGGCAACGTCGTCATCCTGGAAAGCACCTCGCCCGTCGGCAGCACCGAGCGGCTGGCGGAAATCTTCGCCGAGGAACGCCCGGACCTGACTTTCCCGCGCTACCGCGACGAGGACCGCGAGGCGGACGTGGCGCTGTGCCATTGCCCCGAACGCATCCTGCCGGGGCAGATGCTGCGCGAGCTGGTCAGCAACGATCGCATCATCGGCGGCCTGACCACGGCCTGCGCACAAAAGGCGGCGCGGCTGTACCAGACCTTCGTGATGGGCACCTGCTACATCACCGATGCCCGTGTTGCCGAGCTCTGCAAATTGTCCGAGAACGCCTATCGCGACGTCAACATCGCCTTTGCCAACGAACTGTCGATCATCTGCGACAAGCTGGGCACCGACGTGTGGCAGGTGCGTGAGCTGGCGAACCAGCACCCGCGCGTGAATATCCTGATGCCCGGTGCGGGCGTGGGCGGGCACTGCATCGCGGTCGATCCGTGGTTCATCGTCTCCAGCGCGCCCGAGGAGGCGCGGCTGATCCGCACCGCGCGGCTGGTGAACGACGACAAGCCCCACCGCGTGGTAGCGCAGGTCCGCCGCCTGGCCGACAAGTTCAAGGTGCCCAAAGTCGCCTGCTACGGCATCACCTACAAGCCTGACGTCGATGACGTGCGCGAAAGCCCGGCGCTGGAGATCGTGGAGGCCATCGCCGACATCGAAGGCGCCGAGGTGCTGGTGGTCGAGCCGAACCTTGATGCCCTGCCGCCCGCGCTGGCCTGCCGCGCCAACGTGCGCCATGTCACCAGCGACGAAGCCCGCGAGGCCGCCGACATCGTCACCTTCCTCGTCGGCCACCGGCAGTTCCGGCGGCTGGAGGCGGACAGTTACCTGGCCAAGGCCGTCGTCGACACCACCGGCATGTTCTCGACCCGCAAGGCCAAGGCGGCCGAACTCGACTAGATCGCCCCCCTTTTTACGCTAAACGCGCTTGTCGCGCGCCGCGCAAAACCGGTAAGCCTGTCCCCGAGATGTTCGTACCTTCCCCGGATCTGCAGCGGCTTGCCGATGCCTTGCGGCCTGCGCTGGACCTGCCCGGGGCTGGCGAGGTTTCCGTGCAGACCGCCGAATTCGCTGAAAAGCGCCATCGCGTCGCGCCGCTGCTGCATCATGCCGTGGCCGGCGGGGCCAGCGTTGCCGGTGCCGAAGCGCGCGATCTGCTCGACACGTATGCACGGGACAACGCGCTGCGCGTTCTGCGCCAGCAGGCGAGTGCACGCCGCATCGCCGCCCTGCTGCGCGATCGCGATGTCCCCCATGCCTTCGTCAAGGGCTACGATCTCGGGCCCGAACTTTACGGATCGACCGCGCTGCGCCATTCCAAGGACGTTGACCTGTTGATCGACCCGGCGCGGATCGACGAGGTCATCGCGATGCTGGCGGGTGAAGGATACACCATGGGCGGCGGCGTGCCGCTCGACCCGCGCTGGGCGAAGAAGAAGCTACGCTTCCATTGGGAAGTCGCCATCATCGATCCGCGCCTGGGCGTGCAGATCGAACTTCACACCCGCCTGCTGGATATGCCGCCGCCGGGCTGGGACGACCGGCTTTTTCTCGAAGGTCCGCTCGATCTCAGCAATCCGGCCTACGTGCTCTACCTGATCGTCCACGGCGCTGGCTCGCGCTGGCATCGGCTGAAATGGCTGGCGGACTTGGCGATGATCGCGCGGCTCACCGCCGCTGACGTGCGCGACCAGGCGATTGAGCTGGCTGATCGCTACGAATGTCTGCCCGCGCTGTCCGCCAGCTTTCGTGCATGCGAAATCGTGTGGGGCCAGCCGCTCGCCGCGGATTGGCACGATGCGATCGGCTCGCGGGCCGATGCCACGCATGTGCACGCACATCTCGATGCGTTCAACAAGGCGATCCACAACGAGGACAGCAATCCGCAGCGCGAATCCTTCGCGCGGCGGTTCGAGATCGTAAAGGCGGTGCCGGTCTTCGGCACGCGCGGGCCATCACGCCTGGCCGCGCTCACCAGGCGCGCCGGGTTCTGGTACACCCATCGATTCTAGCGCGTTCGGCGCACGCGGGCAGGCCGAAGGGTCAGCCGCGAAAGCTGCCATCGCCGCGATAGCGCGCCAGGATGGTGTCGTGCACGATGGGGGATAGCAGGTTGGTAAAGGCACAGCCCGCCACGCCGCTTTCCCACCAGACCACCTCGGCCTGTAGCGATTCGAGGCCGGGCAGGGTGAGCCAGCAGATCGAGCCCAGGTGCATCCGGTTTATCGCCGTTGCCGAAAACCCCGACAACGACAGATCGTTGACCACGGTCTGGAACGCGCGGGCACCCGATGCGCGTAGCTGGGCGGGGATCATGATGCGGGTGCGCGGCGCGGAGCGATCCTCCTGCGCGGCGACATGATATCGACCGATCGATTTTTGCAAAGTCATCGCACCACAGCCCTATCCAAGCGTTGCGGTCCCCACCGCCTTCACCACCATGTGTGGTAGGCACAGAATGTAGGGATTGCGTTACCCGGTCATTGCCGGATGTGGTTAACGCGAATTTAAGACCGCTGGTCGATCCGCTCCCGGTGACGGTTGGCATAGCCGTCCACCAGCAGTGCGGCCACGCGTTCACCCACGGTCTCTGCCGGCTTGACCGACTGCGGATCCTCGCCCGGATAGGCGCGGGCGCGCATGGCTGTGCGGGTGGCGCCGGGATCGACAATGGCCACCCGCATCTGCGAAATGCGCTCGATCTCGCTGGCGTGGCTTTCCAACAGGTTATCGAACGCCGCCTTGGTCGCTCCGTATGCACCCCAGAAGGCCCGCGGTTCGCTGCCGACCGAACTGGTCAGGCCGACGATGCGACCGGCATCGGCGCGCTTCAGCAACGGATCGAAGGCCGCGAGCAGCGCCTGGGTCGCAAGCACGTTCAGCGTCAGCGCCTGGTTGAACTGCTTGGCATCGATCTGCGTGACAGGGGTCAAGGTGGGCAGTTGCGCCGCGCAGATGACCAGCATGTCGAGCCGTTCCCACCGCTCGGCCACGGCCTGTGCCAGCCGCCCGATCGATTCGCTTTCGGTGAGGTCCATCGGCGCGATGGTGGCGCTGCCGCCGGCCTGGTGGATCGCTTCCTCCACCGCCTCAAGGTCCTTGACCTTGCGTCCCGTGATGACGACGTGCGCGCCGCGCCGGGCGAGCGATGCGGCGACCGCGGCCCCGATACCCCGGCTCGATCCGGTGACAAGCGCCACCTTTCCGGCAAGCGGCTGGGTGTCGGCAGTGTCGGTCATCAGGCGTTCTCACCTACGGGGAAGGTCAACTGCGCCGCGTCCTGGTGGTGCCGGCGCAGATCGGTCAGCGGAGTGGGATATTCGCCGGTGAAGCAGGCGTCGCAATACTGCGGACAGGCGCTGTCCCGTCCGGCGAGGCCGACCGCGCGGTAGAGCCCGTCGATGCTGACAAAGGCGAGGCTGTCAGCCTGGATGAACTCGCGCATGGCGGCAAGATCCATCCGCCCGGCCAGCAGCTTGGAGCGTTCTGGCGTGTCGACGCCATAGTAGCAGCCATGCCCGGTTGGCGGGCTGGCGACGCGGAAATGGACCTCGGCAGCCCCGGCATCGCGCATGATCTGGACGATCTTCATGCTGGTGGTGCCGCGCACGATCGAATCGTCGATCAGAACGATGCGCTTGCCTTCCACTATTGCGCGATTGGCATTGTGCTTGCGCTTTACGCTGGCATGGCGGGCGCCGTCGGACGGCTGGATGAAGGTCCGGCCCACGTAGTGCGAACGGATGATGCCGAGTTCGAACGGAATGCCCGATTGCTGGGCATAGCCTATGGCAGCCGGAACGCCGCTGTCGGGCACGGGCACCACCAGGTCCGCCTCACACGGGGACTCCTTGGCCAGTTCCATGCCGATGTTGCGACGGCTGGCATAGACCGAGCGGTCGTTGAAGACCGAATCCGGGCGGCTGAAATAGACGTGTTCGAAGATGCACGGCCGTGCCGGCCGGTCGCCGAAGGGGCGATGGCTGCGCATCGCACCATCGAAATCCACCTCGATGAACTCGCCAGGCTCTACTTGCCGCACGAATTCGGCGCCGACGACGTCGAGTGCGACGGTTTCGCTGGCGAACACGGTGGCGTCCCCCAGCTTGCCCATCACCAGCGGGCGAATGCCCAGCGGGTCGCGGCAGGCGGCCATACCGCGCGGGGTCATCACGATAAGCGCATAGGCCCCCTCCACCAGTCGCAACGCGTCCACCAGCTTGTCGAGCATGGTGGGATAGCGGCTGGTGGCGACGAGGTGGATGATTACCTCGGTGTCGGACGTCGACTGGAAGATCGAACCCTTCTCTACCAGCTCCTGCCGCAGCTGGCGGGCGTTCGAGATGTTGCCGTTGTGCGCCACCGCGAACCCGCCGCTGGCAAGATCGGCGTAGAGCGGCTGCACGTTGCGCAGGCCCGCGCCGCCGGTGGTGGAATAGCGCACGTGGCCCGCTGCCATGTGGCCGGGCAGCTCGGCGATCGATTCGCCCGATGCGAAATTTTCCGCCACATGGCCCAGCCCGCGGCGGGTGAAGAATTCCGCCCCGTCGAAACTGGTGATGCCGACCGCTTCCTGGCCACGGTGCTGCAGGGCGTGCAGGCCCAGCGCGACCACGGCGGCGGCCTCGTCGCCCCCAATGATGCCGAACACGCCGCACTCTTCGTGCAGCTTGTCGTCACCGTCTTCGTGGGCGAAGGGATGGGTGAGGGGCATCGATTGTCCGCAAAAGGGGGGAGGGCGCGCGCTCCCAATGGCGATATTGCGGATCGATTACAAGGCCCGCGCGGACGCGACGAGCGCTGGCGGAGACGGGTAGGGAGGGCCAGCCCGGGCTTGCCCGCCGGGCGCCCTCCGGCTATCTGCGCGCCCTGTTTCGCCGGGGGGGCGCAGCTACCATGTCGCGAAACTGAAATGAGGATAAAGGCCATTCCCACGCGCAAGACCAGCAGGACCGGACGGTTCGCAATGACACCGCAACGGGCGGCATGGCTATTCGTGTTGTTCGGGGTGCTTACCTTCCTCATGGGCGGCGGTTCGCGCTACGACATCGAAAGTGTCGGGCCATTGCGGGCGCTGGCCGCAGTGTTCCTGGCCATCGGCATCTGGTTCCAGACCCCGCAGACATTCAGGCTGGTAAAGTGGCCGGTGATCCTGCTGGGCCTGCTGGGCCTATGGATGGCGATCCAGCTCGTCCCCCTGCCGCCGGCGTGGTGGTCTGGCCTGGCGGGCCGCGAGGTCATCGTTGCAGTGGACCGGACAATTGGGCTTGAGGGCGCATGGCGACCGATCACGATGTCGCCGCTGCACACCTGGAATTCGCTGGGTTCGCTCGTCGTGCCGCTGGCGACCTTGCTGCTTCTCTCGCTGCTCGACGCTGAAGGGTGGCAGAAAGTCAGGCGGCTGGTTTTCATTGCAGGCCTTGTCAGCGCCATGCTGGGCTTCGCGCAGATGATGTTCCGCGGCTCGCCGGGGCTCTACCTTTACGAAATTACCAATGCCGACAGCGCCGTCGGTCTGTTTTCCAACCGCAATCACAATGCGCTTTTCCTCAACCTTGCCTTGCTGTTCGGCGTCTTCGAACTGGAAAGGGCGCACGAGAAAAAGGCCAGGGAACTGACGCTGCTGATCCTGGCTGGGCTAGTAGCGCTGGCGTTGGCAGTGCTACTGAATGCCGCGCGTGCCGGCCTGGTTCTCCTTGCCCTGACGGCGCTGATCGTGATGGTGAGACTGGTCGTCCGCAGCCGCGCGATGCCGGCAAGGGCAGGGGCTTCCCGCAAGACGGGCATTGCCGTCGGGCTTGTTGGCCTGGTTGGCGCCGGTATCGTCGCCATGCTGGCGCTCGCAGGGCGGATTCCTGCGCTCGATCGCCTGTTCGCGCAGCAATTGGACGAAGACCAACGCGCCGATACGCTGCCTTACGTCATCGACCTTGCGCGTGATCATTTCCCCTTCGGCGTCGGTTTTGGCGCGTTCGAACAGGCGTACCGCGCTATCGAGCCGGTAGATCTTCTGTCACCGCATTATCTCAATCAGGCACACAACGACTGGGTTCAGGTTATCATCGAAGGTGGGCTTCCCGGTGTGCTGATCGTCGCTGCAGCGCTCGTCCTAATCGTTCTGAGCACCGTCAGGACCTGGCGTGAGCGTCGTACCGCAAAGGTTGGCGGCGCGCTCGACACGCGCTGGCTGGGACTTTTCACCATCGTCATGATCATCCTGCACAGTGCCGTCGATTACCCCTTGCGCACTCCGTCGCTGATGATGGTCGCAGCAATTGCCATCGCGCTACTAGTCCGGCCGGGTCAGGTGTTCCGCCGATGATTGGCGGTTGCTTGTCCTATCGAGTTGGTTCAAAAGGCCGCCCTCTGGGATATCCGACGGATATCGGCAATTATCAGGGTCATGTGACAAAACATCTCGGCTTCGGTTCGCTCGCTCGCGAGAATGGGCTTGGTAATTCGTATCTGCACAGCGGACGGAGTGCGCTATGAATGGTCCTGCCTATCCTCCGCCGGCTTCGCTGCCCGCCCAGCAAGTCGCCTACGATCCGCCCATCGAAAAAGATGGCGGCTTTTTGTCGGGTGTGACCGACTTCGAGAAATATTTCGATATTGCGCGCAACAACAAGGTCGCGATCATAGCGGTCCTGGCCGTCGCGCTGGCGTTGGGGCTGATAGCCACGATGCTGGCAACACCGCTGTACCGATCGACCACGCGGATCGAGATCAGTCAGGAAGAGCAGAACGTCACCAACGTTGAGGGTGTGCGCGACGACCGGCTGCGAGCTGACAGGGCGTTTCTGCCGACGCAGTACGAATTGCTGGAATCGCAATCGCTTGCCTCTCGCGTGGCGCGGGAACTGGACCTTGCCAACGACGAGGCCTTCCTCAACGCGTACCAGATCCAGCCTGTCTCGGGTGCCAACCTGGAACCGGCTATTACCGGCGTCCTCCTGGAAAACATCGAAATCGCGCCGATCATCAACAGCACGTTGGTCGATATTTCCTTCAGTAGCCCGTCGCCGGAAGTGTCGGCGATGGTCGCCAATGGCTGGGCCGATGCCTTTGTAACGGAAAACCTCGACCGCCGCTTTGGCGCGACCCGCGATGCCCGCGATTTCCTCGAAGAGAGATTGCAGCAGTATCGCGACCGGCTGGAGGTGGCTGAACGAGCCTTGATCGCTTATGCCACCGAGCAGGGGCTGGTCGCGGTTGAAATGCCCCGCGAGGACGGCGACAGTGCCGGCACGGCGTCTCAAACATTGGTAGCCAGCGAACTGGCAGCTTTCAGTGGCGCCCTGCAAGAAGCGACCGCACAGCGGATTGCCGCAGAAGCTGCGCTGGCCTCTCGTTCAGGTTCAAATTCGGCAAGCGACGCGGATTATGGCACGGGTACGGCTGCTCAGCTGCGTGCCCGGCGCGCCGAATTACAAGTGGAACTGGCAAACCTGCGCTCGCAGTTCAGCCCGTCTTATCCGCCGGTGCAGGCTTTGCAGGCGCAGATCGCGGAACTTGAGCGGGTCATCAATCAGGAGCAGTCAAGTTCGCAAGACCGGCTGCGCGCCAATTATCGCGAGGCGTTGGCCCGTGAGCAGCGGCTGCAAAGCCAAGTCAACCAGGTGCAGTCCAACTACACGGACCAGCGGCAGGACAGCGTGGAGTACAACATTCTCCAGCGCGAGGTTGAAACCAACCGCGAGATTTATGCGGGCCTGCTTCAGCGGTATCGCGAAATTGGCGTCGTCGGCGTTGGTGAAAGCAACATCAATGTCGTCGATGCAGCTCAGGTGCCTGGTGCACCCTATACCCCGAGCCTGATCCGTAACTTGCTGATCTCGCTGGTGGCGGGCTTGGTGTTCGTGATCCTTGGCCTCTACGCCTACGACTTCCTCAACCAGACGCTGCGCGATCCGCGGCAGGTGCGCGACCGCCTCGGGCTCAACCTGCTGGCCAACATTCCGCGCATTCCGGAAGGCGATATCGTGGAGGAGCTGCAGCAGTCCTATTCGGAACTGTACGAGGCCTATTTCAGTCTGACATCGAGCATCGCGTTTGCTGCAGGCGGAAACGTACCGCGGTCGCTGATGATCACGTCGTCCCAGCCGGGTGAGGGCAAGAGCTTGACAGCAGTCGCGATCGCATACTTGCTGGCCCGCCAAGGCAAGAAGGTGTTGCTTGTCGACGTTGATCTGCGCAAATCCGGTGTTGGCAAATACCTTTCCATCGATACCCCGATGGGCATGAGCCAGTATTTGTTGGGCAACGACGACTGGCAGTCGTTGGTCATCCAATCCACTCCGCTGGAGGATTTCGATGTCATTCCGGCCGGGCGCAAGCCTCTATCTGCGGCCGAATTGCTGTCCAGCGGGCGCTTCCAACGCCTGCTCGATGAAGCGGCACCGCTCTACGATCATGTGATCCTTGATGCGCCGCCGGTCTTGGGGCTGGCCGATGCTCCCATGATCGCGCCAGCGCTGGATGGCGTACTGCTGGTGATCGAGGCGAATGGTGGCAAGTGGCGACATCTGGAATCGGCCGTCTCGCGCTTGCGCCAGGCGAATGCCGAATTGCTGGGCGCTGCCGTAACCAAGTTGGATGAACGCAACGCCATGTACGGCTACGGTTCTGGTTATGGCTATGGCTACGGATACGGCGGCGAGCGAAAAGCTGAGTCCGAGACCGTCGCACCAGCCTGATGCGCGTCCTGCGTGCCTTGCTGGTCGTTCTGGTTTTGCTGTGTGCGCCGCTCTTCGTCGCACAGGGCATCGCCAACTCCCGCCAATCGCCAGCCCTGCTCGGGTGGAACGGGTTCTGGCAGGCGAACGTGGCCCGACAGTTCGTAATGGTACAGATGGAGGCTGGCCAACCCGTGATGGCCATTCGGGACGGCGGCATCGATCTTGCCAAGGATGCTTTCGCCAAGGAACCGTTTGCCACTGATGCCCTATTCCTGATCGCCAGCAGCCTGCGGGCAAATGGTGCCGAGAACGAAGCGGCAACCCTCGTCACCCGTGGCCTCTCGCTCGACAAGCGCAACCGCTATCTCGGCGCTATGGACATCCAAACCGCGGTGACCATTGGCGATTTTGACTTGGCGCTAGCGGGCATCGAAAGGCTATACCGGACCAGTCCCTCTTTGAGCGATGGATTTCTGAACGCCTTTAAAACAATTCTTGCTCAAGATGGTGCTGAAGATATTATGCTTCGTGCTCTTGAGCGCCGCCCTGTATGGGCAAACGCATTCTGGACAATGGTCCCGCCTGAACCAGAATCGGTGAGGCGCCTGTACAACTTGCGCCTTCTGACTGACGAGGGCACTTCGGAAGATACGGACGCGCGCCTCCTCGCCGGACTGGCTGCCACGGAGCAGTATGCTACGGTGTTCGCGCTTTGGGATTATTTGAATGAAGGTTCAGGCAATCCTACCGGCTTCGTGGCGACGGGAGGCGATGGCACGCTTGGATGGCAGGTGCCGGAAGGCGAGACTGGCCATTTCTCTGAGCGTGGCAACGGCGAGTTTCGGCTCTTCGTCGATGCGCGGGAATCACGGGAACTGGCGCGGCAACTCGTTCGACTACAGCCGGGCCGCTACGCATTCAGCGCCGATTTCTCGCCGAAGACGGCCGCTGAGAACTTTACCGCGTCCGTCCAATGCGCCGTGAATTCCCCGAACGAACCTATCGAGCAATCGTTATCGACGGCCGCCGAATTCGTCATTTCGGACCAGTGCGCGTTCTACTGGTTGGTCCTCACCGGCAACGCGTGGGAAAGGCGCACGCCGCTGGAGGCCACCGTATCCAACATGCAACTTGTCGGCCGCGATTAGGTCAGCCATGTTACGCCTGCGAGTGCCTTAGATGGCTACGGCCGGGATTATTGCCGCCAATCCACGTTCGCCTACATGCGGCGCGGGAAAGCTATCGCATTTCCAACGACGGCTTTTGTCGTGCCTTATCGTGCACTAAAGTTCTAGTGCGGGAGAGGATATCTACATGGCCAGTTTAGCAGTCCCCCCACTTTACCAGCGGACGCGCGACCCCTTGTTCGTGTTCCCACCTTACTTTGGTTGGGTAGTGGTGCCGGTCGCATCGATATTGTTGCTTGGTCCTCATCCCTGGCTCGGACTGCTGTCATTAGCGGTTCTGGTGCTCGGTGTCGGTCTCCTGTGGCGACCGAATGAGATTCCCAGTCTACTGTTTTTCTTTGCCTGGCAGTGGATTCAAACGTCGATCAACCTTGCGCGCGCGTTTTTCAGCGGTTCCACCGTTTCCCAGTTGGCAGAGATGCCAGGCGAAAATGAAGCAGCCATTGCATTGACACTTTTAGGGTTGCTCGCAATCGTGGCGGGATTGCGTATCACGATTGGGCGGAGCATCGCGACTGCCAGCGTATTAGTGCGCGAACAGGTGTTGGCGGTCAGCCTGCGCAAATGGATTATCGCCTACTTCGTATCGATGGTTATCTCGTTGGTGGCGATTGAAGTCAGCAACTTTGCTCCCGGACTCGCGCAACCTCTGGCGGTGATAGCGTCGCTCAAGTGGGCATTCTTTCTAACCCTGACCTACGCGGTGTTTGCGAGCACTCGCGGTTATCGTCTGGTATGGCTGGCAATCTTCGGGTTCGAATTCGTGCTTTCGCTTGGCGGCTTCTTCTCTTCGTTTCGCCTAGTTTTCCTTTTCGCCTTTCTCGGTATTCTGGGCGCAGCGCCGCGGATGAACGGCAAACAGGTGTTCTTGTTAATAACGATTGCCTCCGTCGCGATCTTCCTGGGCACGGTGTGGACTGCGATTAAGATCGATTATCGCGAGTATGTAAATCAGGGAACGCGGTCTCAAACCATTCTCGTCGGCCGATCGGCGCAGCTTGAGCGTATGGTAACTTTGGCCACTGAACTCTCGGACGACGATATTGCAGCCTCATTGACAGCGCTGGCGGACCGCATATCCTATACCCAGTTCTTTGGCTCCACCCTGACCTACGTACCATCCGTACGCCCCCATGCCGATGGAGCGTTGACGGCCAGTGGCATTTCCCGCCCGTTCATGCCGCGCATCTTTTTTCCCGATAAGCCACCGATCGACGAATCACTGCACACCAATGAGTACACTGGAATGGGCGTGACCGGGATCGAACAAGGCACGCAAATTTCGATCGGCTATTTCGGCGACGCATACATCGACTATGGCAAAGTCGGCATGATGTTCGCGCTGTTTATCCTGGGGTGCATGTTCGGCCTGTATTACCGATGGATGACGACCACGAGCGACGCTAAGGGAATAGTCGGCGGCGCCGCTGCCGCGGTTCTGCTGGTACAGTCGGCAGACATCGGATTTGGGGGTGAGAAACTGCTGGGCGGCGTTGTTATCTGGATTTTCATGACGATAGTCCTTGCCGTTACCATCCTGCCTAGACTGCGATTGTGGCTGGGCCTTTCGCAGCGGGGAAACTATCTGCACCAGACCGGCGCCAATTCAAGGATCGTTGGTCGCTGATGCAGCTCACGTTTGGTAGTGGCCAGCTGCTGTTGCTGCCCGTCGCGGTATTGCTTCGCACCGGTCTTCGCTTGACGTTTCCGATCAAGGCGACGAGGTGACGCGCGAACCATGTGCGGCATAAACGGCATATATTCGTACGGCGCTATGGCAGCACCGGTGGACGAGGACGAGTTGCTGCGCACGCGCGACTCCATGACAGCGCGTGGCCCTGATGGGTGCGGCCACTGGCTCACCAACGACAGGCGCGTTGGTTTCGCTCACCGCCGTCTAGCGATCATCGATCTGACCGAGGGCGGGGCGCAGCCCATGCATTCGGCCAGCGGCCGCTTCGTCATCACCTTCAACGGCGAGATTTACAATTTCGCGACGCTGCGGACTGAGCTGGAGGGCAAGGGCCATGCCTTTGCCAGCGACAGCGACACCGAGGTCCTGTTGCAGTTATACGAGGCGATGGGACCTGCGATGGTCACCCGACTGGTGGGCATGTTCGCGTTTGCCATTTGGGACCGGCGCGAGGAGGTGCTGTTTCTCGCCCGCGACCCCTACGGCATCAAGCCGCTGTATTACGCTGACGATGGCGGCACGTTCCGGTTCGCCAGTCAGGTCAAGTCGCTGATTGCGGGCGGAGGTGTTGCGGCAGACCCCGATCCTGCCGCGCTGGTCGGTTTCCACTTGCTCGGCAGCGTGCCCGAACCTTTGACAATCGCCCGCGCGGTCAAGGCCCTGCCGGCGGGCAGCTGGCTTACGGTCAAGCACGGCGGAGCAAGCGAGCCGACACCCTATCATTCGATCGCGGCGGTCTTCGCCGAAGGCGAGAACGCCTACACGCAGCAGCAATCGCCAAGGGATCGTCGGCAGGCTTATCAGGAAGCCCTGCTCGATAGCGTCAGGCGCCACCTGGTGGCCGACGTGCCGGTCGGCGCATTCCTGTCTTCGGGCATCGATTCATCCGCGCTGGTCGGCCTGATGCGCGATGCCGGGCAAAGCGAGATCGAGACGGTTACCCTGTCTTTCGCGGAGTATCAGGGCACCCCAGCTGACGAGGCACCGCTGGCCGAGCAGGTCGCGCGCACCTACGGCACTCGGCACACAACGCGGGTGGTGACCAAGGCAGAGTTTGAAGCCGATCTGCCCGCCATCATCGCCGCGATGGACCAGCCTTCGATTGACGGGATCAACACTTGGTTCGTCTCCAAGGCCGCTCGCGAACGTGGGCTGAAGGTGGCGATCTCGGGCGTGGGCGGTGACGAGTTGATGGGTGGCTATCCCTCGTTCCGCGACGTGCCGCGCTGGGTGCGCTATTTTTCCGCTCCTGCTGCAATTCCCTTCCTGGGATCGACCATACGGCGGGGTATGATGGCCGTGGGGCCCGAGCGTTTCGGCATCAGCCCGAAGGCGGCAGGGTTGATCGAATTTGGCGGAAAGGTTCCGGGCGCCTGGTTCGTACGGCGCGGGCTGCGCATGCCGTGGGATCTGCCCGAGTTGCTCGATCCGGATATCGTTACCGAAGGCCTTGATCGCCTGCGCCTGTTCGAAAGGCTGCGGGAGGTTCTGGACCCGCGCCCCGCTTCCACGTTCTCGCAGATCGCGGTGCTGGAATCGGCCATGTACATGCGCAATCAGTTGCTTCGGGATACCGATTGGGCAGGCATGGCGCACTCGCTTGAAATCCGCACGCCGCTGGCGGATTCGCAGCTACTTGCATCGGCCGCCGCGCTCGGCCCGCCGCCGGCCGGCGAAATGCCCAAGGCCGAGCTTGCGTTCGCGCCGTCCACGCCGTTGCCCGACGCAGTCATCAGTCGCAGTAAGACGGGTTTTGCCGTGCCGGTCGGATCGTGGATTCGCAATGCGGGCGATGGAGCCAAGGCCCTGCCGATGGCGGGAATGCGGGATTGGGCGAGACACGTGCAGGGTGCCTGGACACGTGGGCTGGAGACTTCACAGGTTCGTACTCGCTGATTGGGTATGGATAAGATTCACATCCTGATGCTGGCAACCGATGCCCACGGCGGCTTTGGTGGGATAGCCAAGTATAACCGCGACGTATTAGCGGCATTGAGCAGCTTCGACGAGGTGGGCAAGATCACCGTTCTGGCACGCTCAATCGATGGTGAGACTTCGCAGGTTCCAGCCCGGGTTCACTATGACTTGACCGCCGCCAGAGGCTCATTCGCCTACGTCCGTCGCACCTTGCGGGCGGTTTTACTGGGGGAGAAAGTAGACATCGTCTACTGCGCGCATATCAACATCCTTCCGCTGGCCAGTCTGGTCGCCGGTATCGCGCATGCGCCGCTCGTCCTAGGGATTCACGGGATCGACGCTTGGCAGCGGCCGGAGCGGGCTTTGCGCAGGTTCGGCATCAACTCGGTTGACCTTGTCCTATCTGCGAGCAAATTGACCCTCGACAGGTTCCAAGCATGGGCAGGCGCAAGGGCGCCCTCTGCTGTGATGCCCGGTGCGATCCAGCTTGATGCGTTTTCGCCCGGTCCGCGCAATCCAGAGATGGAGCGGCGCTATGGCCTCAAAGGTCGCAAAACCCTGCTCACCTTGGGACGAATGTCAGCCGATGAACGGTACAAGGGTTTTGACGAGGTCATCGAGGCGCTGGCGAGCCTTCGCAAACATTGCCCGGAACTCGTGTACATCGCCGCAGGCGACGGGTCCGACCGCGCAAGGCTTGAGGCAAAGGCGCGCGACTTTGGAGTAGACGACATGGTCGTATTTACCGGCCGGGTCGATGAACACGAGAAGATGGACCTTTACCGTCTGGCCGATGCCTACGTTATGCCCAGTTCGGGTGAAGGCCTAGGCTTGGTCGTGCACGAGGCGCTCGCATCTGGCATTCCCGTGGTGGCCAGCACTGTCGACGGCACGTTCGAAGCGGTGCGTGGTGGGCTCTTGGGCCTAGCGGTCAATCCAGCCGATGGAGCCGCTGTTGAAGCCGCCATTCTTGAAACGCTACAGAAGCCAAAGATCGTTCCGGAGGGCTTGTCGTTTTTCTCCTTCGACCAATTCAGCAAACGGCTGCATGCGGCCTTGGCGCTGGTCACATTGCGTTGACGGATCGTACTTGCATCATCGTCAGCCCCTATTTTCCGCCTTCTGCCCTGGCGGGGGTACACCGGGCGCGGCATCTGGCAAACAATCTTCCAGGAGCTGGATGGACGCCGATCGTGGTTTGCGTGGATGAGCGGTTTTACGAGGAGCCGGCGGATCCGGAACTTGCAAAACTCGTCGATCCGTCAGTGGAGATTGTTCGGGTCGAAGCCTTGGACCAGGCCCACGCCCGCCCATTCGGACTGGGTGATATCGGTTTGCGCGGCTATCGCGGGATCCGCCGCGCCATAGCCAACCTGATGCGGACCCGGCAGATCGACGCAGTGCTGATCACAGGATCTCCGTTCTATCCGATGCTGCTCTCAAATTGGATCAGGCGCACGTTCAAGGTCCCGGTTGTGCTGGATTTCCAGGATCCGTGGCGCTCGGACTGGGGGGATACGCTGCCTTTGTTGTCGAAAGGCAGTGCGTCACACGCGCTCTCCAAGCTTCTAGAGCCACGAGCGATGGGCGGAGCTTCACATGTAACGACCGTGTCCGCCGAACAGGCGCGCAAGCTGGTGGCACGCTACCACGCACTTGGCCCACAGGATGTGACAGCTATTCCCATCGGCTCCGATCCCGCCGATTTTGAGGCGCTGCGCCGCGGGGCAGCTCCCACGACCATCGTCATTGACGAGAGGCGGTGGAACCTTACCTACCCCGGCACCATCTGGCCCTTGGTGCTGCCCACGCTGGAGGCATTCCTGCAGGGGTTGGCGGCTTGGCGTGCGCGCTTTCCGGATGCTGCGGCAAACGTGACTGTCAATTTCATCGGCACGACAGCGCAGCCCAACAACACCAACGAGTATCGAGTGATGCCGCTGGCCGAGCGGGCGGGGGTGGCTGATCTCGTAAACGAGGTGCCGCAGCGCCTGCCCTATGTCGATGCTCTGACTGCGCTGTCGCGATCCGATGCGGGCCTGATGCTCGGTTCGGAAGAAGCGCACTACACTGCTTCCAAGCTGTCGCTCTTCCTGATGTCGGAGCGTCCCTATCTTGCGTTGTTTCACGAACAGAGCGACGCGCATCGGTCGCTGGTCAAGGCGGGCGGGGGAATCGCACTGGGCTTTGCCAGGGCCGATGATCTCGTCTCACGGCAAAGTGAACTGGTCGGGGCACTGCAACGCCTGCGCACGCAAGGCGATGCCTTCGCCCCTGCCGCTCCCGAATCCTACACCGAATATACCGGGGCCAGCGTCGCCCGGCGGTATGCCGCGATCTTCGACCGGCTGATGGCGCGGCGATGAGCGGTAAGCCGCGTCTTGCCGTGGTGGTATCGCACCCGATCCAGTATTACGCGCCGCTTTTCCGCACGCTCGCCCAGCGGTGCGACCTGCAGGTCTTCTATGCCTTTCAGCCGAGCCCGGATCAGCTTGGCGCAGTGGATTTCGGCAAGGCGTTCGCCTGGGATGTGGACCTGCTGGATGGCTATGCGTCCACCTTCATGACGAACGTATCGACGCGGCCCGGCACGGACGATTTCGGCGGATGCGACACGCCCGATGTCGGGCGCCATTTGCGTGCCGGGCAATTTGACGCCGTGCTCATCTTCGGCTGGTATCTCAAGAGCTATCGGCAGGCCTTGATGGCGGCCAAACGGCAGGGCCTGCCCGCGCTGGTGCGCGGGGACAGCAACCTTGCCATGCCTGCCTCGCCGGTAAAGCGATTGGTGAAGGCCATGGTCAACCCGCCGTTCCTGCGCCTGTTCGATCGCGCGCTGTATGTCGGTGAACGATCGCGCGCGTTCTACCGCCACTATCGCTTCCCCGATCGTCGCCTGTTCTTTTCCCCGCACTGCGTCGACAATGACTGGTTTGCGGCGCGCGCGACGCGAGCGGAACGGCAGCGGATGCGCGCGCAAATGGGTATCGCCGAGGACGCCTTCGTGGTCTTGTTCGCCGGCAAGCTGGTGGAACGCAAGCGACCGCTCGATGCCGTGCGCGCGCTGGCAATGTGCCGGGCGCAGGGGCGCAAGGTCGAACTGCTGGTCGCAGGATCGGGCGTTCTCGAGCAGGCCATTCGCGCAGAGGCGCAAGCCGGAGACTTGCCCCACTATATGCTGGGCTTCTGCAATCAGACACAGATGCCGCCTGCCTATGCCGCCGCCGATGTGCTGGTGCTGCCTTCGGACGGCTCGGAAACCTGGGGTCTCGTCGCCAACGAGGCGATGGCCTGTGGAACGCCCGTCATCGTTTCCGATGCCTGCGGCTGCGCACCTGACCTCGCGGCGGACGGTAGCGCGGGCAGGGTCGTCCCCCTGGGCGATGTCGAGGGGCTCGCCGCCGCGATCGCATCGGTCATGGACGATCCGCCGACACAGCAGGCGATTGCCGAGCGGATCGCTCGCTACAGCTTGGACCGCGCTGCCGACGGAGTGATGCAGGCGGTCCGGTCGCTGCCGCAAGGGCAGGGCGCGGCGTGACCCGGTCGCTGCATGTCGTCGCCAGCCTGGACGTAGCGGCAGGTGGGCCGTCCTACTCGGTGCCGCGCCTGTGCAAGGCCCTGGCGCACGAGGGCGATGCTCCTGAACTGGCGACGGTGGGTTTCGGCGAAACGACCGGCATATTTCCCTCTCAGGCTTTCGCGCACGATTATTCCAGTGTGCCCGTGGCATCGCAACTGCGGTTGTCGCGCGGGCTTGAGCGCCACCTGCGCGCGCGCGCGGGCGAGGTAGACATCGTTCACAATCACGGGCTGTGGCTCGCGCCCAATTTTTATGCGGGGCACGCGGCGCGGGCGGGTGGTGCCAAGCTTGTCGTATCGGCGCGGGGCATGGTCTCGGCGGCCGCGCTGCGCTTTTCCGCTCGCAAGAAGCGCCTTGTCTGGCAAATCGCGCAGGGTCCGGCGGTGCGCCACGCAGCAGGCTGGCACGCGACGAGCGAGGAGGAGGTCAAGGACATCCGCAGCTTCGGTGTACGCGATTGTCCCGTCGCCGTGGTCCCCAACGGCGTCGACTTGCCCGCAACCCTTTCCGCCCACGATCCTGACAAAAGAATACGGACTGCGCTGTTTCTCAGCCGCGTGCATCCCAAGAAGGGCCTGCCGAACCTGGTCACGGCCTGGGCGCGCCTGGCGCAAACCGAAACAGACTGGCGGCTGGTCATCGCCGGCCCCGACGAGGGCGCACATACCGCCGAATTGCAAAGGCAGGCAGCGTCGCTGGGCGTGGAGCGGATCGTGTTCGCCGGGCCGGTCTTCGGCGCGGCAAGGGATGCGCTGTTCGCGGAGGCGGATCTGTACGTCCTGCCCACGCAGAACGAGAACTTCGGCATCGCCGTCGCCGAGGCACTGGCAGCCGGGGTGCCCGCCATCGTCACCAAGGGTGCGCCGTGGCAGGGGCTGGACGACAATGCGTGCGGCTGGTGGATCGACCACGGCGTCGATCCGCTGGTGGCGGCAATGGAACAGGCCATGGCGGTCACCCCGGCACAGCGGCAGGCGATGGGCCTGCGCGGCCGGGAATGGGTAGAGGCCGCATTCTCCTGGCAGTCCTGTGCGCAGGACATGGCCGCGTTCTATCGCTGGCTGACTGGCGGGGGGACACGCCCCCCCTTCGTCCACCTCTAGCAAGCCGGCGTCAGTTGACGCCGCTCTTCTCCACGATGAAGCGGCCCAGGCACAGCGCATCCATGTCGGTGCGCAGGAAGCAGTCGAGCGCCTGCTGCGGGGTATCCACCACCGGCTCGTTCTCGTTGAAACTGGTGTTCAGCACCACGCCGAAACCGGTGTGCTGCTTCACCTTCGAAATCAGCTTGTAATACAGCGCGTTGCTGTCCGGATCGACGCTTTGCAGCCGGCCCGTGCCATCGACGTGGGTGATCGCGGGCAGGGCGTCGCGATACTCCGGCTTCAGCTTGGTGACGTGCATCATGAACGGGCTGTAGATGTCCTGTTCGAAATAGACGCCGACGTCTTCCTGCAGCACGCTGGGCGCGAAGGGGCGGAAGGATTCGCGCCGCTTGATCTTGGCGTTGATGGTTTCCTTCATCGTGCGGATCGCCGGGTTGGCAAGGATCGATCGGTTGCCCAGCGCGCGCGGCCCCCATTCGCTGCGGCCTTGGTACCAGCCGAGCACGACGCCATCGGCGATCAGCTTGGCAACGCGTTCGACCACCTCGTCCTCGTCCGCGCATTCGATCACGTGGAGTCCGGCGGACTGCGCGGTGCGGCGCATGTCCTCGTCGCTGTATTCCGGGCCCCAGAACCCGTGCTTCATGTGGAAGCGTTCCGTGCTGCCCACCACGTTGTGCCAGGTCCACATCGCCGCGCCGAGACAGGTGCCGTCGTCGGAAGCTGCTGCCTGGAGGTAGGGCGTGGTGAAGGGCGTATCGCGCAGGATGCGCGCGTTGGCGACGCCGTTTAGCGCGCAGCCGCCCGCCATCACCAGCTGTTCGCTGGGCACCAGGCGGTGCATGCGGTTGAGGCTGTGGATGGCCGCCTGCTCGAACCGGACCTGCACCGATTTGGCGATATCCATTTCACGCTGGGTAACCGCGCCGCGCTCTGTCTTCGGACCCAGTTCCGCGACCAGCTTCTCGGTGAAGAGCCGGCCCATGACAAGGTGCCCGTCGTCGGTCATCTCGCCGCTCTGGCCGCCTTCGTGCATGCCAAAGTAGCCCTTGCCGAGACGGAAGAAGCCATCGTCGGGCAGCACCACGAGCTTCTGCATTACGTCGGCATACTTGTCCTCGCCGTAGGGCGCGAGGCCCATGACCTTGTATTCCTCGCCGAAGCTGTCGAAGCCGATGTACTGGCACAGCGCGGTGTAGAAGAACCCCAGGCTGTGCGGCAGCGTCACGCGGTCCAGCACGTCCACGCGCGCCCCTTCGCAACGCACCGCCATGGCGGATGCAAAGTCGCCCGAGGCATCGTAGGAGAAGCCTGCGGTCAACCCGTCGAACGGCGAGCAGTAGTAGGACGAGGCGACGTGAGCGAGGTGGTGTTCCACGGGCACCGTCTCGAAGGTCACGGTGGCAGGATCTTCGCCGCAGATCTCTGCCAGCTTCTCGATCATCGACTGGGTCGTGCTCGAACGGCGCAGATGCTCCATCGCGGCGCGCATCCCGCGCACCGGGTTGCCGGCGATGTAGGCTGCCTTGGCGGCGCGGTTGGCCCGCGTATCGCGTGGAAGGGCGACATAATCGATGTCGCTCAGTTTAAGGCCGTTGTCTGCCAGCAGCCAGCGGACCGCGTTGGCGGGAAATTCCGAGGTATGCTTGAGCCGGTTGCCGAGGCGCTCCTCCGCCACGGCGCCAACCAGTTTCCCGTCGATGACGAGGCAGGCGGCGGAATCGGCGTGAAAGGCGTTCAAACCAAGAATTGCGGTCATCGGGAAACTCGATTGGAAAAGAGGGGGCTGACGCCGAGCGCGTGCGCGGTAAACCCTAACGCGGCAGGGGGCAAGTACCGGACAACGCGAGGTTTGCCACGTCGCCAGTATGCTTGCAGTCGGCGCCAAACTTGCGCAAAGGCGCACGCGCACTTCCGGGAGCAGAGCGTGGGCCATGCGGCCTCATCGCACTGCGCCGGATGACTTTTTTCCGGATCGCCGGATTGGACCCCAGACGAAGCACATGACCACAGGCGCGCAACATATCCTGGTGACCGGCGGAGCCGGCTATATCGGCAGCCATACCTGCAAGGCGCTGGCGGCGGCGGGCTACATACCCGTCACCTATGATTCGCTGGTGCGGGGTAACCGCTGGGCGGTGAAATGGGGACCGCTGGAGGAAGGCGACCTGCTGGACGGCGAACGACTGCGCGAGGTGATGCGCGCATACGGCCCTGTCGGCGTCATTCACTTCGCGGCCTTTGCCTATGTCGGTGAATCGATGCACGATCCGCTGCTCTACTATCGCAACAACGTGGCCGGCACTGTTTCGCTGCTGGAAGCCATGGCCGCCGAACGCGTCGGGCGGCTGGTCTTTTCCAGCACCTGCGCAACCTATGGCGTACCGCCGGGCAACCCCATTCGCGAGGACATGCCGCAAGCGCCGATCAATCCTTATGGCCAAAGCAAGCTGATGATCGAGCAGGTGCTGAAAGACTGCGCCGCGACCGGTACGCTGGCTGCCGTGGCCCTGCGCTATTTCAACGCCGCCGGCGCCGACCCCGCGGGAGAGATCGGCGAGGCGCACCATCCCGAAACCCACCTCATTCCCCTGGCGCTCGCCGCCGCGAAGGGCGAGGCGGAGCCATTGACGATCTTCGGCGACGATCAGCCCACGCCCGACGGCACCTGCATCCGCGACTACATCCACGTTACCGATCTTGCCGACGCGCATGTGCGGGCACTTGGTCATACGGCGACGAATGCAGGGTTTGCCGCGTTCAACCTGGGCACGGGGAAGGGTGCCTCGATCCTCGATATCATCGCCGCCACGCAGCGGGTGACGGGGCGCCGGGTGCCGCACGGCTACGGCCCGCCGCGTGCCGGCGATCCGGCGGAACTGGTTGCCGATCCTTCCCGCGCGAAAGCCGTGCTGGGCTGGGAAGCGCGCCACTCCGATCTCGACACGATCCTCTCTACTGCCTGGAACTGGATGCAGCGCGCGTGAAGGTATCGGCCCTGATCCTTACCTATAACGAGGAGCGCAACATCGCCGCCTGCCTCGAATCCCTCGACGGTATCGAGGATATCGTGGTGGTCGATTCGGGCAGCACGGATCGCACCTGCGAGATCGCGGCGAGGTTTGGCGCGCGCGTCCTTTCCCGCCCTTTCGATGACTTCGCCAACCAGCGCAATTTCGGCCTGGACGAAGGTGGGTTTCGCGAAGACTGGGTGCTGCATCTCGATGCCGACGAGGTCGCGACACCCGCCTTTCTGGCGGCGCTGGCGGCGCTGCAACCGACAGACGGTATCGATGGCTATCGCGTGCCGTCCAAGACGATGCTGCGCGGGCAGTGGCTGCAACGATCGGGCATGTATCCCACCTATCAGGTTCGCCTCGGCCGCCGGGATGCCCTGCGCTTCGTGCAGGTCGGCCATGGCCAGCGCGAAGATCTGCCGCCCGAGCGGGTGGGCACCTTTCCCGAGCCTTATCTCCACTACAACTTTTCGCACGGTCTGACGCAGTGGCTGCGCAAGCATGTTGCCTATGCGCAGGCCGAGGCGGCGCAGTTGTTCACCGACCGGCAGATCCCGCTGGAACCGCGCGATATATTCGACGGCGATGCCACGCGCCGTCGCCGCGCGCTGAAGCGGCTGGTGAACCGTCTGCCGGTCGTCGTGCGGCCGCCGCTGCGTTTCGTCCATGCCTGGATCGTGCGCCGCGGATTCCTGGATGGGCCGGCGGGGTTGCAATACGCTGTCATGCTGGCTTGCTATGAAGCGATGATCGCCGCACAGGTCCTTGATCTCAAGGCCGCCGCAGGCGCCCGCAACTGACTAGAGGAACTAACGTGCCGCGACTTTACGAAAGCCGTAAACGCATCCTGGTGACCGGCGGGGCCGGCTTCATCGGATCACACCTGATCGATCGCCTGCTGGAACAGGGGCACGAGGTATTGTGCGTGGACAACCTGTTCACCGGCACCAAGCGCAACCTCGATCACCTGCACGACAATCCGCGTTTCGAATTCATGCGCCACGACGTGACCTTTCCCCTCCATGTGGAAGTGGACGAGATCTACAACCTGGCCTGCCCGGCGAGCCCGGTGCATTACCAGCACGATCCCGTCGCCACCACGAAGACCTCGGTCCACGGCGCGATCAACATGCTGGGCCTTGCCAAGCGGCTGAACGCAAGGATTTTCCAGGCCAGCACCAGCGAAGTCTACGGCGACCCGCACGTCCACCCGCAGCCCGAAGAATACTGGGGCAACGTCAACCCGATCGGCCCGCGGTCATGCTACGACGAGGGCAAGCGGTGCGCGGAAACGCTGTTCTTCGATTATCACCGCCAGCACGGGGTGGAGATCAAGGTCGCGCGCATCTTCAACACCTATGGCCCCCGCATGCATCATGCCGACGGGCGGGTGGTGTCGAACTTCATCGTGCAGGCCCTGCAGGGCGATCCGATCACCATCTATGGCGACGGCTCGCAGACGCGTTCGTTCTGCTATGTTGACGACCTGGTCGAAGGTTTCCTGCGGCTGATGGACACCGACGCATCGGTCACCGGGCCGATCAACCTGGGCAATCCCGGCGAATTCACGATCAAGGAACTGGCGGAAAAGGTCATCGCCATGACCGGGGCGAAATCGTCGCTCGAATTCCTCGATCTTCCCGCCGACGATCCGCGGCAACGCAAGCCGGACATCGCCAAGGCGAAGGAGACGCTGGGCTGGGAGCCGACGATCGCTTTGGAACAGGGCCTGGAACGAACCATCGCCTATTTCGACCGGCGGTTGCAGGAACTGCGCGCGGGATAGGATCTCACATCATGCAGGGCGGTCTTTCCTGCTGGGGCGAAATGATTTGCTAGCGTTCAAGGCATGTCCTTATGGCAGGCGCTTATCCGAAAGGCGCGATTTCCTTGGAAAATACCAAATCGAATTGGAGCTTACGCGACATCACCTCGGCCTGGCTGGCTGTCGGCCTGGTCGTGGGTGTCGGGTTCTTCCTCGTCAGTGCCTACGCTGCCTACACCAACATCCTCGGGATGCGGGAAGACGAGGCGCGGATTCGCAATACCCATGAAGTGTTGACGACGCTGGACGAGTTGATGATCGCGGTGCTCGATGCTGAAACCGGCCAGCGCGGCTATGTCCTGACCGGCAACGCCATGTACCTCGAGCCTTACGACGCCGGTGTCGTGGCCGCTGGCGAACACCTGTCAGAGCTGGAAGACACTGTCCGCGACAACGCCGTCCAGCGTGAAAACCTCGATGCGCTGCGTAATTTGGTGGCGAGTAAGTTCCGCTTTTCGGAACTCGCCGTGCGCACACGGCGCGACCGCGGCATGGAGCCGGCCATCGTCCTGATTGACAGCGATCGCGGCAAGATTGCGATGGATGCGATCCGTTCGCAACTGGCGCAGATGAACCGCGAGGAAGCCAGTGAGCGCCAGCAGCGCATCGACGGGCTGGCAGCCGCTTCGCGGTCGGCGATCATCAGCACGATCGTCACCAGCCTGATCGGGATGGCATTGACGATTGCGATCTTCATCCTTCTGCTGCGCGCCAATCGTACCCGTGAACGGCAGCAGTGGTTGCAGACAGCGCAGGTCGATCTGGCCGACGCGATGCGCGGCGAGAAGACCGTGCCGCAACTGGCGGCGGCGGTGCTCGCCTTCCTGGCCGAGCGGACTGGCGCGAATGCCGGCGTGCTGTTCAAGGGCGAGGGGGGTGTGTTCAACCGGGTCGCCATGCTGGGGGTTGCCGACGCCGCGGCGGTGCCCGAGACCTTCGGGATCAACGAAGGCCTGCTCGGCAAGGTCGCGGCCGATGCGCGTGCAACCACCCTGGCGGACATTCCGGAAGGTTATCTCAAAATCGGCTCCGCGCTGGGCAACGAGGCACCGCGCCATCTGATCGTGGCCCCGGCTTTCAACGAGGGCACGGTGAATGCCATCGTCGAGCTCGGATTCTTCGATGCAGTGGACAGCCGCGTGGGCGAATTGCTCGATGCGGTGGCCGGATCGGTCGGCGTGGCGCTGCGCTCGGCGCGTTTCCGCGAGCGGTTGCAGGATGCCCTGGAGGAAACTCAGAGGCAGGCTGGCGAACTCCAGGCGCAGAGCGAGGAACTGCGCGTTTCGAACGAGGAACTGGAAGAGCAGGGCAATGCGCTGAAGGAATCGCAGGCGCGGCTTGAATTGCAGCAGGTCGAGCTGGAACAGACCAACAGCCAGCTGGAGGAGCAGGCGCAGACGCTGGAGGGTCAGCGCGACGAACTGGGCCGGACGGCCTCCGCCTTGCAGTTGAAGGCGCGTGAGCTTGAACAGGCCAGCCAGTACAAGTCGGACTTCCTCGCCAACATGAGCCACGAATTGCGCACGCCGCTCAATTCGCTGCTGATCCTGTCAAAGCTGCTTGGCGACAACACGAACGGCAACCTCTCCACCGAGCAGGTCAAGTTCGCCCGCACGATCGAGTCCTCGGGCAACGACCTGCTGACGCTGATCAACGACATTCTCGACCTGTCGAAGATCGAGGCCGGGCACGTCGAGATCGAGGCGGCTCCGGTATCGACCGAACGGCTGGCTGCGGACTTGCGCAAGATGTTCGAACCGCTGGCGCAGCAACGCGGGCTGACACTGGACATCGCGCTCGCCAAGGATGCACCGCGATCGGTTGAAACCGACCGGATGCGGCTGGAGCAGGTGCTCAAGAACCTGCTGGCGAACGCCATCAAGTTCACCGAACGCGGCAGCGTGACGCTGTCTGTCTCTGCTGCGAAAAACGGCATGGTCGACATCGCGGTCACCGATACCGGCATCGGCATCGCACCGGCGCAGCGTGATGCGATCTTCGACGCGTTCCGCCAGGCGGACGGAACGATAAGCCGCAAGTTCGGCGGCACGGGGCTGGGCCTTTCGATCTCGCGGGAGCTTGTCCGCCTGCTGGGCGGTACGATCCGTCTCGACAGTGAGGAGGGCAAGGGCAGCACGTTCATCGTGAGCGTGCCGGTCATTTACGATCCCGCAACGGTGGAACCGCGTCAGGCCCCCCAGCCCGCCAGCGAAGGCGCTTCCAATGACGCCGCGCGAACGCCCAGCCCGCAAACGTCCGCGCCAGCGCCCGCCCGGCCGGCGTCGGCAATCAGGACGCCGGCCACCATTGAAGATGACCGGAATGCCTTGTCCGAAGGCAAACGCCTGCTGCTCGTGATCGAGGATGACACGACATTTGCCGGCATCGTGTGCGACCTTTCGCGCGAGATGGGCTTCCAGTGCATCGTCGCCGGAACGGCGCAGGACGCCATCGAGCTCGCTCGCGAATACCGGCCGAGCGCCATGGTCCTCGATATCGGCCTGCCTGACCAGTCGGGCCTCACCGTCCTCGACCGGCTGAAGCACGACGAAAGCACGCGGCACATCCCGATCCACGTCATCTCCGGCTCCGACCAGAGCCAGACCGCACTGGCGCTTGGCGCCATCGGTTTTCTGGAGAAGCCAGCGCCGCGCGAACGCCTGGCGGAAGTGCTCTCGGCGCTGCAGGACAAGCTTGCCGCGCGGATGCGGCGGGTGCTGATCGTGGAGGACGATGCCGTACAGCGCGAAGCGGTGGGCCGCCTGCTGGAATCGCAGGACGTCGAGACCGTGGGCGTGGGCACCGCCGCCGAATGCCTGGAGGAACTGCGCAGCGGGCAATACGATTGCATGGTGCTCGACCTGTCGCTTCCCGATGCGTCGGGCTTCTCGCTGCTGGAAACGCTGAGCGAGGAGGGGGACGGGCCGCTGCCCCCGGTCATCGTCTATACCGGCCGCGACCTGTCCGCCGACGAGGAACAGCGCCTGCGCCGTTATTCCAGCTCCATCATCATCAAGGGTGCCAAGTCGCCCGAGCGCCTGCTGGACGAGGTTTCGCTATTCCTGCACAGGGTCGTCTCCGACCTGCCGCCGGAACAGCGCGAGATGATCGAGAAAGCCCGCCATCGCGATGCCGCTATCGAAGGCCGCCGCATTCTCATCGTGGAGGATGACGTGCGTAACGTCTATTCGCTGACCAGCGTGCTCGAACCGCGCGGCGCGCTGACGCGCATTGCGCGCAACGGGCAGGAAGCGCTCGATGCTCTGGCCGAAGCGGCGGATGATCCCGACAAGACCATCGACCTGGTGCTGATGGATGTGATGATGCCCGTGATGGATGGCCTTACCGCCGCGCGCGCGATCCGCGCCGATGCCCGGTGGAAGAAACTGCCGATCGTCATGCTCACGGCCAAGGCGATGCCCGACGATCAGCAGAAATGCATCGATGCCGGCGCCAACGATTACATGGCCAAGCCGATCGACGTGGACAAGCTGCTCTCGCTGGTGCGGGTATGGATGCCGAGGTGATGAGCGAAAGCATCGAGGATATCGAGATCCAGCTGCTGCTGGATGCGCTGTATCGTCATTATCATTACGATTTTCGGCATTACGCCCGCGCGTCTATCAAGCGGCGCCTGCTGCAGGCGCGGACCCAGTGGGGTTTCCAAAGCATCTCGGAAATCCAGTCCGCGGTCTTGCACGACGAGACGATCCTGCCCCGGTTGCTTAATTTCCTCACCGTGCAGGTGAGCGAGATGTTCCGCGACCCATCCTATTTCCGGGCCCTGCGCGAGAAGGTGGTTCCCCACCTTCGCACCTATCCTTCGCTCAAGGTATGGGTCGCCGGGTGCAGCCACGGCGAGGAACTCTATTCGTTGGCGATCCTGTTTGCCGAGGAAGGGTTGGCCGACCGCACGATCTTCTACGCGACGGACATCAACCCGGCAGCCCTGCGCGCCGCGCAGGCGGGCGTCTATCCGCTCGACCGCATTCGCCAGTTCACGGAAAATCACCGGCTGTCCGGCGGTCACTCCTCGCTGTCGGACCATTACACCGCAAATTACGACCGTGCGGTGTTCGACAAGTCGCTGAGGGAACGGACCGTGTTCTCCGATCACAGCCTGGTCACCGATGCGGCCTTCGGGGAGATGCATCTCGTATCGTGCCGCAACGTCCTCATCTACTTCGACAAGGCGTTGCAGGATCGGGTGATAGGCCTGTTTGGCGAGTCGCTGGTGCGGGGCGGTTTTCTGGGCATCGGTTCCAAGGAGAGCCTGCGGTTCTCCGCCCATGCCGACCTCTTTTCGGACTTCGTGCGCGAGGAGAAAATTTACCGGAGAAGCGCGCGATGACCTTGCAGGCCGTCGTGATCGGTGCCTCTGCCGGGGGCGTCCAGGCCCTGTCGCAGGTGCTCCCGGCCTTGCCTGCGGATTTCCCGGTGCCGGTGTTGGTCGTCGTCCATGTCCCGCCAAGGCGCGACAATGCGCTGGTCGATCTTTTTGCCGGAAAGTGCCAACTCGTGGTCAAGGAAGCGGAAGACAAGGAGCCGCTCGTGCCAGGGACCATCTATTTCGCGCCGCCCGACTACCACCTGCTGGTGGAAGCGGACGCGACGATTGCCCTGTCGTCCGACGAAGCGGTCAACCATTCGCGCCCGGCGATCGACGTCCTGTTCGAAAGCGCGGCCGATGCCTTTGGCGCGGGGCTGGCCGGCGTGATCATGACCGGCGCGAATCACGATGGCGCACAGGGATTGCGGGCGGTGTGCGCGGCGGGCGGCCTCGGCATCGTGCAGGATCCCGGCACGGCGGAGATAGCGACGATGCCAGAGGCGGCAATCTCGGCGTGTCCCGACGCGCAGGTGATGGCCCTGAAGGACATCGAACCGACGCTGCAAGCGATGATCGCGCGATGACAGATCCCGTCAAGTTCCTGCTGGTGGACGACCTGGAGGAAAACCTCCTCGCGCTCGAGGCGTTCCTGGGGTCTGAAGACCTGGAACTGCACAAGGCGCGCAGCGGTGACGAAGCGCTCGAACTGATGCTGTCCAATGAATACGCGCTGGCCCTGCTCGACGTGCAGATGCCCGGAATGGACGGTTTCGAGCTGGCCGAATTCATGCGCGCCAACGAACGTTCGCGGCATATCCCGATCATCTTCCTCACCGCAGGCAGCGGTGACGCCGCGCGGCGCTTTCGCGGGTACGAGGCAGGTGCGGTGGACTTCATCCAGAAGCCGATCGAAACCGATGTGCTGCGGTCAAAGGCGAACGTGTTTCTCGACCTGTTCCGCCAGCGCCGGCAAATCACGGCCCAGCGTGACGAGTTGGCTGCGCTGACCGCGGTGCTGAAATCCGCCGACCAGCAGAAGAACCGCTTCCTTGCGGTGCTTGCCCACGAACTGCGCAACCCGCTGGCGGTGCTGGCCGCGGGCCTGAACATCCTCGAGCGGGCCACCGACGAAAGCGCAATGGACGCCGTGCGCGCATCCATGCGGCAGAACCTGCACCACATGACGCGGCTCGTGGACGATCTGCTCGATATCAACCGGATCGAGCGCGGCAAAATCTCGCTGCGCAGGGAAACGCTGTTGTTGAGCGATCTGATGCCCCCGGCTCTCGAGGTTGCGGGCCCCGCAATCGAAAAAGCCGGGCATCAGCTCCTTGTGACCCTGCCCGACGAACCCGTCACGCTCGATGTCGATCCGGCGCGGTTCACCCAGATCGTCGGCAACATCGTCGGCAACGCGGCGCGTTACACCCCGAAAGGCGGGCGGATCGAGGTCATTGCAGCGCGGAGCGGCGACCGCGTGACCATCACGGTGTCGGACAACGGCGTGGGCATCCCCGCAGAGCAGCAATCGCGCGTGTTCAATATGTTCGAACAATCCAATAACGGATTGGGCATCGTGGGAGACGGGCTGGGGATCGGTCTGGCCCTGGTGAGCCAACTGGTCGAATTGCACGGCGGCACCATCCGCCTCGTGGAAAGCTCACCGGGCGTGGGCAGCACCTTCGAGGTTTCCCTGCCAACGGTATCCTGAGCTATCCGCATCTGGACGAAGCAGGTTAACGATGCGAGCGGAGATTTCTCGCAACATCTGACGCTGAACGCATCACGCCGCGTTCCTGCGGCCAGGCAAAATTGGTCGGGGAGAGAGGATTCGAACCTCCGGCCCCTGCCTCCCGAAGACAGTGCTCTACCAGGCTGAGCTACTCCCCGACCGGTGCTTGCGGAGGGAGTCCCTCCGCGAGGCAGAGGCGGGCCTATAGGCAGCGCTTGGCTGGCTGGCAACCGCTGATTTCGTGCCACGAAAGCGCGAGCCCCGCCATTGCTTCACGCCCGGTGCGCTGCCATCAGGTCTGCTTCACTGGCGAAGGATGGACAGGCGTAATGCGGGTGCTCGTTACCGGGGCGGCGGGGTTTATCGGGGCTGCCCTTGCCGATGCGCTGCTGGCGCGCGGGGATGCGGTGATCGGCATGGACAACATGAACGCCTATTACGACCCCGCCTTGAAGCGGGACCGGATCGAACGGGTGCGCGCAGAGGGCGGGCAGTTCACGTTTCACACGGTGGATTTCGCCGATATGGCGGCGTTGCAGGGCGCGCTCGAGGGTGACCCGTTCGATGCCATCGTCCATCTGGGCGCACAGGCGGGGGTGCGATATTCGATCGAGAACCCCGCAAGCTACGTGCAATCGAACCTCGTCGGCCATGCCAACATCCTTGAGTTGGCACGCCAGCGCGGTGTGGCGCACCTCGTCTATGCCAGCTCCAGCTCGGTCTACGGGGGCAACGAGAAGCTGCCCTTTTCCGTCGACGACCGGGCCGATCACCCCGTCTCGCTCTATGCCGCGACCAAGCGCGCGGACGAGATGATGAGCGAGGCCTACGCCCACCTCTTTCGCCTGCCGCAGACGGGCCTGCGGTTCTTCACCGTCTATGGACCCTGGGGCCGGCCGGACATGGCCTGCTGGCTGTTCACGGCAAAGATTTTGTCGGGCGAACCGATCCAGGTGTTCAACCAGGGCGAGATGTGGCGGGACTTCACCTTCATCGACGATATCGTGGCGGGCATCGTCGCTGCACTCGACCATCCGCCGCCCGACGACGGAGCGATCAAGGCCGGCGGATCGAGCAAGCCGCACGCGCTTTACAACATCGGCAATCACCGCTCGGAAAAGCTGACGGATTTCATTGCCGTGCTGGAGGATGCCTGCGGCAAGGAAGCCCTGATCGACTTGCAGCCGATGCAGCCGGGTGACGTTGCCCGCACGTATGCGGACATCGACGCGATCCGCGCGGACCTGGGCTACGCACCCACCACCACCATCGCTGAGGGCGTGCCGCGCTTCGTCGACTGGTATCGCGGCTACCACGGGGTCTGACATGGACAATGCGCGCCATCCCGAATGGCAATACCTCGATCTGATGCGCCACATCTGGGCGCACGGGGACGAGCGGGTGGACCGCACCGGCGTTGGCACACGATCGGTGTTCGGCACCATGCTGCGGTTCGATCTGTCGGATGATCGGGTGCCGTTGCTCACCACCAAGCGGGTGTTCTGGAAGGCGGCGGCCAAGGAAATGCTGTGGTTCCTCACCGGCAGCACGAATATCCGCCCGCTGCTGGAACAGGGCGTCTCGATCTGGAGCGACTGGCCGCTGAAAAAATACCGGCAGGCGAGCGGGGCGGATATTACGCAGGCGGACTTCGAGCGTCGCATCGTGGAGGACAATGCCTTTGCGCAGCGTTGGGGCGATCTTGGTCCGGTCTATGGCAAGCAGTGGGTCGACTGGCCGACCTATCGTTACGGGCCGGACGGCACGTACACCAGGGGGCCGGGCATCAACCAGGTCGCCCAGGTCGTGGAGAGCCTGAAGGCCAATCCCGGCAGCCGGCGTCATATCATCGAAGGCTGGAACGTCGCCGAGCTTGACGCCATGGCGCTGCCGCCGTGCCACAAGACCTACCAGTTTCACGTCGCCGGCGATCGCCTGAATTGCCTGCTCTACCAGCGCAGTTGCGACGTGGCGCTGGGTCTGCCGTTCAATCTTTTCGGCGCCGCGCTGCTTACCCGGATGATGGCCGCGCAGACCGGGCTGCAAGCGGGCGAGCTGGTGTGGAGCGGGGGCGACACGCACCTCTATCTCAACCACGGCGACCTGGTGGAGGCGCAGCTGGGCCGGCAACCGGCGGGGCAACCCCGGCTTGTCCTGAACCGGGTGCCGGATACCATCTTTGACCATGACATCGCCGATTTCGCCGTGACCGATTATGAACCGCAAGGCGTGCTGCGCGCCCCCGTGGCGGTATGATGCGATTGACCGTTACAGCTGAAACCAATATCGGCGCTTTCGAGTGCATAAAACTTACCGGGAGCATGCGATGACGGCGGACAGGCAGGATGACGGGAGCAACCGTCCCAGGCTCGCGCTGCATGTGCCCGAACCGCGCTATCGCCCCGGCGACGCGGTCGATTTCGGCCACCTCAACATTCCCGAGGCAGGTGCCCAGATGCGCCCTGACGAGGTGTGCGCGGCGCGCGAGACCTATCCGCTGGCAGACGACCTGATCCGCGTTCTGGGCGACGACGACAGGGCGCATGGTCCCTGGGATCCGCGCCTCTCGCCCGACACCTTGCGCCAGATGCTGCGCGAAATGGCGCTGGTGCGCGCCTTCGACGGGCGGATGTACCGCGCTCAGCGGCAGGGCAAGACCAGTTTCTACATGAAGTGCACGGGCGAAGAGGCGACCAGCGTGGCCGCCACCCATGCCCTGGCATCGGACGACATGATCTTCCCCAGCTACCGCCAGCAGGGCTGCCTGATTGCGCGCGGCTATGCCCTGACCGAGATGATCAACCAGATCTATTCGAACAAGGGCGACAAGCTGAAGGGCCGCCAGCTGCCCATCATGTATTGTTCCAAGCGGCTCAGCTTCTTCACCATCAGCGGCAACCTCGCCACGCAGCTGCCGCAGGCCGTTGGTTTTGCCATGGCCAGCGCCAGCAAGGGTGACAGCCGCATCGCCGCGACCTGGGTGGGCGAGGGCAGCACGGCGGAGGGGGATTTCCACTCCGCCATGACCTTTGCCACGGTCTACAACGCGCCGGTGATCTTCAACGTCGTCAACAACCAGTGGGCGATCTCCAGCTTCTCCGGCTTTGCCGGGGCGGAGCGCGCCACCTTTGCCGCACGTGCCGTGGGCTATGGCATCGCCAGCCTGCGGGTGGATGGCAACGATCCACTGGCAGTCTACGCCGCCGAACGCTGGGCGGCAGACCGCGCGCGCGCCAATGGCGGGCCGACGCTGATCGAACATTTCACCTACCGGGCAGAGGGGCACTCCACCTCGGATGACCCGAGCGCCTACCGCTCTGCGGAAGAGGGCACCGGCTGGCCGCTGGGCGATCCCGTCACGCGATTGCGCGATCACCTGATCGCCCTTGGCGAATGGTCGATCGAACAGCACGAGGCGCAGGACGCCGAGCTCGATCAGATGGTCAAGGACGCGCAGAAGGAAGGCGAGAAGAACGGCATTCTCGGCCACGGTCTGCATCACCCGTTCCATACCATGTTCGAGGACGTGTACGAGGAACTGCCCTGGCACCTGGAAGAACAGGCCGCACAGGCCATTCGCGAAAGGCAGATCAAGTGGCCGGACTGATGCTCGACCGGGGCGCTGCGCCTGAAGACACCTACATCGTGAAGGACGCCAGTTAGTGACCGACACCATCGACCAAGTGCGCGGCGACGGCGAGACCGGCACCCGCCACATGAACATGATCGAGGCGATCAATTCCGCTCTCGACGTCATGCTTGATCGTAATCCCGACGTCATCGTGCTGGGCGAGGATATCGGCTATTTTGGCGGTGTCTTCCGCTGCACGGCTGGCCTGCAGGAGAAATACGGCAAGAACCGCGTGTTCGACACGCCGATTTCGGAATGCGGGATCATCGGCGCGGCGGTGGGCATGGGCGCCTATGGCCTGCGCCCCGTCCCGGAAATCCAGTTCGCCGATTACATCTACCCGGGGCTCGACCAGCTCATCAGCGAGGCGGCGCGGTTGCGCTACCGCTCCGCCGGAGAATTCGTCGCGCCGATGACGGTTCGCAGCCCGTTTGGTGGCGGCATCTTCGGCGGACAGACCCACAGCCAGAGCCCGGAGGCGCTGTTCACCCACGTCGCGGGCCTGAAGACGGTGATTCCGGCGACCCCCTACGACGCCAAGGGTCTGCTGATCGCTTCCATCGAGGACAACGATCCGGTCATCTTCTTCGAGCCGAAGCGCATCTACAACGGCCCCTTCGACGGATACTACGACAAACCGGCGACGAGCTGGAAAGGCCACGCCGACGCGCAGGTGCCGGAAGGCTACTACAAGGTGCCGCTCGGCAAGGCCCGCGTCGTGCGCGAGGGCGAGGCGCTGACGGTGCTCGCCTACGGCACCATGGTGCATGTGGCGAAGGCGGTTTGCGAGGCGAAGGGCGTGGATGCCGAAATTCTCGACCTGCGCACGCTGGTGCCGCTCGACATCGCGGCGATCGAGGCCAGCGTCGAGAGGACCGGTCGCTGCCTGATCGTGCACGAGGCGACCCGGACCAGCGGCTTCGGCGCGGAACTGTCCGCGCTGGTCACCGAACGCTGCTTCTACCATCTCGAGGCGCCGGTGGAGCGCGTGACCGGTTTCGACACGCCGTATCCGCACAGCCTGGAATGGGCGTATTTTCCCGGCCCCGTCCGTCTGGGCGAGGCCATCGACAAGATCTTGCAGGACTGACCCAGATGGCGACATTCACCTTCCCTATGCCCGATATCGGCGAAGGCATCACCGAGGCGGAGATCGTCGCCTGGCACAAGCAGGTCGGCGACCGCGTGTCGGAGGACGAGGAATTCGTCGACATGATGACGGACAAGGCCACCGTCCCGCTGGAAAGCCCGGTGACTGGCACGATCGTGCAGATCGCCGGCGAGGTGGGTGACATGGTGGCGATCGGCAGCCCGCTGATCGTGGTCGAGGTCGAGGGCGAAGCCGCAGACGAGACTGCGGAGGCGGCGGAACTGCCGTCGCCCGCGGCCGAGGTCGTGGCGGAGCGGATCGAGGTGGAGAACCCGGACGCGATCGACGTGGAAGATGCGCGAAGGGCCGATCCCGTGCCCGCTGCTATCCCGGTGCCTACACCCGCCCCGGCGCCAACCCCGACGCCCGCCAGCGCTGGCGCCAAGGTTCTTGCCAGCCCAGCGGTGCGCGCGCGCGCAAAGGACCTCGGCGTCGACCTCGCCCAGGTGCGCGGCGACGGCCGCGTGCGCCATGCCGATCTCGACAGCTTCATCGCCTATTCGGGCGGCTATTCCGGGGCCGGGCAGGCGCGTGCGGACGAGAGCATCAAGGTCATCGGCCTGCGCAAGCGAATCGCCGAGAACATGGCGGCGTCCAAGCGCCAGATCCCCCATTTCACCTACGTCGAGGAATGCGACGTCACCGCACTGGAGGACACCCGTGCGCAACTGAACCAGGACCGCGGGGATCGGCCGAAGCTGACCATGCTGCCGCTGCTCATTACAGCGATCTGCAAGGCGTTGCCCGGTTTCCCGATGATCAACGCCCGTTATGATGACGAGGCCAAAGTCGTCACCCGCCACGGCGCGGTGCATCTGGGCATGGCCACGATGACCGATAACGGCCTCATGGTCCCCGTCATCCGTGATGCGCAGGCAAAGAACCTGTGGCAGTTGGCGACCGAGATCGGCCGCCTGGCGGAGGCTGCGCGCAGCGGTTCGGCCAAGTCGGAGGAACTGAGTGGATCATCGCTCACCGTCACCTCGCTCGGGCCCCTGGGCGGCATTGCGACCACCCCGGTCATCAACCGGCCCGAGGTGGCCATTATCGGCCCCAACCGCATCGTCGAGCGGCCAATGTTCGTGACGGGCGCCGATGGCGTCGAACGGATCGAAAAACGCAAGCTGATGAACGTGTCGATTTCCTGCGATCACCGCGTGGTCGACGGCTACGATGCCGCCGCTTTCGTGCAGGAAGTGAAGAAGCTGATCGAGGCGCCTGCGCGCATTCTGGCCGGTTGAAGAAAGGACTGCAAAAACCCGCGCGTTGCGTGTTGACAGCCTTCGGGTGCTCAACTAGACGCGCGGCTCCCAAGAGGCGCTGAAGCCGCTTAAATGCGCGGGTGTAGCTCAGTTGGTTAGAGTATCGGCCTGTCACGCCGAGGGTCGCGGGTTCGAGTCCCGTCACTCGCGCCACTTGGGACCTTTTCCTTACCGTCGTGCCTGGTGCACGTCGCAGTAATAAGCGCTGCGCCCGCCGACTTTTGCCTTGGCAATTGTGCCTTCGCAGCGGGGACAGCTCTTTCCGGCCTTGCGATCGCCGATCAGCCAGTCCTTTGGCAGCTTGCTGTAGACCGCGCCTGTCCCGCAAACTTCCGCCAGCACCGCGCGCATGGTATCGAACATCGTGCCCAGATCATCTTCGCCGATGTCACCGGCCACGGTTTCCGGATGCCAGCCGGTCTGAAACAGGATTTCGTCCGACCACAGGTTGCCGATACCCGCCAGCTTGCGCTGCGCCATTAACGCGCCCTTGATCGTCCCGCGGGTGCGACCCATCACTTTGCGGAAATCCTCCCGCGATACGTCCAGGGCGTCTGGACCGAAACCGATGCGGGCGATCTCCGCTTCTGGCGAATCGATCACCCGCACCCAGCCAAGTTTGCGCGGGCAACGAAAGGCCAGGCGGCGGTCCCCTTCGAAAGCAATCAGCAGCTTGGTGTGGTCTGGCGCCTCGTCCGGCACGTCGAAAGGCAACAGCTTCCCCGTCATGCCGAGGTGGACGCATATCCACGGACCGGTCTTGCTGCCCGCGAAGATCAACTTCCCATGGCGGTGCGTCTGCGTGAACCGATGGCCGACAAGCCGCTGTCGCTCGTTGTCGCCCGGCAGTTCGATGTAGGAGACATCGTCGCCCAGCTCGACGCTGGTGATGGTGCGGTTGAGGCACTGGTCCTCGATCCGCCGACGGTTGGCTTGCGCTTCGGGCAGTTCCGGCATGACGCGTGAACCCTCGGGGCCGAACCGTGGTTCCGGCTAACCAGGCGGGCCTAGCCCCAGCGGCCGGTCTCCATCCAGATCAGGAACCGCCGCAACGGCAGCAGCCAGATCAGCCCGAGGGCCAGATAGACGACCCCCTGAGCCAGGGCCGGCCACTCCCCGATCAGCGGCGGCGCGACCAGCGCGACGAGGCCGGTGTAGACGAGGAGGCCGGCCAGCAGCCCCAGCACGCCGACGGGAATGCGCCACGTCGGCTCCGTCCTCATGCGAAGGGCCCATAGATGCGGGTGGGGGTCACGATCGCGGCAAGCGGCATGTCGTGGTCCTCTACTGGCAAGGTATCGACGCGTTGCACGTCCCAGGCCATGCCGATGGCTAACGTGCCCGGGTGATCGGCCAGCCAGCGGTCGTAGAAGCCTCCGCCCTGGCCGATCCGGTCACCGCGCTCGGTGAAGCCGACAAGCGGCATGAACAGGACGTCTGGCACCACGACCGGCGCGGTGAGATGCGGCTGGCGCAGGTCCATCGGGCCGGCTTCCAGGTCGCTTTCTCCCCATGGGTCGGAGTGAACGTGGAAATGCATCGGCTCCGCCAGCTTGACCACGCGGGGCAGGGCGACGGTGTGGCCGCGTTCGTGGAAGAAGCGCGTGTAGGACGTGGCGGGCGCTTCTCCCGCGCCGGCGCGGTACAGGCCCACGATAGCGCCTTCCGGAACGAGGGCTAGGAGCGGGGCGGGCGGCTGACGAAAGACCAGCGCCGAAACCTGCGGCGGCAAAGCAGCTGCGTGGTCGAGCCGGGCCTTGCGCAAGGCGGCGCGCAATTCGGCCTTCTTTCGGGAGATTTCGTTCATGGGGGGCTACCCTTGCCGGGGATGGTGAGTGGCGGAACCACCATGGGTCGTTTTCCGGGAAATCCTCTGACGCCTTACGTCAGGTGGGCGCCGTATATCCGAAACCACGGTCTCAGTAGGGACAGCTCCCTTGGATTGCTTATAGCCTCAGGGATTTTCGCGAACGGCTCGTGCCGGGCAGTCCCGCCAAGCCCTATCTAGGATGCAATGGGCCCGGTCTCAAGCTGCATTGCGAGGGTTTCGAGCCGGTCTGCCATCGTTTCGAGCTGGATCGCCACGCTTTCCTCCGGCTCGGCCGTCTTGGCGGGGGGCGCCGGCTTGCTGGTCGCCTCGTGCAATTCATCCGCCAGGAGCAGCGAGGCGTAAAGCAGGATGCGTTCGGGCGACTGGCCGGTCAGGTTGTCGAGCTGCGACAGCTTGGCATCGATAGCCGCGCCCAGCGCCTCTATATGGCTCTCCTCGCCCGGGGCGCAGGCGATGGTGTACTTGCGGCCGGCAATGTCGAGTGTGACGTTGCTCATGCCTCGAGCCCGCTGAGAAGCGCGTCGATCTGGTCGAGCGCGGCCCGCGCTTCCTGCCGCAGAGCGTCGTAGCGGACCTGCAACTGCGGTTCGCCCGTGTCGACCACCGCGCCCGCAGTGCTGGCGGTTGCCTCGATCCGCGCGCTGGCTGCTTCAATGCGGCCAAGCGCGGCGGCAATGCGCCCGGCTGTGTCACTCGCTTCCATGACGGCGAATTAACCACTATTGCGGGCCGGGCAAAGGCTTGCGTGGGAAAGTTGTGAATAATCCTCGCAAGGGCGCCTGCGGTTTTGCCGCTTGCCGGGGCGTGTTGCTTGACCTTCCAGCCCCTCGCCACCACACACCGCTGCATCCGAATCGACCCTTACGGGGCACCCCACGCGCATCCGGAGCCTTGCATGAGCGAAGACCAGACCAGTTTCACCGATATGGCCAACGCCATCCGCGCGCTTTCGATGGACGCGGTGCAGGCGGCCAACTCCGGCCACCCCGGCATGCCGATGGGCATGGCGGACGTGGCGACGGTGCTGTGGTCCGATTACCTGAAGTTCGATCCCAAGGACCCTGACTGGGCCGACCGTGACCGCTTCGTCCTTAGCGCCGGCCATGGCTCCATGCTGATCTATTCGCTGTTGTACCTGTCCGGCTACGATGCACCGACACTGGAAGACCTCAAGAACTTCCGCCAGTTGAACAGCCCTTGCGCCGGGCACCCGGAAAACTTCCTGCTCGACGGGGTAGAGGCCACCACGGGCCCGCTGGGCCAGGGCTTGGCGATGGCGGTTGGCATGGCGATCGCCGAGCGGCACCTGAACGCCGAATTCGGGGACGACCTGGTCGATCACCGCACCTGGACGATCGCGGGCGACGGCTGCCTGATGGAAGGCATCAACCACGAGGCGATCGGCTTGGCCGGACACCTCAAGCTCGGCCGGTTGATCGTGCTGTGGGATGACAACGACATCACCATCGACGGCAAGGTGTCCCTGTCCTCCAGCGAGGATATTCCCGCCCGCTATCGGGCGACCGGCTGGCACGTGGCGGAATGTGACGGGCACGACCCGGCAGACATTCGCCGCGCCATCGACGAAGCTGTCGCCGAGACCGGCAAGCCGTCGCTGGTGCGCTGCACCACGGTCATCGGCAAGGGCGCGCCCACCAAACAGGGCACGAGCGCAACCCACGGCAGCCCGCTGGGCGAAACCGAAATCGAAGGCGCACGCAAGGCGTTGGGCTGGGCACACGGCGCGTTCGTGGTGCCGGACGATGTGCTGGCAGCGTGGCGCGCCACCGGCGAGCGCGGGGTTAAGGCGCACAGCGCGTGGCGCGACCGGCTCGGCCAGAGCGACGGCAGGGCCGAGTTCGAACGGCGCATGGCAGGCGATCCGCCCAAGGGTGATCAGGTATCAAAGACGCTACGCAAGTGGCTGGATAACCCGGAAAAGATTGCCACCCGCAAGGCAAGCGAGAACGCGCTGGAGATACTCAATCCGCTGATCCCGGAACTGGTTGGCGGCAGTGCCGATCTGACCGGCTCGAACAATACCAAGGCCGGCGGCATCACCGCCTTTACCGCCGATGATTACGCGGGCCGCTATATGTATTACGGCATCCGTGAATTCGGCATGGCGGCGGCCATGAACGGCATGGCGCTGCACGGTGGGGTCATCCCCTACGGCGGCACGTTCCTGATCTTCACCGATTACTGCCGCGGCGCGATACGCCTGTCGGCGCTGCAACAGGTGCGCGTGATCTACGTGATGACGCATGACAGCATCGGCCTGGGCGAGGATGGGCCCACGCACCAGCCGATCGAGCATTTGCAGTCGCTTCGCGCCATGCCCAACCTGCTCGTCATGCGCCCGGCCGACCGGGTGGAGACGGCCGAGTGCTGGCAGATCGCTCTGGCGCAGAGGGACCGCCCCACGGTCCTTGCCCTCAGCCGCCAGAACCTGCCGCAGGTGCGCAACGCGCCGGACGAGGTCGATTGCAGCGCCCGGGGCGCCTATCGCCTGAAGAAGGCTGGCAACAAGCGTCGCGTCATTCTCATCGCGACAGGGTCCGAAGTGCATCTCGCGCTGGAATGTGCCGAGGCGCTGGAAAAGCAGGGCGTGGGAGCCGATGTCGTCTCGATGGTCTGCACCGAACTGTTCGACGAGCAGGACGCGGCCTACCGGGCCGACCTGCTGCCGGATGTCGACCCGGCGGAAATCCTGCGTGTCAGCGTAGAGGCGGGCACGACGTTCGGGTGGGAACGCTATACCATGGCGAACGGCCTGCGCTTCGGCATCGACCGCTTCGGCGCTTCCGGCCCGGCGGAACACCTTTACGAAAAATTCGGTCTGACTGCGGACGCCATCGTTCCGCAGATCATCAGCAACATCAAGGCTTAAGCAGGAGCATTTAACATGGCGACCAAGGTTGCAATCAATGGTTTCGGACGCATCGGACGCCTCGTGGCGAGGGCCATGCTGGAACGGGACGACCACGATCTCGAACTGGTCGCGATCAACGACCTTGCCGATACCGAGGCCAACGCCCTGTTGTTCGGCTTCGATTCCACCCACGGCCGTTTCCCCGGCTCGGTGGAGGTCGATGGCAGCAACCTCGTGGTCAACGGCAAGACCATCGCCGTCACCTCCGAGCGCGACCCTGCCAAGCTGCCGCATCGCGAGATGGGCGTGGACATCGTGTTCGAATGCACTGGCTTTTTCCAGAGCGACGAACAATGCCGTCCGCACCTCGACGCTGGCGCCCGGCGCGTCCTGATCTCGGCGCCAGCGAAGGGCGTTTCCGCCACCATCGTCTACGGCGTCAACCATGACACGCTGACCGCCGAGGACGTGATCGTTTCCAACGCCAGCTGCACCACAAATTGCCTCGCCCCCGTGGCCAAGGTGCTGCACGACGCTGTCGGTATCGAACGCGGGTTCATGACCACGATCCACAGCTACACCAACGACCAGCGGATGCTCGACCAGATGCATTCGGACATGCGCCGGGCGCGCGGCGGGGCGCAGAACATGATCCCGACCACCACCGGCGCGGCGCGTGCCGTTGGCCTGGTGCTGCCGGAACTGGCCGGCAAGCTCGACGGATCGAGCGTGCGGGTGCCGACGCCCAACGTCAGCCTGATTGACCTGGTCTTCACGCCGGGCCGCGATTGCACCGCAGACGAACTGAACCAGGCGCTGAAGACCGCCAGCGAGGGCGCCATGAAGGGCGTGCTGGACTTTACCGACAAGCCGCTCGTCAGCAGCGATTTCAATCACCACCCGGCCTCGTCCACGGTGGATTCGCTGGAAACCGCCGTGCTCGAAGGCAAGCTGGCGCGCGTCGTCAGCTGGTATGACAACGAATGGGGTTTCTCCAACCGCATGATCGACACCAGCGGCGTGATGGCGAAGTTTCTCTGACCATGGCCGCCTTTCGCACCCTGGACGACCTGCCGCAGGATCTGACCGGCCAACGCGCGCTGGTGCGGGTGGACCTGAACCTGCCGATGGCGGAGGGCCGGGCAACCGACCTGACGCGGGGCGAGGCAGTTGCACCCACCATCCTGGAGCTGGCAGGACGCGGCGCCAAGGTGCTGCTGCTGGCGCACTACGGCAGGCCCAGGGGCGAGCGGCATTCCACCATGAGCATGAGCGAGATTGTCGGCGCACTGGAAGGCGTGATCGACAGGGAAGTGATGTTCGTGCCCGAGGTCGCCGGCCCGGTGGTGGAACAGTCGGTGGGCATTCTCGGCCCGGGCGATGTCGCCTTGCTGGAAAACACGCGGTTCTGGCCGGGCGAGGAGGCAAACGATGCCGATTTCGCGCACGCCATCGCTGCCAATGGCGACTTCTTCGTCAATGATGCCTTTTCCGCTTCGCACCGCGCCCACGCGACTACGGAGGGCCTTGCGCATGTTCTGCCGTCCTACGCCGGGCGGGCGATGGAAGCGGAACTGAAGGCGCTCGACGCCGCGCTCGGATCGCCGCAGCCCCCGGTGGCCGCCGTGGTCGGCGGGGCCAAGGTCAGCACCAAGCTGGCTGTCCTGGAGCATCTGGTCGAAAAGGTGCAGCACCTGATCATCGGCGGCGGCATGGCCAACACCTTCCTCGCCGCGAACGGCATCGCGGTCGGCAAGTCGCTGTGCGAGCACGACCTGACCGATACCGTGCGCCGCATCATCGCCGCAGCGGACGCGGCGGGGTGCACCGTGCACCTGCCCTACGACGTGGTGGTGGCCAAGGAATTCGCTGCCAATCCACCCAGTGTGCGCACCTGCAACGTCCACGAAGTCGCCGCTGACGAGATGATCCTGGACATCGGCCCGCAGGCGGTCGAAGCGCTGGGCGACGTGCTGAAGACCTGTTCCACACTGGTATGGAACGGCCCGCTCGGCGCGTTTGAGACGCCGCCCTTCGACGATGCCACCGTCGCACTCGCGCGTACCGCGGCCGCCTTGACGCAGGCGGGCGCGCTCGTCAGCGTGGCGGGCGGGGGCGATACCGTGGCCGCACTGGCGCATGCCGGCGTGGCGAATGACATGACCTACGTCTCGACCGCGGGCGGCGCTTTCCTCGAATGGATGGAAGGCAAGAACCTGCCCGGCGTCGCGGCCCTGTCGCGCTAGACGCGTGATCATCCGACCCGCCGGCGACGAAGATCGGCAGGCCATCGCCGCCATCCATGCTGCCAGCTGGCGCGACAGCTATGCCGAGGTGACCGATCCCGGTTTTCTCGCCGACGTCGACGCCCGCATGGCGGAACGCTGGGCGAAGTGCGAGGTCGGGCACGGCGACCTGCTGTTGCTGGCCGAGGACGGGCACGAGCCTGTCGGTTTCATCCTCGCGCGCGGCGGCGAACCGGCCTTTATCAATGTCTTGCATGTCCTGCCCGGCCACAGGTCTGCGGGGGCGGGAGCGGCGCTGATGGCGGCGGTGGCGCGACGGTTGCGAGATGAGGGCCGCGTCAATGCCTACCTCGACGTGCTCACCACGAATACGCGCGCCATCGCTTTCTACCGGCGACTGGGCGGGGTGCCGGGCGCGGTAAAGGCGAAAGAGGTGGGCGGCCGGATGCTGCCCAACCTGCGGGTCGACTTTCCCGACCTCCAGGCGATCGTCGACAGCGCCTAGTCGGCACCGCTCTCGAAGACGAAGCGGTAGGTCGCGGGCGGGGTTTCTGCGCCTGCCATCCTGCCGGGTTCCGCGCTGACCAGCGCCAGGCGATGACCGCGCACCTGCTGCGGCTCACCCAGTTGCAGGTCGCGCGTTTCGTGCCAGGCGGGGCCATCCACCTGCGTGCGCACAATGATGCGGCCCGCCCAGACGCAGCGGGCGTTGATGGGGCAACGCGAATCCTCGATCACGGCAAGCGGCGTCAGCGCCAAGTCGCCCACGCTGACTGCCTGACCCAGCCCCACGGGCGTGGCCTCCGCAGCGGGCGGGCTGCCGCGATGGGGAGCGGCGTCGCCGTGGGTAACGCAGGCTGAAAGGGCGAGGGCGGCCAGCGCGGGTGCGGAATGCATTCTCATGCCTGAAGCGAAAGCCCCGGCCTGCTGTCGCCTGGCTGAATGACGGTCAATCGGTGTGCCGGAAGGCCAGGATAAGCTCTTCGTTGAGGAGATAGTCGAAGCGATGCTGCGCGAGAGCCTGGAAGAACGTGATCGACGATCCGCTCCACGGAAAGGCCCAGTCATCCAGTTCGAGCAGGATCAGGTCGGTGCGCCCGACCCAGCCGGTGTCGCCAGAGAACAGTTCGTCCTGCGCGCCTTCGATGTCGAGCTTGACGATCCACGGCTCGCCATCCGGCACCAGCGCCACGCATTCATCCACGGTAAGGGCGCGCACCGCATCCGGGTGTGCGGCATCGCAATATTCGGTCTGCAGCCCGGCGCTGCCGCGCTCGTAGGATATGACGCGGCAATGGCCGGATCGCGAGGCCACGCCGCCCAGCACCGCCGTATGCGCGCCGCCCGCCGCCGCCAGGTTCGCCTCCAGCACGCGCATGTTGTCGGCGTCTGGCTCTATCGCGACGACATGGGCGAAAGGATATTTCGCCGCAAAGGCGCGCAGCGACAAGCCGATGTTGGCGCCCGCATCGACGATAACCGGGACCTTGCCGGTGGCCAGCATGGCCTCGGCCCGGCGCTCCAGCTCGGCAGTCTGGGGAAACCGCGCTAGGTCGTACTGCCGGTTGACCATCGTCTGCCAGAAGATCGAATAGTCGGACCTGTTGGGCCGCAGCCAGATCGGCCGGTCGAAACCCGGCGTGCGATGGGCAAGCGCCGCAATGTCGGTCGCCCTGCCCTGGCTGGGCAGCCCAAGGCCGAGGCGCAAACCGTGGCGCATTCCGAAGCGTTTCAGGAAGTTGGGCAGCCGTTCGATGGTTTCGCGGTTCATGGCGGCAACTTTGCCGCAAAGGCGCTAAGATCGTGATAATGCCGGCAGTTGCGCTCGCACCTTGCCGCGCATAGGAGCCGTGCATCTTCAAATTCGATTAGGAGCATCGAATGAACACCGCCGAAATGACCGACCGCATCGCCAATGGCCAAGGCTTCATCGCCGCCCTCGACCAGTCGGGCGGTTCGACGCCCAAGGCGCTGCAGGGCTATGGCGTGGCAGACGATGCCTGGAACGGCGACGAGGAAATGTTCGCCCAGATCCACACGATGCGCAGCCGCGTCATCACGGCGCCCAGCTTTTCCAGCGGCAAGGTGATCGGGGCGATCCTGTTTGAAAAGACCATGGACGGCGAAGTCGACGGCAAGACGACGGCCGAGGCCCTGAAGGATCGCGGCGTGGTGCCCTTCATCAAGGTCGACCAGGGGCTGGAGGACGAGGCCGACGGCGTGCAGCTGATGAAGCCGCTCGACAAGCTCGATGCGCTGCTGGCGAAATCGGCGCAGGCGGGCATGTTCGGCACCAAGATGCGCTCGGTCATCAAGTCTGCCAATGCACAGGGGATCGCCGCGATCGTCGCGCAGCAGTTCGAGGTCGGCCGCACCATCATCGCCGCCGGGCTGATGCCGATCCTTGAGCCGGAATACGACATCACCGCCGCCGACCGGGCCGAGGGCGAGGAACTGCTCAAGAGCGAAATTCTCACGCGGCTCGACCAGCTGCCCGAGGGGGAGCAGGTCATGCTCAAGCTGTCGATCCCGGTGAAGGACGATCTCTACGCCGAGCTGATCCGCCATCCCAAGGTGCTGCGCGTGGTGGCGCTGTCGGGCGGTTTCTCGACGGACGAGGCTTGCGCCAGGCTGGCCAGGAACCCCGGCATGATCGCCAGCTTCAGCCGCGGCCTGTTGCAGGAACTGCGCGCCGATCAGTCGGACGATCAATTCGACGCGGCGCTGGGCGGCGCGATCGACCAGATCTGCGAAGCCTCTGTCGCCTAGACAGGGCTGGGCGCTTGCGGCGCCTCAGCGTCAACGCCTTGCATGTCTGGGTTGGCCGCGGGCGGGGAGTGGCTCCTCGCCCCGCGGTTGACCCGCAAGTTGGCGGCGGGCGGAACGAGAAGCCTCACGGCAGTCATTGGCGTGCCGCTGTCAGCTTGCTATCGGCGCCAGCATGACCATGCCCGCGCCCCCCTGCCAGCTCTATCTCATTTCGCCGCCTGACGTGTCCGGCGCCTTCCCGGACCGCCTCGACCGGGCGCTCGCGGCCGGGGCGGGGCTGGCCAGTGCGTTCCAGTTCCGGGTGAAGGGCGTCGACCAGCACGAGGCAGCGCGACTGGCGGCGCCCTTGCAAGAGATATGTGCGGCGCGCGATGTCGCCTTCATCGTCAACGATTCGGTTGCCCTCGCCAGGCGCCTGAAGGCGGATGGCGTGCATCTGGGGCAGGGCGATGGTGACGTGCGCGAAGCCCGCGAGGAACTGGGCCGCGAGATGCAGATCGGCGTTACCTGCCATGCCAGCCGTCATCTGGCGATGGAAGCGGGCGACGCTGGGGCGGATTATGTGGCCTTCGGCGCGTTTTACGACAGCGCCACCAAGATCAGCGACCATCGGCCAGACACCGAGGTGCTGGAATGGTGGAGCGGCCTGTTCGAGATCCCCTGCGTGGCGATCGGCGGCATCACTCCGGGCAACTGCGCCCCGCTGGTAGAGGCCGGCGCGGATTTCCTGGCTGTCAGCCATGCGGTGTGGGGCGGCGACGAGGTTTCGGCCATGCAGGCCTTTGCCAAGGCGCTTCGCACGGAAACCTGATCGGTTCCGGCACGTTGAGCCATGCAAACGGGTATATCGCCCGGTCGCAGAGAGGTTTATTCATGTCGCGCAAGTTCATTGCCTTTATCGCCGCCATCCCGCTCACCGTGGCTATCGCCGCTTGTGACGTTCGTGGCACCGACAGCGTCGATACCGACACCGAGGTATCTGATGCACAGGCCGACACCGATTACGGATACGATGTCTATGGCGAAGACAACCTCGCCGACTCGATGGCTTCGAACGATGCCCAGTACATGGGCATGGATCGCCAGGGCGCGAACATGGCCGCCGATGGCGAGGGTGTTTCCCCTGACGGAGACATGGCGGGCGCCACCACGCCCGATGCCATCCCAGATCCGGAAGAGCGCCCGATCATGCAGGTGCAGGTCGTGCTCGATCGCGTGGGCTTCGGCCCCGGCGTGATCGACGGCCGCATGGGCATGTCGACCGAGAATGCCCTGCGCGGGTTCCAGGAAGCCAACGATCTCGAGATCACCGGCGAGCTCGACACCGCGACCGAAGAAGCGCTGACCCAGTGGGAGCGTATTCCCGCCACGCGTGTCGTGACGATACCGGCCAGCTGGGGGCAGCTGACCTTCAACGATTTGCCCGAGGAAACCGCCGACCAGGCCGAACTGGAGCAGATGGGCTACGAAAGCCTCGAAGAGAAGCTGGCCGAACGCTTCCACACCACGGTGGAGGTGCTACGCCAGCTGAACCCGAACGGGCGCCCGGCGGGCATGACTGGCACGAACCGCGCCATGCGCAGCTCGGGCAATGGCAACGCCGCCGGTGCGACCCCTGCGCCTTCGCCCAGTGCCACGCGCTCGGGCACGCCCACGCCGTCAGGCACCGCCTCGACCGGCACGATGCAAAGCCTGTTCAGCGCCGGGCAGCAGATTCGCGTCCCCAACATCGGCGCGGATCGCATCGCGCCTGGCGCCGTCGAGGACCGTAACTGGCAGCAGACACTTGCCTCGCTTGGCGTCGGCAGCGACCAGCCCGAGGTCGATCGCATTGTCGTCAGCAAGGCAGGCAAGACGCTGAAGGCCTATCAGGGCGACAAACTGGTAGCACTGTTCACCGTCAGCAGCGGATCGAGCGAGTTTCCGCTCCCGCTCGGCGAATGGGATATCCTGGGAGAAGCATACAACCCGACGTTCGAATACAGCCCGGAGGTGCTCACCGGCGGGCGCGAGAGCGGCGAGAACTACACCTTGCCGCCGGGCCCCAACGGCCCGGTCGGCGTGATCTGGATCGACCTCAGCAAGGAGCATTACGGCATCCACGGCACGCCCGATCCGGCCACCATCGGTCGCGCCCAGAGCCACGGTTGCGTGCGCCTGACGAACTGGGATGCCGCGCGCCTTGCGGGGATGGTCAGCACCAGCACGCGCGTGATTTTCGAGGCCTGATGTCCTCGCCGTTCGTTGAAAAGGCCCAGGTCGCCGTCGTCACGGCCACCCTCGTTTCGGCGGGGTGGATCGTGGCGGGCGCGTTCCTGATGGACCGGGAGGAAAGCGCGGCGATTCGTGACGATCTGGAATACCAGCTGGAAGCCGATCCCAACGATGCGAACGAGGAAGTGCGCAGTCTGGAGGCCGAAAGCGTTCCGAACACCACGACGCGGGTGACCACGCAACCGACCGGGGAAGCTGCGCAGCTGATGATCCCCGTTCTCGGCAAGAGCGCGACCGATCTGACAGACACCTTCACCGACGATCGCGGCGGGGGCACGCGGTTGCACGAGGCGATGGACATCATGGCGCCCGAGGGCACGTCAGTCGTGGCGGCCGCGCCCGGCACGCTGGAGCGCATCTTCCTGTCGGATGCTGGCGGAAACACGCTCTATATCCGGTCCGAGGATCGCGAGACGATCTACTACTACGCGCACCTGGCCGAGTACGCGCAGGGCCTGACGGAGGGGATGACGATCCGCCGCGGGCAAAGGCTGGGGACGGTGGGGTCAACCGGCAATGCCGATCCTGCCGCGCCGCACCTGCATTTTGCCATGCTGCGTACCCAGGCGCGTTCGGAATGGTGGGAGCCGGCGACTGCCGTCAATCCCTTCCCCTTGCTGACCCGGCGGTAACGTTCAGCGCGAGCGGCGAATGCAGCGCAGGCGCGTTACCGCGCCGTCTTCCAGCTTCCGCAAGGAGCCCGGGGCTTCCACGCGGTAGCTATCGCCATTGTGCGGCCCACTCGTAAAGGTAACGCGGTCGCCGCGGCGCAGGTAGGTGCCGTCGCCCTGCGGCGAGACATAGCGCGAGGCGCCACGAATGCGGAAGCTCGCCTCAGGCATCGCGATGCTCGCCTCGCGCCCGGCATGGCCCGGCAACTCGCAAGCGTAAGACCCGCGCTGAATGGTGCCGATCGCCTCCTGCGCGAGAACGGGCGCGGCGCACAGCGTGGCGATCGGGGCGGCGAGGAGGAGGGCAAGACGGTGCATGGTGCGTCTGCGCCTAGCATGCCTGGCTGAGCGCGTCATGAACCAAGCTTGCCGCGCCGCCCGTCAACGGCTAGGGCGCGGCGCAATCCCTTACACCTATCGAAACGAGCGTGGCATGAAGATTTCCGGCGTGGACATTCGTCCCGGCAACATCCTCGAATACGAAGGCGGCATCTGGAAGGTCGCCAAGATCCAGCATACCCAGCCCGGCAAGGGCGGGGCGTACATGCAGGTCGAGATGAAGAACCTGATGGACGGCCGCAAGACCAACGTGCGCTTCCGCAGCGCCGACACGGTCGAAAAGGTGCGGCTGGATACCAAGGACTACCAGTTCCTTTACGAGGACGGCAGCCAGCTGGTCTTCATGGATGCCGACACCTACGAACAGATCAACCTCGACAGCGACCTGCTGGGCGATGCCCGCCCGTTCCTGCAGGACGGCATGCAGGTCTCGCTCGAACTGTGGGAAGAACGCCCGATCAGCGTGGCGCTGCCCAACCAGGTGGAAGCGACGATCGTGGATGCCGACGCCGTGGTGAAGGGGCAGACCGCCAGCTCCAGCTACAAGCCCGCCATGCTCGACAACGGCGTGCGCATCATGGTGCCCCCGCACATCGAGAGCGGCACGCGCATCGTGGTCGACGTTTACGAACAGAGCTACGTCGGAAAGGCGGGCTGAGCCGACATGGCAGCGATTTCCGGTCTCATCCGCGTCATCGAAAAGGCCGCGCGCAAGGCGGGCGGCCGGTTGCGGCGCGATTTCGGCGAGGTCGAGGCGCTGCAGGTCAGCCGCAAGGGCCCGGCCGATTTCGTCTCCAAGGCCGATATGCGTGCAGAACGCATCATCTGGGACGAGCTCAAGGTGGCGCGCCCCGGCTGGGGCTTCCTGCTGGAGGAATCGGGTGAGATCGAAGGCGACGAGGACGCGCCGCGCTTCATCGTCGATCCGCTCGACGGCACCAGCAACTTCCTTCACGGAATTCCGCATTTCTCCGTCAGCATCGCCGTGCAGGAGCGCAAGCTCGGCAGCAGGGAATGGGGCGACGTCACCGCCGGCGTGGTCTACCAGCCGGTAACAGACGAGACCTTCTGGGCCGAGAAATCGCGCGGTGCATGGTTGCAGGATGCGCGCCTTCGCGTCTCCAGTCGCCGCCAGTTGACCGAGGCGCTGTTTGCCACCGGCACGCCATACGGCGGGCATGGCGACTTTGCCGAGTGGGCGCGCATCTTTGCCAAGGTCGGGCCGGAAGTTGCCGGCGTTCGCCGGTTCGGTTCCGCCGCCCTCGATCTGGCCTGGGTTGCCGCTGGCCGGTTCGACGGGTTCTGGGAAAGCGATCTCGCCCCCTGGGATACGGCCGCTGGCTGCCTGCTGGTGCGCGAGGCGGGCGGTTTCGTGTCCGATTATCGGGGGCGCTCGCTGCCGATCTGCGACAAGCAGGTCATCGCCGGTAACGACCCGCTGCATTCCCGTCTGCACAAGCTGATTGCGGGAGCGTTGAAGTAAAGCTAGTCGCGCCGTTATCGCGGCTCGCAGCAACGGACCGGATGCCCCTGTGGCGGAATTGGTAGACGCGCTCGACTCAAAATCGAGTTTCTTACGAAGTGCCGGTTCGAGTCCGGCCAGGGGTACCATCCGCAATCGGCGTGCGAATGCCGCCAATCACCTTGCCAAACCGGCGCGCGGCTGTGAAGGCGGCGCGCGGTGATAGACCTTCCTTCCTTCCATGCCCTGGCCGCAATGATCATGACGGTCGGCGTGTTCGTGGCCTTCGCCCGTGGCAAGCCGAGCATCGAGATCGTCTCGCTGTTCACCATCGCGCTGATCGGCGTGGGCCTGTATTTCTATCCGCTGCCCGATACCTTGCCCACGGACGGGCTGACGCTGGCCTTTGCCGGCTTCGGGCACCCGGCGCTGATCACCATCTGCGCGCTGATGATCATGGGGCGGGGCCTGGTGGTCACCGGGGCGCTGGAACCCGCGGCCCGGGTGCTGGAACGGGTGTGGAAGCTGAACGCGCAGCTCGGCATGCTGGTGTCGCTCTTGCTCGCCATGGCCCTTTCCATGGTCGTCAACGATACCCCGGTGCTGGTGCTGCTGATGCCGATTTTCGTGGCCCTGGCGCAGCGCGGCGCCATGCCGGCTTCCAAGACGCTGATTCCGCTCAACGCCGCAGTCCTGATCGGCGGCATGGCCACGACCATCGGCACATCGACCAACCTGCTGGTGGTGGGCATCGCGCAGGATCTGGGGATGCGGCAACTGTCGGTGTTCCACTACACGCCTATCGTGCTGACGGCCGCGCTGGTGGCGCTGCCCTATCTGTGGCTGGTCATGCCACGCCTGCTGCCGGACAATACGCCCGAACGCACGCAGACCATCCGCCGCTTCTTCAGCCACCTGCGGGTCACCCCGCAAAGCGAGCTGGCAGGTCGCCACTTCGACGAGATCGCGGGGCGCCTGCCCGATGATTTCCGCTTCGAGGAGCGACCCGGCGGGGCGTTCGAACCGGGCCAGCGCTTCCTCATCTCCGGCACGCACGATGGCCTGGAAAGCGCCATTCGCATGCTGCGCGGCCAGGTCGCGCCATCGTGGGTGATCGATCAGATTGTAGGGCGATCGAGAAAGCGCAGGGAAGATATCCAGGTCGTTGAAATGGTCGTGACCGCCGACAGCCGGCTGGTGGGGCGCACACTGGCAAGCTCGGGTATTGCCGATCGCTACGGTGTTGCCGTGCTCGGTGTGCACAAGCCTAAAAGCCTGCTGCGGGGCGACACGAATGCCGCTGCCGCGCACGACCTGCGCCTGGCGGAAGGCGACGTGCTGCTCGTCATGGGCTTGTCCGATGGGCTGGAGCCTTTCGCCGCCACCGACAGCCTGTTGCAGCTCGAAGGCGCGCGGGAAGTTCCCCGCCGTTCAAAGGCCTTGCTGGCGGCGGCGATCATGTTCGGCGCGGTGGCGCTCGCTTCCGTCGGGCTGCCCTGGATCGGGGCCGCCGGCCTCTACCTGGTCAAGGTGCCGATCGCGATCTCCGCACTGGCGGGGGCCATCGTCATGTTCGTGACGGGCTGCGTGAAATTCGATCGGGTCGGGCGGGCGCTCTCGGCCAAGGTCATCGTGCTGGTCGCTGCCAGCATCGCGATAGGCCGCATCGTTCTGGAAAGCGGCGCGGCGGGATGGCTGGGCGAGGCACTGGCGCTGGGTTTGCAGTATCTGCCGCCCGCAGGCGTCCTGATGGCGGTCATGCTGTTCGTGACCGTGCTCACCAATTTTGCCTCGAATGCCACGGCGGCAACCGTCGGCACGCCCATCGCCTTTGCCCTCGCCAACGAACTCGGCCTGCCGGAAGAGCCGCTGGTGCTGGCCGTGCTGTTCGGGTGTAACCTGTGCTACGCCACGCCCATCGCCTACCAGACGAACATGCTGATCATGGCAGAGGGCAGCTACCGGTTCGGCGATTACATGAAGACCGGGGTGCCCTTGGTGCTTATCATGGTGACGACGCTGAGCTTCCTGCTGGTCATGACCTACTCGCTGTAATCAGCCGGGGGCATCGGCGCCCATGTTCGATCCGCCGGCGCGCCGTGCCGATGCACGCTCGATCGCGGTCACGTCGGCCGCAGAGGGTGCGGTGTCGGTTGCGAAACGCTGCTGCGGGGGCAGGGCGGCAACCAGCCTGCTGTAATCAGCCTCGCTCAGGGCAGCGATCTGTTCGGGCGTGTATCCCGGAATGGCGATGCGCGTGGTCGCGCCCGGGCGCCGCCGCCCGCCGCTACGGCCGACGGGCCGCACGATCATGCCCGGTTCGCCGTAACCAGCATCCTCGTTTCCGAACGCGCCGCCGCCCTCCAGGTCGCGCCGCTCCAATTCGCCGGAGCCTACCCGTTCCGCACTGGCACGGCCCAGTTCGGCATCCTGCTGGTGATCCTCCACCTGCTGCGCCATCGCCTCGCGATTGTCTGAATCGGCGAACATGGCGATGCCTGCCGTCAACGTCAGCGTGACGACGGCGAAGTGCTTGTACATCTTCAGCGGGATCGGAGGCTTGGAAAGAGTCGCCATGGCGGGCCCCTAATCCACGCCCGGTTAAGGGGGCGGCGCCTGACGTGGTTAATTCGCGCTTACCATCATTATGCGCCCCGCCGGAACTGGCACAACAGGCAAGGGTTTCACTGGCAATCAGGTGGAGAAAAAGCATGACCGAAGAACGCATTACCGAAGTCGAAACGCCCTCGGGCAACACCCATACCCACACCACCGTCGTCACCGACGGCGAGCCGCGTTCGGGCGGCGGTGCCAGCTGGGGCCTGGTCATCGTGCTGCTGGTGCTTGGCGCGATTGCCGTATTCGCCTTCATGCAGATGAGCGGTTCCGAAGCGGCCAAGGATAACGCCGTGGCCGATGCCGCGTCGGATGTCGGCAATGCTGCCGGACAGGTCGGCGAAGCAGCACAGGATGCCGCCGAAAACCTGACCAACTAACCCGGCGATTCCACCGAATTACGTAAGCGTTGTAAAGTTTACCGACATTTCATGACTCGCCGTTAACCGGTTCGCATGGCTTGGAAATCCGTCCAGCCATGTGACCGATTGCAGCCATGATCCGCCTCTTCAAGCATTACATTCCGCATGCCGTGCTGCTGCTCGGGCTGCTCGATTGCGTGCTGTTGTTGCTGGCGGGCGACCTGGCGTGGAAGTTCCGCGCAGCCCAGATCGACCTTTCCACCGGACAGCTTGCGGATCGCATCCTGCCGATGGCGGGATTCGCCGGAATAACGCTGGCGGCGATGATTGCCGTGGGGGTCTATGGTCCGGAGGCATTGCGCTCCATGCGCTTTGCCTGCGCCCGGTTGATGGTGGCGGTCAGCCTCGCCATACTTGCGCTGGCGCTGCTCGATTTCGTCCTGCCTGGCCACACCTACTGGCGTTCAACCTTGCTCTACGCGATGCTGCTGGCGATCGGCCTGCTCATCGCCAACCGGCTCGTGACCGGAGGCTTGCTGGGCACATCCGCCTTTCGCCGGAGGGTGCTCGTGCTCGGTGCGGGTGAGCGGGCCCGGCGACTGAAGCGGCTGGCCGAACGTCCCGAGAGCGGGTTCGTCATCGTCGGCTTCGTCGGCATGGGCGATGCGCAGCCGGCCGTTCCCGAAGCTATTTCCCGCGCCGCGATTGCCGATCTGTCCGCCCACGTCGCCAACCTGGGCGCGAGCGAGGTGGTGATGGCGCTGGAGGAACGCCGCAATGCCCTGCCGCTGAAGGACCTGCTGCGCGTCAAGACCGCCGGGGTGCACGTCAACGAATTTTCCAGTTTCATGGAGCGCGAGACGGGCCGTGTCGATCTCGACACGCTCAATCCCAGCTGGCTGATCTTTTCCGATGGCTTTTCGTCCGGGCGGGCGATTTCGAGCGTGGCGAAGCGGGGGTTCGATATTCTTGCAAGCGGCCTGCTGCTGCTCGCCACTTTTCCGGTAATCGCGCTGTTCGCGCTGATCGTGAAGCTCGATAGCGCAGGGCCGGCCTTCTTTCGGCAAAAGCGCATCGGGCTCTACGGCCAGCCGTTCGAGCTGGTGAAACTGCGATCCATGCGCACCGATGCCGAAAAGGACGGGGCGAAGTGGGCGCAAAAGAACGATACGCGCATCACCCGCGTAGGTGCCTTCATCCGCAAGGTCCGGATCGATGAACTGCCGCAGGTGTGGACCGTCCTCACCGGCCATATGAGCTTCGTCGGCCCGCGTCCCGAAGTGCCGCAATTCGTGGACGATCTGGAACAGCACCTGCCCTACTATGCCGAACGGCACATGGTGAAACCCGGCATCACCGGATGGGCGCAGATCAACTATCCCTATGGGGCCAGCATCGACGATGCGCGCCAGAAGCTTGAATACGACCTCTATTACGCCAAGAACTACACGCCCTTCCTCGACCTGCTGATCATGTTGCAGACGCTGCGCGTGGTATTGTGGCCTGAGGGGGCGCGCTGATGGGCGTGGCATGGTCCATGGCCTCGTACATCGGCTTTATCATCGCGGCCTGTGCCGCGGTGGCGATGGGGCTGTGGCTGGCAACCAATCCGCGCACGAAGGGCCCGGCAATCACCGCCAGCGCGGCCGCGCTCGTCATGGCGGCGCTGTGGTGCTTTGCGGTCGCCGGCTTCGGCGGTGACAGCGTGGTGGATGAAGCCCTGCTGGTGGCCAGCAACCTGGCGTGGCTGTGGATGCTGTATCGCCTGTTTGGCCACGATGAACGCGACAAGAGCTTGGGGCCGATCCGGCCCGTCGTGTTTGTGCTCGGTTTTGTCGAATTGCTGCAATTCGCCCTGATCGCGGCGCGCCTGCAATATGCCGCGCAGCCCGATGCGGACATCATGATCGCCCGTTTCGCCTTCACCTTCCGGCTGCTGATGTGCATCGGCGCGCTGGTGCTGGTGCACAACCTCTATGCTGGCGCATCCCAGCAGGCCCGGCTGGCCCTGCGCTGGCCGGCGGCGGCCCTGGGCGCGGTATTTCTCTACGACCTCAATTTCTACACCATTGCCTATCTGGGCGGCGGGCAGCCCGTTATCCTGGAAGATTTGCGCTGGGTGGCGGTTCTTGCCGCTGTCGGGCTGCTGGGGCTGGGCCTGCTCCGCAACGAAAGCGACCTGAAGTTCCGCCCGTCGCGCGGGTTCGCCTTCCAGTCGTTCTCGCTGTTGCTGATCGGTGCCTACCTGGTGGTCATGGTCGTGGTGGCGCAGGGGCTGGCCTATGCGGGCAGCGACTACGGCCGCATCCTGCAAACGGGCTTCGTGCTCCTGGCAAGCCTGGTTGCGCTTACGGTGCTGCCGTCTGCCAAGCTGCGCGGCTGGCTGCGCGTCACGCTGTCGAAGAACCTGTTTCAGCACCGTTATGATTATCGGTCAGAATGGCTCCGCTTCACCGACACCATAGGGCGCGCGGGCCAGCAGTCGGTGCCGCTGCTCGAACGCGCGGTGCAGGCAATTGCCGACATCACCGACAGTCCATCGGGTCTGCTGCTCACGCCGCGGGAGGAAGGCGGCATGGCGCTTGCCGCCCGCTGGCAATGGCCTGATATCGATGTGCCGGGCGAGGCGCTGGATGCGGACGGCGCGCGATTTTTCGAAGACAGCCAGTTCATCCTCGATCTCGACGATTTGCGCAAAGGCCGCCAAGACGGGATTCCGCCGCAGGCCTCTCCGCCCTGGCTGTTCGCGGACGCCTCCACCTGGGCGCTCGTGCCACTGCTGCATTACGAACGGCTGGTGGGCGTGATCCTGCTCGCCCGGCCGCCGATGGCTCGGCGGCTGGACTGGGAGGATTTCGACCTGCTGCGCGTGGTTGGCCGGCAGCTGGCGAGCTACCTTGCCGAACAGACCAGCCAGGACGCGCTGGGCGAAGCGCAGCGGTTCGACGAATTCAATCGCCGCATCGCCTTTGTCATGCACGATATCAAGAACCTCGCCAGCCAGCTTTCGCTGTTGGCGAAGAATGCCGAGAAGCACGCCGACAAGCCGGAATTTCGTGCGGACATGATCATCACCCTGCGCAACTCCACCGACAAATTGACCGCCCTGCTCGCCCGGCTCGGTCGCTACGGCAGCGTGGGCGGGCAGGAGCGGCAGGAGTTCGACCTCGCGCAACTGCTTGGCAAGGTTGCTGCGCGCTATCGCGGGCAGCACGAAGTCACCCTGCTGTCGCACGAACCGGCTCGGGTGCGTGCCGATGCGGATGCGCTGGAGCAGGCGCTGGTGCACCTGATCCAGAACGCCATCGAGGCGAGCAGCGCGGGCGAGCCGGTGCTTCTCGACCTGCGCACCGACGGTGGCAGCGCCTTGCTGCAGATCGTCGATTCCGGCGAGGGCATGTCGCCCGACTTCATCCGCACGCGGCTGTTCAAGCCGTTCCATTCGTCCAAACCCGGCGGGTTCGGCATCGGCGCCTTCGAAGCGCGCGAGCTGGTGCGTGCCATGGGCGGCCGCCTCGACGTGGAATCGCGCGAGGGGCTGGGCACCCGTTTCGTCCTGCGGCTGCCGCTGAGCGAGGCATCCGCCCTGCTTCGCACCATGCAGGACACCATAAGAGAGGTTGCATAATGGCCAGTACCAAGCACGACGCCTTGCCAAGGCTGCTGATCGTCGAGGACGACGAGGGGCTGCAGGCGCAGCTGAAATGGGCCTACGAGGATTTCGAGGTCACCATCGTCGGCTCACGGGAGGCGGCGATCGCGGCCCTGCGGGCAGAAGAACCGCCAGTGGTAACGCTCGACCTCGGCCTGCCGCCGGACCCTGACGGCACCAGCGAGGGCTTTGCCGTGCTCGATGAGATCATGGCGCTGAAGCCCGATACCAAGGTCATCGTCGCCTCCGGCCACGGGGCGCGGGAAAGTGCCCTGACCGCCATCGAACGCGGCGCCTACGATTTCTATCAGAAGCCCGTCGACATCGAGGAACTCGGCCTCATCGTGCGCCGTGCGCTCGGCCTGCACCGGATCGAGCAGGAGAACCGCAAGCTCGCCTCACGGGCAGGCGACGGCAACCGGGTGCTGGGCAACCTCGTCACTTCCGCGCCTGAAATGGTAAAGGTCGCGCGCACGATCGAGCGGGTGGCGAACACCAAGGTTTCCGTGATGCTGCTGGGCGCAAGCGGCACGGGCAAGGAATTGCTGGCGCGCGGACTGCACGATGCGAGCGACCGGCGCGGGGGCAACTTCGTCGCCATCAATTGCGCGGCGATCCCCGAAAACCTGCTGGAAAGCGAGCTGTTCGGGCACGAAAGGGGGGCGTTCACCGGCGCGGTCAAGACCACCGAGGGCAAGATCGAGATGGCCAGCGGAGGCACGCTTTTTCTGGACGAGGTGGGCGACATTCCGCTGCCCTTGCAAGTCAAGCTGCTGCGCTTCCTGCAGGAACGCACGATCGAGCGCATCGGCGGGCGCAGTTCCATCGCGGTCGACACGCGGATCGTGTGCGCAACCCACCAGGATCTCGACACGATGATTGCCGAGGGGCGGTTCCGCGAAGACCTGTTCTACCGCCTGGCCGAGGTGGTGGTGAAGATCCCCTCGCTGGCCGAGCGTCCGGGCGATGCGGGGCTTCTTGCCAAGGTGTTCCTCAAGCGGTTTGCGAACGAGATGAACCCGTCCGTCACCGGCTTTGCACCCGATGCGCTGGCCGCGATCGATGGCTGGGCCTGGCCGGGCAACGTGCGCGAGCTGGAAAATCGCGTGAAGCGGGCGGTCATCATGGCCGATGGCAAGCTGGTGGGGGCCGAAGACCTGGACCTTGCCCAGCGCAAGGCCGAGGATGCCAACGTGCTCAACCTGAAAAGCGCCCGCGAACAGGCGGATCGCAAGGTCATCCGGCACGCGCTCGCCCGCAGCGAGGGCAACATTTCCAGCACCGCCAAGATCCTCGGCATCAGTCGGCCGACGCTGTACGACCTGCTCAAGCAGTACGACCTGAGCGCCTAGACAGCGGCACGTGCGCCGGGCACAGGCGCCGGCGATGTTTTCCCGCCTGTCTGCCGCTATCGATCCGCTGGTGCGCCTGCTGCTGCTGGCAATCGTACTGGCGACGGTGTTTCCGGTGGAGGGCCGCGCGCGGGACGTGGCGCGCGACGTGTCGGACGCGGCGATCTTTCTGCTGTTCCTGCTGAACGGCCTGCGCCTGCCGCGTCGCGAGGTGCTGGGGGGCCTGCGTCATGCGCGCTTCCTGCTGCCGCTGGTGGCGTGGGTGTTCGGCGCGATGGCACTGGCCGGATGGGGTGCGGCGCAACTGGGCGCGGCGATCCTGCCTGCCAGCGTGGCGCTGGGTTTCGTGTTCCTGGGCGTGCTGCCGTCCACGGTCCAATCGGCGACGGCCTACAGCTCGCTCGCCGGCGGTAACGTGGCCAATTCGGTCATCGCGGCGGCGGTGCTCAACATCCTGGGGGTGTTCGTTACCGCGCCGCTCGTCGGCCTGCTGGCGAGCAGCGGAATGCCCGCCATCGATATTGGCGGGCTGGAGCGGATCGGGCTGATCCTTCTGCTGCCCTTTGCGCTTGGCCAGTTGCTGCAACGCTGGGCGGGCCATCTCGTCACCGAGCGGCGCAGCCTGGTCAGCTGGGCGGACCGGATCGCCATCGCCATCGCCGTCTATGTCGCCTTTTCCGGGGCGGTGGTGCAGGGTCTGTGGACGCTGCTGTCCCTGCCGGAATGGGCGGCGCTGCTGGGCATGGTCGGGGCGCTGCTGCTGATCGGCTTCCTTGGAGCCTGGTGGATCGGCGGCGGCCTGCGACTGGCGCGGCCGGACCGTATCTCGTTCCTGTTCGCCGGGGCGCAGAAGAGCATCGCGATGGGCGCGCCGCTTGCCGCGATCCTGTTCCCGCCGGCCACGGCCGGGCTCGTGCTGCTCCCCGTGCTGCTCTATCACTTGCTGCAACTGGTCGTATCCGCCCCGCTGGCGGCGCGGCTCAGCCGTGGGGGTTGAGGTCCGGAGCGTCCGGGTTCCTCTTGTTGAAGCGCACCGACCACCACAGGCTGAGGCCGATCAGGATCGCGCCGATTAGGCCCGTGATCGTTTCCGGAATGTGGAACCGGGCGGAGAACAGCATGATGCCGCCCAGCGCGATAATCGCCCAGAACGCGCCGTTCTCCAGGAAGCGATACTGCGCCAGCGTGCCCTTCTCGACCAGGTGAATGGTCATCGAACGCACGAACATCGCCCCTATGCTGAGGCCCAGCGCGATCACGATCATGTTGTTGGACAGGGCAAAGGCACCGATCACCCCGTCGAAACTGAAACTGGCATCCAGCACGTTGAGGTACAGGAACCCGCCCAGGCCGCTCTTGACCACCGCGCCGGCCAGCCGCTGCTTCTCCTCATGCAGTTCGAGGATGGTATTGATGCCCTCCACCGCGATGAAGGTGACGAGGCCGAGGATGCCCGCGATCACGAAGGTCAGCGCCTCTGCATCGGGCAACGTGGAAGAAATGCCCCAGATGACCAGCAGCAGGATGGCGATCTCGGCCGCGGGCAGGGCGGCGAACTTGCTCAGCCATTCCTCTATGCGGCGGATCCAGTGAATGTCCTTGTTCGGATCGAAGAAGAACTTGAGGCCCACCATGGCCAGGAACGCGCCGCCGAAACCGGCGATGCCGACGTGGGCGGAACTGACGATCCGCTCGTACTCGGCAGGATCGTTCAGCGACAGGTCGATCGTCTCGACCGGGCCGAGCCCCGCCGCGATCGCGACGATGGCGAGCGGGAAGACCACGCGCATGCCGAACACGGCAAAGGCGATGCCCCAGGTCAGGAAGCGGCGCTGCCACACCTTGTCCATGCCCTTCAGCACACTGGCGTTGACCACCGCGTTGTCGAAGCTGAGTGAAATCTCCAGCACCGAAAGCACGGCGATGATCCACAGCATCGACAGGGTGCCACCCAGGCTGCCCGTGCTCGACCACCCGTACCAGGCACCCAGCGCCAGGCAGATGATCGTGAATACCAGCGAAAATCCGTAATATTGGCGAAACGTGCTCACGTTCAGTCGTCCTTCGGCTGGTATAGTTGATCGGGTCCGGGAAAGCTGCGTGCCCGCACCTCGGTGGCATAGCGTTCGGCAGTTTCGGAAATCGTCGCGGCAATATCGCCGTAGCGTTTTACAAAGCGGGGCACGCGTTCGAACATGCCGAGCATATCTTCGGTAACGAGCACCTGGCCATCGCACTGGGCAGACGCGCCGATGCCGATGACGGGGCATGCAAGCGACCTGGTCACGGCGACGGCGATCGGTTCGACGACACCTTCCACCACGACGGCAAAGGCCCCTGCTTCCTCCAGCGCCGTGGCGTCGCCGATGATCTTGTCCGCCTCGCCATCGTCACGCCCGCGCGCGGCATAGCCGCCCAGCACGTTGACCGCCTGCGGGGTGAGGCCGACGTGGCCCATCACCGGTATGCCGCGCTGGCTGAGAAAGGCGACCGTCTCGGCCATGGCCTCGCCCCCTTCCAGCTTCACCGCCGCGGCACCGCTGGCCTTCAGCAGATGCGCCGCCGCCTCGAACGCGTGTTGCGGCGACGCCTCGTAGGCACCGAACGGCATGTCGACCACCACGACGGCGTGATAGCTGCCGCGCACCACGGCGGCGGCATGGTTGGCCATCATTTCCAGCGTGACGGGAATGGTCGAGGGCAATCCATAGATCACCTGTCCCAGCGAATCCCCCACCAGCAAGATGTCGCAGTGCGGATCGAGCAATTGCGCCTGGCGTGCGGTATAGGCGGTCAGCATCACGATCGGCTCGGCCGTATTTCCATCCGCCTTGCGCGCGCGAATTTTCGGCACGGTCAGCCGCCGCATCGGCTGCGGCGTGGGGTTCGCGCGGCTGGTTGCCGTGTCGAGCGTGAAGGTCGTGGACATCGGGCTCCCTTAGCGCCGCGAAAAGAAAGCGCCAACCGTGCCCTTGGCCTCGCGGACAAAAGTTGCAAGGGTGGCCGCTCGCGAAGAACAGGAAGCATCGGAGAGACAGCGGGCATGGCGATTTCAGGCAACCCCACGGGCGACGGATGGTCGTCGCGCAGCGCGTTCATTCTTGCAGCAATCGGCGCGGCAGTGGGGTTGGGGAATCTCTGGCGCTTTCCCACGCTGGCGGGGGAGAACGGCGGCGGGGCCTTCGTCATCGTCTACATCGGCTGCGTGGTATTGCTGGGCCTGCCGCTGCTGCTGGCGGAAATCTTCATCGGCCGCGCCGGGCAGACCGACGCCGTCGGGTCCATTCGCAAGGTGGCGCAGGTCTCGCGCGTGTCACACGCCTGGGCGCTGTTCGGCGGGCTCGGCGCGCTGGCGGCCTTTCTGATCGTATCGTTCTATTCGGTCGTAGCGGGCTGGGTGCTCTATTACGTCGGCGTTTTCGCGGGCGACTTCGCGCAGGCACTGGCTGCCGGCGACCCCTTCCGCGGTGCGCTGCAAGGGGAGACGCAGGAGCAGATCGCCGGTCGGATGAGCGACCTCTTCGACTCGCCCTGGTTGCTGCTGTCGATGCACCTCGTTTTCATGGGCGCAACGCTGTTCATCGTCGCGCGCGGCATTTCCGGCGGCATCGAGAAGGCGGCCACGTGGCTCATGCCGGCTTTCTTCGCGCTGCTCATTTCCATCACCATCTACGGCGCGGTGGTGGGCGACGTGGGGGAGGCGGCGGCCTTCCTGTTCACGCCGGACTGGTCGAAGCTGGATGCGCGGGTGATGAACGAGGCGCTGGGACAGGCGCTTTTCTCGCTGTCGCTGGGGGTTGCCGGCATCATCACCTATGGCTCCTACATCCGTGAAGGCACGCGGCTGGGGCCGACCACCTTTGCCATCGGTCTGGCCGACACGGCGGTGGCCTTGGTCGCGGGCCTGATGATCTTCCCCATCGTCTTCGCCGTCGGGCTCGATCCCGCCGCCGGGCCGACGCTGGTGTTCCAGACCCTGCCTTTCGCTTTCGAGGCCATGCCGGCAGGCGCGCTGGTGGGCTTGCTGTTCTTCGTCCTCGTCCTCGTGGCTGCCATTACCAGCTCGATCTCGCTGCTCGAGGTGCCGACGGCATGGGCCATTGGCGAACTTGGCTGGAGCCGCCGCCGCGCGGCGCTGACTTTCGGCGCCGGCGCCTTTGCCATCGGCGTCGCCTGCCTGTTGGGCTACAACGTGTGGTCCGACGTGCGCCCATTGGGTTTCTGGTCGATCTTCGCGGAAACCGACATCCTCGACACCATCGACGGATTCACCGGCAAGATCATGCTGCCGCTGGGTGCGCTGTGCACCTCGCTGTTCGTCGGCTGGCGGGCGGACCGGCGATTGACGGAGCAGACCACCGGCCTCTCGCGGCCGATGTTCATGCTGTGGCGTTTCCTGCTGGCCTGGCTGTGCCCGCTGGCGGTGGCCGCTATCCTACTTTTCGGTCTTTTCCCGAAGCTGCTCGATTAGCTTGCGTTTTCCTGATTGCCAGCGGGCGAAATCGGCATAGAACGCTGCCGTTCGCGCCATGATCGTCATGGCGCCGGGAGGAGATTCCACGGCATGATTCTTGACCGTGTCAAACCGCTCGACGCGATTCTCGCGACGGCGGAAAAGAAATCGCTGCATCGTTCGCTTGGTGCCTTTCAGCTCATGCTGTTCGGCATCGGCTGCATCATCGGCACCGGCATTTTCGTGCTGACGGCCGCGGGCGCGCAAAAGGCGGGGCCGGGGTTGATGCTGGCCTTCGTCATCGCCGGGCTCGTGTGCATCGTGGCCGCGCTCTGCTATGCAGAGATTGCCGCGATGATCCCGGTAGCCGGCAGCGCCTATACCTACAGTTATGCGACCATGGGCGAGTTTCTCGCCTGGACCGTGGGCTGGGCGCTGGTGCTGGAATACGCCATCGCCGCCTCCGCCGTATCGGTGGGGTGGTCGGGGTATTTCTCGGGCACGATCCTGAATGAATTCCTGGGCATACAGTTGCCACAGTGGCTGGCTGCCGGGCCGCTGGCACTGGGCGGAGAGCCGGGCGGCTTCATCAACCTGCCGGCGATGATCATTGCCCTGCTTGTCACCTGGCTGCTGATGATCGGCACCAGCGAAAGCGCCAAGGTCAACGCCGTGCTGGTGGCAATCAAGGTCACCGCGCTGCTGCTGTTCATCGGCCTGACGCTGACGAGCGCCTATTTCGATCCTGACAAGTTCAACCCGTTCCTGCCTGCAGGCGTCTTCGGCGGCTTCGGCACAGGCGTAGGCGCGGTTGGCGCAGCGGCGACGATCTTCTTCGCCTACGTCGGCTTCGATGCGGTCTCCACCGCGGCGGAGGAGACCAAGAACCCGCAGAAGAACGTGCCCATCGGGCTGGTGGGATCGCTGTTGTTCTGCACCGTGTTCTACATCCTGGTGGCAGCGGGCGCGATCGGCACCATCGGTGGTCAGCCGATCATGGGGCCGAACGGGGTGCCGTTCCCCGCAGGATCGGAAGAGCTGGCCCTGCAGTGTGCCATGCCGCAATATGCCGGCGCGCTGGTTTGTTCGGACGAGGCTCTCGCGCACGTGCTGCGGGAAATCGGCTTCTCCGGCATTGGCAACGTGCTTGGCGTCGCGGCCTTCCTGGCCTTGCCGTCGGTGATCCTGGTGCTGCTGTTCGCGCAGACCCGCATCTTCTTCGTCATGAGCCGTGACGGGCTGCTGCCCGAAGGCTTGTCGAAGGTGCATCCCAAGTGGAAGACGCCGTATGTCGTGACCGCCATCACCGGCGTGATCGTGGCATTCGGCGCAGCCTTCTTCCCCGTGGGCCAGCTGGCGGACATCGCCAATGCCGGTACGCTGTATGCGTTCCTGATGGTGGCCGTGGCGGTGATGATCCTGCGGCGCACCGACCCGGGCCGCAAGCGCGCCTTCCGCACACCGGCATTGTGGCTGGTGGGGCCTGCCACGATCTTCGGCTGTGCCTTCCTGTTCCTCAACCTGCCGTTCGAGGCGATGATGGTCCTGCCGATCTGGACCGCGGTCGGGCTGCTCGTCTACTTCGCCTACGGTCGTCGTCGCAGCCATCTTGGTCGCGGTGTGGTGGAGGTGGTCGACGAGATCGGCGGTCAGGCCCACGATTTCCCGATCGATACGCCGGAAAGCCACCCGGATCGCTAAGGCGCAAACGAAAGAGCCGCCGCTCCCATGGGGGAGCGGCGGCTCACGCGCGTGACGTACGCGTCCCGCTAATATCTGACGCTATCAGAGCGTCGTTTCGGTATGCTCGTCCTTCGCTTCTTCGCGCACGTCGAAGCCGAGCAGCATCTTGGCCGTGTCAAACACGCCCAGATCGCCCCAGATCTCCGCCTGGCCCAGGTCCATGCGCAGCAGCAGCATGTTGGGATCGTCCTTGCCGCCGGGGAACCATGCCTCGACCGGCTTGCTCCACATCTTCTCGAACCGCTCGCGGCTGGTCTCTTCCGTCAGGGTGCCGGTGAATCGGCTGAACATGTCGTGTCCCTTGCCGCTGAAGGTAGCGGTGGCCGGACCGCCGTTGGCCAGGCAATGGTCGCGGGTGGTGAAGAACCAGATCGCGCTGTTGGCATCCTTGTCCAGCTGGGCCGTCATCGGCACCGCGTTGTGGGGCGCGCTGTCGAGTTGCAGGAACAGGAAGGGGCTGTCGGCCAGGGTCTTCCAGAATTTATGCTTGAGTTCTTCGGTATCGCTCATGTCGTTCTCCTTTTGCCCGCTCAACGGCAGGGCACGCCTTGCGGTTCCGGGCCGGGGCCAAAGTCCACATGCTTGTTGGGCCTTGCGGTTGCGCCGAAAGCTGGACGGGAACATAAGCGGAACAAAGGAGTCGATTCGCCATGGACATGGCAGCCCATCCCGATGCCCTGAAGGCGGGCCACCTGCTGCGCGCGGGCGATCTCGCCGCGGCGAGCAGTCACGCCCCGCATTGGCAGCCAAGAGCCGCGCATGCGCTGCACAGCGAGATATTCGCTCCTGCCACAGAGGGTAGCGGGGCGGGGATGGCGCTTGCCTTGGCGCGCGACGGGCTGCGCGCGGCGGCTCGAGCCGACGGGGCAAGGATCGGGGCAAGGGTCGGGGCAGGGGTCGGGGCAGGGACCGCAGTAGGGGCAGAGGCGGACGAGAAACCGATATTGTGGGTGCAGGACAAGCGCGCGCGGCGGCTGTCGGGCATGCCCTATCGCCCGGGCCTGCCGCGCTGGCTGGCCCACCGCCTGATCCATGTCGCCGCCGACAAGCCGGAAGACGCGCTGTTCGCGCTGGAGGAAGGCGTGCGCTGCCGCGACCTCGCCTGCGTCATCGGCGAACTGGCAGGCAACCCGCGCGTGTTCGATTTCACCGCCTCGCGCCGCCTCAGCCTTGCAGCGGAAAAGCACGGTGTGCCGCTGGTGATGGTGCGGCTGGATGCACACCCCGAACTCAGCTCGGCGCGGATGCGCTGGCACGCGCGCGCCGCCCCGTCCGCCCCGCCGCTGTGGAACACCGCCGCGCCCGGCCGTCCGGCCTGGCATGCCGAGCTGTTCCGGGCCCGCGGCCATATCCCCGGAGAATGGATACTGCGCGATGGGGACGATATCCTCGCCGCCGAGCGTTCCGCAACCGGCACGCCGGATCATGGCGATCTGGTGCCGGGAGCTGATGCTCGATCGCTGGCGACACTCTGAGAATTGCGGCGCCGGGGAAGGCGCGGACGCCCAGCCACTGGCGCTGATTGCGGAAACCGCCCACGGTCCGCGGATCGAGGCGGCGAACGTGCTCGCCCGCGCGCACGGCGCCACGCGTGGCATGATGCTGGCCGACGCCCGCACGCTGTGCCCGCAGATCGCCGTCCAGCCGAGCGATCCGGCGGGCGATCTCGCCTTTCTCGAACGCTTTGCCGTGTGGAGCCAGCGCTGGGGCCCGTGGAGCGCGATGGACGCGCCCGACGGCGTGCTGGTCGACGTTTCCGCCGTAGCGCACCTGTTCGGCGGAGAGGCACGGTTGCTGGCCGATGTCGCCGCCCGCTGCGCCGGTCGCGGCCTGTCCGTCGCCGCCGCCATCGCACCCACCGCGGGCGCGGCCTGGGCGCTGGCGCACTACGCCGCCCCGGGCACGGTGATCGGGGCAGGGGAGGACGTGGCCGCGCGCCTTGCCGGCTTGCCCGTCGCCGCGTTGCGCCTCGATGCCGACGTGCTGCTGGTGCTGCGCCGCCTCGGCCTGAAGCAGCTGGGCGACCTTTCCGGCATGAGCGGCGATACCAGAGGCCGCGATTCGCTCCACCGCCGGTTCCGCAACCGCAAGTCGCCCGCTGCCAACCCGCTGGTGCGCATGGACCAGCTGACCGGCCGCGTGCCGGAACCGCTGCTGCCGGTCATCCCGCTGACCATGCCCATCGTCCAGCGCCGCCTGATGGAACCGATCCGCCACCGCGAGCTGCTGGATCAGGTGGTGGGCGACCTGGCGGACGACATGGCCCGCACGCTGGAAGGGCGGGGCGAAGGCGCGCGGCGGTTGCAGCTGGGCATGTGGCGGGTGGATGGGGAGGTGGTCTGGCGCCAGCTCGAACTTGCCGCCGCCACGCGTGAGGCGGCGCACATCTGCCGCCTGTTCGCCGCCAAGCTGGATGACGTGGACGCGGGCTTCGGGATCGAGATGCTGCGCCTGCGCGCCAGCTGGGCCGAACCGCTGGGCCTGGCGCAGGCCGACATCGAGGCTGCGGCAGAGGGCCACGGCACGTCGCTGGCGGCCTGCATGGACCGGCTGACCGTCCGCCTGGGCACCAGGGCCGTGCGCCGCCCGGTGCTCAAGGCCAGCCATATTCCCGAACGCGCGCAAGGGTGGCAGCCGCCGCTCGATCCCGAACCCGTGCACCAGCATCAGCTGGCCTTTCACCAGCGCCCGGCCAAGCTGCTCGATCGGGCGGAACCCATTGCCGTGCTCTACGCCAGCCCCGATGGCGAACCGCGCCGCTTCCGCTGGCGGGGCGATGTGTTCGAGGTCGCCCGCGTGGAAGGCCCCGAACGCATCGCCCCCGAATGGTGGCGCGAGAACGGCCGCACGCGCCTGCGCGATTACTATCGCATCGAGGACGATACCGGCCGCCGCTACTGGATCTACCGCAACGGCCTCGCCACCGATGGGCGCGGGGGAATGCCCGAGTGGTATCTGCAGGGGCTGTTCGCGTGAGCGGTCAGATGCTGAGCCACATCAGTTCGCCCGGCAGCTCGACGGCACTGAAATCCACCTGCAGAACGCGGCGACTGACCGCCCCCGAGGCGGAACGTGAGGCATGCAGGATCGGCGTGGCATAGGCCCAGACGTCACCCGCCCGGGCAAGGCATTCCACGACCGTATGGCGTTCCACCACGCGCTCGATCTCTGGCTCAGGCACGAGGCCGAGGCGATGCGAACCCAGTGCCACGAGCAACGGAGCATTGGTCGCTGGCACATCATCGATGTGAATGCGCAAGGTCACCATCCGCTCCAGCACGGTCATCGGCGGCGCGACATGGTGGATGCCCTGCTTCATGGTCCATGGGCCGAAGCCATCGGTTTCCACCTTGCGCTCCACGCAGATCGTGCGGTCCTGGTGCCACGCCAGCCCCCAATTCATCCCCGGGCGCTTGTCGAACAGAATGGCACGCACCGGACGAGCGCGATCCCCCAGCAATGCCACCGCCAGCGATCCCACAGCCCGTTCGGGTCGCAGCAGTGCCTCCAGGCCAGCATGACCGTGCAGACGCACCCCGGCCAGCGAAGACCCGATACCTTCTGCAAGAACGCGAAGTTCCGGCAGCATTGCAGCTGCCAGGTGCGGGTGAAGCTCGGTCCCGTCTTCGCGCAGGCAAGGCGTCACCCCTCGGAAGCCGCCTCCCGCACCCGCTTGTTGCGCTGGACCATATTGAGCAGTTCCACGCCGACCGAGAAGCCCATCGCGACGTAGATGTAGCCCTTGGGCACGTGGAAGCCGAGGCCGTCGGCGATCAGCACCAGGCCGATCATCACGAGGAAGGCGAGCGCCAGCATCACCAGCGTCGGGTTCTTCTCGATGAAGCGCGAGAGCGGGTCGGCAGCGACCATCATCACGCCCACGGTGATGACGACGGCGGCGACCATGATCGGCACCTCGTCCGTCATGCCCACGGCGGTCAGGATGGAATCGACGGAGAATACGAGGTCGATGGCGATGATCTGCGCGATGACGGCCCCGAAGGTGGCGGTCCCGGCGGCGGCAAGGCCGGGGGTCTTGTCCATGATGTCACCCGAGTTGTCGAGCGGTTCCATCGAGTGGTGGATTTCCTTGGTCGCCTTCCACAGCAGGAACAGGCCGCCCGCCAGCAGGATGAGGTCGCGGCCCGAAAATGCGGTCTCGAAGCTCGGTTCGCCGTATTCGTTGGGCGACCCCACCAGCCCGAGATCGAACAGCGGCGTCTGCAGCGTGACGATCCAGCCGATCAGCATCAGCAGGCCGATCCGCATGATCAGCGCCAGCGAGAGGCCGATGCGACGGGCCTTGGATTGCAGGTGCTTGGGCAGCTTGTTCGAAAGGATGGCGATGAAGATGAGATTATCCACGCCGAGGATCACCTCGAGCATGATCAAGGTGCCCAGCGCCAGCCAGGCAGCGGGATCGGAAAGAAGGGCGAGGATGTCCATCGTGATGTCGGTCCCTGGATTGCCTGTTTATTCGAGACGATAGACTTCGTCCCGGTCTGTTGTCGGCACTGAACCCCGGCGGCGCGCTGCGGTTCCGGTTATGCTGCAGCCTTTACGAATTCGGCGGCATGAAAGAAAGAGCGCGCCCGCACGGGCGGGCGCGCACGGAAATTCTTGGTTCAGATCTCAGGGCAGGTCGAAGAAGTCCACGCTGCCGTCGTTCAGGTCGTAATAGGCGCCGACCACCTTCAGCCGGCCTTCGCGCTGCGGCTCCAGCAGCAAGGGGTCGGTATGCTGGCGCAGTTGCCGCACCACGCGCCGCACGTTGGCGCGAATGGCGTTGTTGAGCAGGTCGCCATCCTCACCTCGGGCGGCCAGCACGGCGGGAATGATGGGCTCTATCATCGGGCCTATGGAACCGGGGAAGGTGGCATTGTCCGTCACCACCTCGGTCGCCGCCTTTACCGCCCCGCAGCTTTCATGGCCCATGACCACCACCAACGGCACGCCCAGCACGGCAACAGCGTATTCGATCGAGCCCAGCGCGACCGTGTCGACGGTGTTGCCGGCGTTGCGGATAATGAACAACTCACCAAGGCCGCGGCCGAACAGGAGTTCGGGTGGTACCCGGCTGTCGGAACAGGTGACATAGGCTGCAAACGGGCTCTGCCCCGCAGCCATCTCCAGCCGGCGCCGGGGATTCGGCAGCACCTGGGGCTGCTCGCCGCGCAAGAAAGCGGCGTTGCCCTGGCGCAGCAAGGCCAAGGCCTGATCAGGCGTGAGATCGGTCGGCGGCAGGGCGGTGATGGGATCCGCTGCGGGCGGCATCGAGCGCGCGTGGGCAGAGGCAGTGGCGCCGGTCACTAGCGTGGCGGCGGTAAGAGCGGAACCGGTGGTAATAAGATCGCGTCGGGAAAACATCATTCGCTCCATCTGAACTGATGGGACGACCGCTGCCGCGTATCGCCCCAAGGTCGATACGTCCGACATCGCGAGCCTTTGCGGTTCGCCAGAGGGGCCCGGTACGTGACGATCGCCTAGCCTGTCTTCCCTGCCGCTGAAAGAGAGAAATTGGTGTTCCGGACACCGACCAGCGATCAGCACATGAAGCGGCGGCGTGGGGGAATTGGGGCGGGCGCGGGGCTGGGGGAGGTGGCGGCAGGGTCCTCGTCGTCAAACAGGTCGGGCAGGCTCATCAACGGGCGCGGGCCGGCCGGGCATTCGCGTGCGAGCCGATCGACGGCCTGCTGCGATATCGGGCGATCGAATGCCACGCCGCACATTCCCGGCCGTTGCCACGAGACAATGCAATAAACCTCGTAATCCGCCCATTCCAGGATGGCGCTCATGCCCTGGCGCGGCGGGCTTTGTGTCATGAAACGCGCGCCGTCCGTGGAGATGTCGAAGATGTGGCCGGGCCGCCCCCCGCTCGGCAGCAGCAGCATGGCGGGTGCGTTGACGCGTACCCGCGCGGCGATGCGCCGTTCGGGGAGCGGATCGGGCTTGGCGCGCCTGAACAGTTTCATGCAAGGGTCCTCTTCCCTCTCAGGCTGGCCGCCGTTGGTAAATTCCGGTTTGCGAAACGCGGTTAATTTCGGATTGAGAACGAAAAAGGGGCGCGCACCTCGCGGTGCACGCCCCTTTGGTATGTCTGTTTGAGAATCAGGCGGATCGGCGGTTGTCGAGGAACGCGACGATATCCTGCGACAGGCGCTCGGTCTGCGTGGCGAAGACGGCGTGCGGCTCCCCATCGTATTCGATCAGCGTGGCGCCCGGCACCTGCTCGGCCACGGCGCGGCCGGTGGCGTCGATTGGCACGGTCTGATCCTTGGTTCCGTGAATCACCAGCGTGGGCACCGTGATGCTCGGCAGGTCGGGACGGAAATCGGTGGTGGCAAAGGCCTCGGCCGATTTCATGGTGGCATACTTCGATGCCATCATCGTGGTCATCCAGGCCCAGTGCTTCTCCTCGTCATAGACCTTGTCGGTCAGCACGCCGTCCCCGTAGAAATCCTTGAAGAAGCCGGTGAAGAAATGGCGGTACTTGGTCTTCATGCCGTCGGTCATCTCATCGAAGGTCGACTGCGGCACACCGTCCGGGTTGTCGTCGGTCTTGAGCATGTAGGGCACCACGGAACTGACCAGCACCGCCTGCGTCACGCCCTGGCCGCCGTGGCGTGACATGTAGCGGGCGATCTCGCCGCCGCCCATGGAGAAGCCGACCAGCGCCACGTTCTCGGTCGCGCCGGTTTCCTTCATCACGTCGGCAAGATCGTCGGCGAAGGTATCGTAATCGTAGCCCGAGGCCGCATGGTCGGAGTGGCCAAAGCCGCGGCGGTCATAGGCGATGGCGCGATAGCCGTTGTCGGCCAATTCCATCATCACCGGATCCCAGCTGTCCGCGGACAGCGGCCAGCCGTGGATCAGGACCACCGGGCGTCCGGAGCCAAGTTCCTTCCAGCGCAGATGAGTGCCGTCGCGGGTTTTCAAAAATGCCATGGGGATATCCTTCAGTCGGTAAGAGTTCACATTCCTAACACCGAAAATTCCTCAAGAGTTCCCGAGATTTGTTGGGGCGATCTCACGGGGGGCTTGTGAATCCAACAAGTGAACATATAAGGAACATATGGCCGCGCTCGATACCATCCAGAAGCTGGAAATCCTTGCCGATGCGGCGAAGTACGATGCCTCGTGCGCATCGTCCGGCACGGCCAAGCGCAACAGCAAGTCGGGCGGCATCGGCTCGACCGAGGGGATGGGCATCTGTCATGCCTATGCGCCCGATGGGCGATGCATCTCGCTGCTGAAGATCCTGCTGACCAATCACTGCATTTTCGATTGCCACTACTGCGTCAACCGCAAGAGTTCGAACGTGCGGCGCGCCAAGTTTACGCCGCAGGAAGTGGCCGACCTCACGCTCACCTTTTATCGCCGCAATTATATAGAGGGGCTGTTCCTTTCCTCGGGCATCATCAAGAGCTCCAACCACACGATGGAACTGCTGGTGGAAACCGCGCGCATCCTGCGCGAGGAGCACGACTTTCGCGGCTATATCCACCTGAAGACCATTCCCGAGGCGGATCCGCAGCTGGTCCATCAGGCCGGGCTCTATGCGGACCGCATTTCCATCAACGTCGAACTGCCCACCGATGCCGGCCTTACCCGTCTCGCACCCGACAAGGACGCAGCGAAGATCGAAGGCGCGATGGGCGGCATGAAGATGGCCATGAAGCAGGCCGTCGACGAGAAGAAGCGCTTCAAGCACGCACCGCGTTTCGCGCCCGCTGGCCAGTCGACGCAGATGATCGTGGGGGCGGACGCGGCAAGCGATGCGGATATCGTGGGCAAGGCCAGCCGCCTCTACGATCGATTCCGCCTGCGCCGCGTCTATTACAGCGCGTTCTCGCCAATCCCCGATGCGAGTGCGGTGCTGCCGCTGAAGCGCCCGCCGTTGATGCGCGAGCACCGGCTTTACCAGTCGGACTGGCTGATGCGGTTCTACGGCTTCGCCCCGCGCGAGGTGATGCAGGCGACCGAGGCGGACGGCAACCTGCCGCTCGATATCGATCCCAAGCTCGCCTGGGCGTTGAAATTCCGTGAGCACTTTCCCGTCGACGTCAACCGCGCCACGAAGGAACAGTTGTGGCGGGTGCCGGGGCTGGGGACCAAGGCCGTGGCGCAGATCATCGCCAGCCGCCGCCATCGCACATTGCGGCTGGAGGACGTGGCCAAGCTCACCGTCTCCATCAGCCGCGTGCGGCCTTTCCTGATTGCCGCCGACTGGCGCCCGATCACATTGACGGACCGCGCGGATCTGCGCGCGCTGCTGGCGCCGAAGCAGGAACAGCTCGAGCTGTTCGCGGGATGAGGGGGCGGTCATGACCGCGTTGCAACACGTCAGGCTTGGCACTTACTACGTCGTCAACCTGCCCGATCCTGACGACTTCGCCTTCTGGCGAGAGCGGGCGCGCAGCCTGATTCAGTGCGACGTGCCGCCCGATCGGATCGCCTGGGTGGAGCCGGGCGCCACCGGCTCGCTGTTCAGCCACGGTGAGCGGCGCGCACCCGTGCCCGACGATCCCGATCGCCCCGTGCGCGCCAGCAAGCGCTTCGTCTCGCTGGCGAAGAACGCAGCGCTGCATTCCGATCCGGAACGCTTTGCGCTGCTCTATCGCATGCTGTGGCGGTTGCAGTCCAACCCGCGCCTGATGGAGGACAAGGCCGATGCCGACGTTCGCCGGATCGAGGAGCTGGACAAGGCCGTCCGCCGCGACGCGCACAAGATGCACGCCTTCGTGCGCTTCCGCATGGTGGAAGAGCTGGACGAGGAGGGCCAGCCGCACGAGCATTACGTCGCCTGGTTCGAGCCCGATCACCATATCCTGCGGCGCGAGGCGGGCTTCTTCGTGCGCCGTTTTGCCTCCATGCGATGGTCGATCCTGACGCCGGCGGGCACGCTGCACTGGGACGGCGAGGTCCTGCGCGAAGGCCCACCCGCCGAGCGCGGCGACGCGCCGCAGGGCGATCCGGCGGAGGACCTGTGGCGCAAGTACTACGCATCCATCTTCAATCCTGCGCGTTTGAAGATCGGGGCGATGCTGAAGGAAATGCCCAAGAAATACTGGAAGAACATGCCCGAGGCCGCGCTCATTCCCGAGCTGGTGGCAGGCGCTCAGCGGCGGGAGAGCGCGATGGTCGCGGCAGGAGAACTGGAATTTGCCGAGCGGCCCGAGACGCTGGAAGCCATCGACAAGGCCATCCATGCCTGTCGCCAGTGCCCCATCGGCCATCTCGACAACCAGGCGGTGATGGGGGAGGGGCCGCGCGATGCGGCCCTGATGATCGTGGGCGAACAGCCGGGCGATCAGGAAGACCTTGCCGGGCGACCCTTCGTCGGACCTGCCGGACAGGTTCTCGACGCCGGGCTGGAGCAGGCGGGGATCGACCGGAGCGGCACCTATGTCACCAACGCGGTCAAGCATTTCAAATACGTCCAGCGCGGCAAGCGGCGGCTGCACCAGTCGCCCACGGCCAAGGAAATCGACACCTGCCGCTGGTGGCAGGAGGCCGAGCGTGCCATCGTGAAACCCAAACTGGTGCTGGCGTTGGGCGCGTCCGCCGCGCGCGGGCTGCTCGGCAAGACGGTCAGCATCACCAAGGCACGCGGCGAGCCGATCCCGCTCGACGACGGCAGCGAGCTGTGGGTCACCGCGCACCCTTCCTATCTGCTCCGCCTCGACGGGCCAGCGCGGGAAGAACAGCAACGCCTGTTCGCCGCAGACCTGGCCGCGGTGAAGGAGCGGCTCGACCAGATGGCGGAGGCCCCCTGATCTGCTCTTCCTGAGCTTGTCGACGGGGTTCTCGCTTTCGCCCCGGCAGAAGGTAGGCAGTCCTTCGACAGGCTCAGGATGAGCGGGACGTCGAGCCATGCCCGAAAACGACCTTCTCCAGCCCCGCCGGACGATCGAGCTCGATCCCGACACCATCGATGCACCATCACGCGCGCCGTTCGTGGAACTCGGCCTCGTCAGCTGCTTCAGCTTCCTGCGCGGGGCATCCGATGCGGTCGACCTGGTGCTGACGGCACGCGCGCTTGGCTACGATGCCATCGGGATCGCCGATGCTAATTCGATGGCCGGTGTCGTGCGCGTGCATACCGAGGCGAGGACGCTGAAAATGCGCCCCGTCATCGGCACGCGGATCGAGACCGTCGAAGGGTTCGCTTTCCTCGCCTATCCGCGCGACCGGGCCGCCTATGGCCGCCTCTGCAGCCTCATCAGCGCGGGCCGCATGGCCACGCTGGATGGCGAATGGCAGGAAAAGGGCGCCTGCGACATCAACCTGGCCATGCTGGTGGACCATGCCGAAGACGTGCACCTCGTCATCATGCCGCCGCGCGACCTGGACCGGCATTTCACCGTTGCCGTGCCCAGCAACGTGGTGGCCTTTCCGGGCAGCACTACGCCCGCCTTCGGCCCCTACCGGCTGACCGCGCCATTCCCCGATCTGCTGCGCCACCTGCGGGCCATGTTGCCCGGCATGGGCCACCTTGCGGCGGCCTATCTGTATCAGGGCAATGATATCGCCCGGATCGACCGGCTCGATGCCCTCGCGCGGGCGAACGGGATGCGCCTGCTCGCCACCAACGATGTGCATTACCATGCCGCCGATCGCCGTCCGTTGCAGGACGTGATGACCGCGATCCGTCACAAGACCACCGTGGCCGCCGCGGGCCATCTGCTCCACGGCAATTCCGAACGGCACCTCAAGAGCCCGGCCGAAATGGCGCGCCTGTTCGCCCGCTGGCCCCACGCCATTGCCGCCGCGCGCGCGGTGGCCGATGCCTGCACTTTCAGCCTCGAAGAACTGCAATACGAGTATCCTGAGGAAATCTATCCGCAGGGCATGGGCCCGCAGGACTATCTGGAGATGGAGACGTTCTGGGGCGCGACTGACCGCTACCCCCATGGCGTGCCCGACCACATCCTCGCCACGCTGGAAAAGGAACTGGCACTGATCGCAAAGATGGGGCTGGCGCGCTATTTCCTCACCATCAAGGGCATCGTCGATTTCGCCCGATACGAGGTTGATCCGCCGATCCTGTGCCAGGGGCGGGGCAGCGCGGCCAATTCGGCGGTGTGCTATTGCCTGGGCATCACCAGCGTCGACCCGGCGCACCACCAGCTGCTGTTCGATCGCTTCATCTCCGAAGACCGCAAGGAACCGCCCGACATCGATGTCGATTTCGAGCACGAGCGGCGCGAGGAGGTGATCCAGCACATCTACCGACGCTATGGCCGCCACCGTGCCGGGCTGTGCGCCACGGTCATCCACTATCGCCCGCGCATGGCCATCCGCGAGGTGGGCAAGGCGATGGGGCTGACCGAGGATGTCACCGCCGCGCTGGCGCGCACCGTGTGGGGCGGGTGGGGCAAGGAGGTGAGCGAGAAGCACGCCGCCGAAACCGGCATGGACGTGACCGATCCGCACCTGCGCCGCGTGCTGAAACTGACCGAGCAGATGGTCGGGATGCCCCGCCACCTGTCGCAGCACGTCGGGGGATTCATCCTGACCGAAGGCGCGCTGACCGCAACCGTGCCGGTGGGCAACGGGGCCATGCCCGACCGCACGTTCATCGAGTGGGACAAGGATGACATCGAGGCGCTCGGCATCCTCAAGGTGGACGTGCTGGCGCTGGGGATGCTGACCTGCATCCGCAAGTGTCTGAACCTGCTGGAGGACCACCACGATCGATCGCTGACGCTCGCCAGCGTGCCGCGGGAAGACCCGGAAACCTATGCCATGCTGCGCAAGGGCGATTCGCTCGGCGTGTTCCAGGTTGAAAGCCGGGCGCAGATGAACATGCTGCCCCGCCTGCGCCCGCGCGAGTTCTACGATCTCGTCATCCAGGTCGCCATCGTGCGCCCCGGTCCGATCCAGGGCGACATGGTGCACCCCTACCTGAAGCGCCGCCGCGGGGCGGAACAGGTGCAGATCCCAGCGCCATCGCCCGAACACGGCCCGCCCGACGAGCTTTCCAGCATCCTAGAGCGGACGCTTGGCGTGCCGATCTTCCAGGAACAGGCGATGAAGATCGCGCTCGATGCGGCCAGGTTCTCCAGCAAGGAGGCCAACCGCCTGCGCAAGGCGATGGCGACCTTCCGCAGCCGCGGCATGGTGGACGAATTGCAGGACATGATGGTCGAACGCATGGTCGACCGCGGCTACGACCGCGACTTCGCCCAGCGCTGCTTCAACCAGATCCGCGGCTTCGGCGAATACGGCTTCCCCGAGAGTCACGCGGCCAGCTTTGCACACCTCGTCTACGTTTCGAGCTGGCTGAAATGCCACTTTCCCGCCGCCTTCGGCTGCGCGCTGCTCAACTCGCAACCCATGGGCTTCTACGCCCCGGCGCAGATCGTGCGCGATGCGGCCGAGCACGGCGTGCAGGTGCTGCCGGTCGATGTGAACCTCAGCGCGTGGGACTGCACGCTGGAGGTGACGGGCCTGGCCAATGAAGCCGGTGCCGACGTGTCCGGCCGTCAGGACCGGCACATCGCGCTGCGCCTGGGCCTGCGGCAGATCGACGGCTTGCCCGAACACGTCGCCGCCAAGCTCGTCGCGGCGCGGGCGGACGGCGGCGCTTATGCCGATGTCGCCGAACTGCGCGATCGGGCGCGAATCGGGCCGGCGCATGTCGAACGGCTTGCCAGCGCCGATGCCTTTCAGTCGATGGACCTCACCCGGCGGCAGGCGCTGTGGGATGCGCGCAGCCTGGTTGCCGCGCCCGACCTGCCGCTGTTCGCCCATGCCGACGAGCGCGACGAGGGGGCAGAGCGGCGCCGCGCCATCCTGCCGCGGATGCCGCTTTCCGAGGAAGTCGTCGCCGATTACCAGACCACGCGCCTCAGCCTGAAGGCGCATCCGCTGGCGTTCCTGCGGGCCAGCCTGGCGGATCGCGGCTTCGTGCGCGCCGTGGACCTGCGTGCCCGCAAGTTCCGTTCGATGGTGCAGGTGGCGGGGGTCGTGCTGATCCGCCAGCGGCCGGGCAGTGCCAAGGGCGTATGCTTCATTACGCTGGAGGACGAGACCGGCGTCATCAACCTGGTCGTCTGGCCCGATCTCAAGGAAAAGCAGCGCACCGTGGTAATGGGCGCGCGGTTGATGGAGGTGCGGGGCCGGGTGGAATACGATGACGAGGTGATCCACGTCATTGCCCATCACATGACGGATGCCACGCGCGAACTGCATCGCCTGTCGGATGACCTGCTGCGCCCGGTGATCGCGCGCGCCGATCATGTCAATTCACCGCTCGCCTGTGGCAAGCCGAACCCGCGCGACGACCTGCGCACGGGCGCGGACGACCCTCACAACACGCAAGCGGCCGGGCCGGTGGAACCGTGGCAGCCCCCCGGCCCGGGCAACCGGGAATGCGGTTTCCACGGCCCGGAGGCTGGCGGCCATCCGCGCGATGTGCGGATCATTCCCAAGTCGCGCGACTTTCACTAGTCGCTTCACCAGTCGTGATCGATCCCGAGAAACTCGTCGCCTTTGCGCTGGTCACCGGCGCCACCAGCCTGGTGCCGGGGCAATCCATGCTGTTCGTGATGGCGCAGGCCATCTGGCGCGGGCCGCGATCGGGATGGGCGGCGCTGCTGGGGATGCAGTTCGGCTACATCCTGTGGTGGGTGCTTGCCGGACTCGGACTGGGCACGCTGGCCGCTGCCTATCCACTGGTCTTTCACCTGCTGGCCCTGGCGGGGGCGACCTACCTGGGTTGGCTGGGCCTGGCGGCGATCCGCAATTCGTTTGCGCCGGACGAGGATGGCGCACGCACGGCGCGCGAACCGTCGCGTCACGCCTTTCGTGACGGGATCGCCGTCGCCGTCGGCAATCCCAAATCGTTGCTCTACATGCTTGCCATCCTGCCGCCTTTTGTCGACCCCGGACGCGCTGCCGCATCGCAGCTGGTGGTGCTGGCGCTTGTCGCGATGGTGATCGACTTGGCAATCGGGGCGCTTTACATCGGCACGGGACAGCGACTGGCGCGTTTCATGGAACGCGCGCGATCACGCCGCTGGATAGACTTGGCCATCGGCGCCGCGTTCCTGCTGATCGCCGCGCTGGTATTGATCGAGATCGCAGGGGACCTTCCATGATCGCACGCGAGATAGGCGCCTTTCGCGGTGACCGGCGGGTGCTGGCGCTGATTGTGGTGGCCGCTCTGGCCCTGACCGGTCGCGCCTGGCTGGCCGAACACCCTGAACACGATCCCGGTGCTCCGCTCAATCTGAACGATCCACGGGGCTGGGCGACGGCGACAAAGCTGGCGGCTCTGCGCAGCGACGTGCCGGAATGCCGGGCGGTCCTTGAAAGAAGCGGGGTCGCCTTTACTCCGCTTGACCCGGTGGGCGAGGGGGAATGCCGACGCGAGGATCGGCTGACGCTGGCCGAGGCACCCTTGTCCCCCGCAAGCCCGCAGCTGACCTGTCCGGTGGCGGCGGGGTTGCAGATGTGGATCGACAAGGATGTCCAGCGACTGGCGGAAGAGACCCTGGACACGCGGGTGGCGCGAATCGATCAGTTGGGGACCTACAGCTGCCGGCGGATGTACGGCGCGGCGACCGGGGGGTGGAGCGAACATGCCACGGGCAACGCGATCGATATAGCCGGCTTCGTCATGGAAGATGGCCGCCATGTCAGCATCCTGCGAGACTGGGCCGGTGACACGCCCGAATCGGAATTCCTGCAGTCGGTGCGCGATGCCGCCTGCCAGAGTTTCGGAACGGTCCTGTCGCCAGACTATAACGCGGCGCACGCGGACCATCTGCATCTGGATCAGGGTCGGGCGCTTGTAATGGGCGCGTGCCGGTAATCCAAAGCAGACAAACAAAAACCCCCGCCGAAGCGAGGGTTTCCGTAACAATTCTGCAACCGCCTATCAGGGGCTGGTCGGCAGATCGTCTTCGTCTTCCTTGTCCTCAATGAGGACAACGATGCCCGCGGCAATCAGCGCGAACAGCAGAACGATCAGGGCCGAACCGCCGCCGAAGCCTTCGGCGTCGGACACTTCGACCGCATCACGGTCGATGGCGGGAACCGTCTGGGCCTGGGCCGAGACAGCAGAGCCGAGCACGAAGCTGGCGGCGGCGATACTGGTAACAAACTTCTTCATAGCATCCCTCATTTCGTCGGAGGTGTTCAAAATCGCGAGACTGCATCTAACGCGACCATATCACCATGTGAACCCCAAAAAGACGTTTTCCGTCTCGACAATGGGCACTTGGAAAAACGGTTGTTGCGCTAATGCCACAAATTTAACCCAGCAAAAACGCGCAAATATGCGTCTGCAACATCAAATGCTGCACCTGCGGTATCGTTCCGTACCGGGCGGATTTCACGATGGTTCGAGAGCATATCCCGCCGAGCGGATGGTGCGGATTGGATCGGGCGCGTTCGGCACGGTGAGCGCCTTGCGCAGACGACGGATATGGACGTCCACCGTTCGCTCCTCGATCTCGCTTTGCGTTCCCCACACCGCATCCAGCAATTGCGCGCGGGAAAACACCCGCCGCGGATGCTCGATGAAAAACTTCGCCAGCCGGTATTCGGTGGGCCCCAAGCGCATTTCGTGCCCGCGCCGCTCGATTCGATGGGCGACAGGATCGAGCTTGAGATCGCCTGCCTCGATGGTCTCCCCCGCAAGCGCCGGCCTGACCCGGCGCAAGACGGCGGAAACCCGCGCCAGCAGTTCGCGGGGAGAGAACGGCTTGGTGACATAGTCGTCCGCGCCGGTTTCCAGGCCGCGCACACGGTCGTCCTCTGCTTCGCGTGCGGTAAGCATGAGAATGGGCACGTGCGCCGTGGCCCGGTCCCGCCGCAACCGCCGGCAAACCTCGATCCCGCTTACCCCCTCGATCATCCAGTCGAGGATCACCAGGTCCGGCGGATCCTCGGCGGCCATGACCAGGGCTTCGTCGCCGTCGGGTGTGGCCCGCACGACATAGCCCTCGTTCTCGAAGCGATACTGCAGCAGTTCGGCCAGCGCGGTGTCGTCTTCGACCAGCAGCAGCTTGGGGGCGGACATCGCGGTACTCCTCCCTGAAATGCGCCTCAGGGTGGCGATCGTGTGACCCCGCCTATGACACTTTCATGGCAGTTTTATTGCAGGCGAGCGCAGCGCCGGCCGCCTCAGCGCTCGATTTCGCGCGGATAGGTTCCGGTTGCCGAGTAATGCACCATCTCGGCGACGTTGGTGGCGTGGTCGCCAATTCGTTCGATGTTGCGGGCCACGAACAGCAACTGCGCCGCGGTCGAAATGGTGGAGGGGTTCTCCACCATGTGACTGACGAGGTTGCGGAAGATCGAATCGTAAAAGGCGTCGACCTTTTCGTCCCGTTCGATCACTTCCAGCGCCAGGACTGGATCGCGCGCGGCAAACGCGGTGAGAACATCGTGGACCATTTCGGCCGCGATCTCGCCCATGGCGGGAAGCAGGGTGAGCGGTTCGAACTTGGCCCGCCCGTCGATCTTGCCGATACGCTTGGCGATGTTCTTGGCGTAGTCGCCAATGCGTTCTACGACCCCGGAAATCTTCAGCGCGGCGACGATTTCGCGCAGATCGTCCGCCATCGGCGCCCGCAGGGCCAGCACCCGCACCGCCAGAGCATCGACCTCAGCCTCCAGCGCGTCGAGCTTCTTGTCACGGGCGACCACACGGCGGGCAAGCTCCTCGTCACCCGAAACCAGTGCCGACAGGGCCTCGCTGATGCCCAGTTCCGCCAGGCCGCCCATTTCGGCGATCAGGCCGCGCAGCCGGGTTATGTCCTCATCGAATGCCTTGACGGTATGTTCCATGGCTCAGCCGTACCTGCCTGTGATGTAGTCCTGCGTGCGTTGCTCACGCGGATTGGTGAAGATGTCCTCGGTGTGACCATACTCTACCAGATGCCCAAGATGGAAGAAGGCCGTGCGCTGCGATACGCGGGCCGCCTGCTGCATCGAGTGCGTGACGATGACGATGGCATACCGGCCGCGCAAATCACCGATCAGTTCCTCGATCTTGGCGGTGGCGATCGGGTCGAGCGCGCTGCACGGCTCGTCCATCAGGATGACCTCGGGATCCACGGCGATGGCGCGGGCGATGCACAGACGTTGCTGTTGCCCGCCCGAAAGGGCTGTGCCCGAATCCTGCAGGCGATCCTTCACCTCTTCCCAAAGTCCCGCGCGGCGCAGCGATTTCTCGACAATGGCGTCAAGCTCGTCCTTGCCCTCGGCAAGGCCGTGGATGCGCGGGCCGTAGGCAATGTTCTCGTAAATCGACTTGGGGAACGGATTGGGCTTCTGGAACACCATGCCGACCCGCGCGCGCAGCTGCACCACGTCCATGCCGCTGGCGTAGATATCCTCTCCGTCGAGTTCGATGGTCCCTTCCACGCGGGCGGAAGGGATGGTGTCGTTCATGCGGTTGAGGGCGCGCAGGAATGTCGACTTGCCGCAGCCCGAGGGGCCGATGAACGCGGTCACGTATTCGGTGAACACGTCGACCGAAACCGCATCGATGGCCTTTTTCGTCCCGTAGTAGATGGACACATCGCGCGCCCGCATCTTCACCTCCGAGGTGGCCGGATCGACGACATCGGCAGGCTGGTCCTGGATGGCCTGGGCCAGGGGAGGGGGGGTGTCTTGGGTCATCACCATTTCTTTTCGAAGCGGTTACGCAGGTAAATGGCGACGCCATTCATCAGCAACAGGAAGATCAGTAGCACGATAATCGCCGCGCTGGTGCGTTCGACGAAGCCACGGTCGATTTCGTCCGACCAGAGGAAGATCTGCATCGGCAGCACCGTGGCGTTGTCAGTGAAGCCATCGGGCGGAGTGGCGACGAAGGCGCGCATTCCGATCAGCAGCAGCGGCGCGGTTTCGCCCAGCGCGCGGGCCATGCCGATGATGGTGCCGGTCAGGATGCCGGGGAGGGCGAGGGGCAGGACATGGTGGAACACCACCTGCACCGGGCTGGCGCCCACGGCCAGCGCGCCGTCGCGGATGCTCGGCGGCACGGCCTTGATCGCGTTGCGCCCCGAGATGACAATGACCGGCATGGTCATCAGTGCAAGTGTCATCCCCCCGATCAGCGGGGCCGAGCGCATGGAGGGGAACAGCGTGAGGAACACGGCGAGGCCGAGCAGGCCAAAGATGATCGAGGGCACGGCGGCGAGATTGTTGATCGACACCTCTATCACGTCGGTCCAGCGGTTCTTTGGCGCGTATTCCTCGAGATAGAGTGCTGCCAGCACGCCGATGGGAAAGGCCAGCAACAAGGTAACGATCATCGTGAGGATCGAACCCTTCAGCGCGCCCCAGATGCCGACCATTTGCGGATCGGTTGCGTCCGCGCGGGTCAGGAATCCGGTATCGAAACGCCGCTCCAACAGACCGCGCTCCGCCAGATCCTGGGCGAGCGGCTGCAGTTCGGTCTGGCCATCACCGCGCAGCGCGCTGGCCAATTTCTCGCTCGCGGGGAGCGCGAAAGTGGCCTGGCGCTGGAGGATCGTCGGATCGTTGACAATCGCCTCACCGACCTGCCGCCAGGCTTCCGGATTGATCTGCGCCGCGCCGGCCTCGCCCAGAGCCTCGTCGGCGCTGAACTGGACTACTTCCTGCAATCCCTGACCCTGCAGGGCCCGGATGGCCGCGCCCTGATCCTCGGTCTCGGCAGGTGCGGACAGCCCCATGGCGGGGAAATCGATCGGCACGCTCATCACCGCGCGCTGAAAACCGCCGACGCCGTTCAGCGTCATGGTGACGAGCAGGAACAGCAGCACGGCGATGGAGAAGACGACGGCGGAAAGGCCCATCGCCTTGAACCGGCGCTCTGCCGCATAGCGTTTTTTCATCCGCGCTTCGAAGGCGGGGGTGCGCGTGGGATGGACGAGGTCACTCATAGGCTTCTCGGAACCTCTTCACCACGCGCAGGGCGATGAAATTGAGCGCCAGCGTCACCAGGAACAGCACGAAACCCAGGGCAAAGGCGGCGAGCGTGGCGGGGTGGTCGAAACTGCCCTCGCCGGTGAGCAGGGCGACGATCTGCACGGTGACGGTCGTCATGGAATCGAGCGGATTGGCGCTGAGCGTGGCGGCGGTGGAGGCGGCCATGACCACGATCATGGTTTCGCCTATGGCGCGGCTGACAGCCAGCATCACTCCGCCCACGATGCCGGGCAGCGCGGCGGGGACCAGAACGCGGCGGATCGTCTCGTTAGCAGTGGCGCCCATGGCGAGAGACCCGTCACGCATGGCCTGCGGCACGGCGGCAATCGAATCGTCGGCCATCGAGGAGACGAAGGGAATGATCATCACGCCCATCACCAGGCCGGCGGCAAGCGCGCTTTCGCTGGACGGGTTCGAGACTCCTATCGCCAGCGCCATGTCACGGATGGCGGGGGCCACGGTCAGCGCGGCGAAATAGCCGTAGACCACGGTCGGCACGCCGGCGAGCACCTCGAGCGCGGGCTTGATCCATTTGCGCGTTGCGGGCCGCGCGTACTGGGTGAGATAGATCGCGCTCATCATGCCGAGCGGAATGGCCACGATCATGGCGATGATCGCGCCGATGAACAGCGTCCCCCAGAACAGCGGGATCGCTCCGTAGCGACTGGGATCCGGATTGGCGGCATTGCCCATCGGATCGGGGTTCCAATGGGTGCCGAACAGGAAATCGATCGGCGAGATCATGCCGAAGAAGCGCACCGTCTCGAACACCAGCGTCACGAAGATGCCGAGCGTGGTGAGAATGGCGACCAGCGAGGCGAGCAAAAGCGCGGCGAGCACCAGCCGCTCCACCTTCGTGCGCGCGGCAAAATCGGGTTTGAGGCGCAGGAAAGCCCAGGCCGCCGCCGCGCCGGCGATGACGAGGCCTATCGCGATGCCGATCAGCTGATAGCGGGAAACCGCCTGCCGGAACGGCTCTGCGAGCGCGACGGATTCCTCGTTCAGCACGCGGTTGGACGTACCGGAGGCAATGCTGAAGGCTTCGTTCAGGATGGTATCGCGGCGCAGCCCGGATTGCGGCAGGGCCGCAGCTTCTGGGCTGGCGAGCACATGGGCCATGATCAGCTGCCCGCTGACGTAATCCCACAGCAAGAAGAACAACAGCAACGGCACCGCGATCCACAGCGCGGCATACCAGGCATGGTATTGGGGCAGCGCGGCGATGCGGCCGTGGGGGGCGGCGCGTTTGAAGGTCCAGGCGCGCGCCCGGGCCACCAGCCAACCGGCAAGCCCGAGGCCCAGGGCCAGGAGAAGCGGTATGACTGGTGACATGGTGCTACGTCAGATCCCTACTGAAGATCTTGCGCCGTCAGGCTCGGAAGATCGGTCACGGCGCTGGTCTGCGCCGCCATAACGTCACCGCGGTTGGTCACAAGCCCAATCTGGGCCAGCACGCCGTCTTCTCCCCAGCTTGCAACCCAGGTGGACAGGAACTCCTGCAAGCCAGGAATGATGCCGATATGCTCCTTCTTCACGTAGATGTAGAGCGGACGGGCCCCGGGATAAGCGAAGCTGGCGATGTTGTCGTAGGTCGGTTCGACACCGTTGATGTGCAGGCCCTGCAAACGGTCGGCGTTCTCTTCCAGATAGGAATATCCGAACACGCCAATGGCGTTCTCGTTGCCTTCGATCTTCTGCACGATCAGGTTGTCCTGTTCGCCCTGGTCGACATATTTGCCGTCGCTGCGCAATTCGGTGCAGGTGGTTTCGTAGGCGTCTTCGTCCGCTTCTTCGGTGGCGGCGAACGCGGCGTTGCTCTCGCACCCGGCCAGCATGATCAGTTCTTCAAAGGCGTCTCGCGTGCCCGAGGTGGTCGGCGGGCCGTACACCAGGATCGGCAGGTTGGGCAGCGAGGGGTCGACGTCGTTCCAGGTGTTGGTGGTCTGCGCCTCCCCATAGGGATTGGCGGCCAGCGCGCGGTAAAGCTGCTCTGGCGTCAGATCCATCGTGATGCCGCCCTTTGCCGAGGCGATGGCGATACCATCCATGCCGACCTGGATTTCCGCAATGTCCGTCACCCCATTGGCCTGGCAATCGGCAAACTCGCTGTCCTTCATCCGGCGCGAGGCATGGGCGATGTCGGGCGTGGAGGGGCCGATGCCGGAACAGAACAGGCTGATGCCGCCCCCGGTGCCAGTCGATTCGATCACCGGCGAGGCGAAGTCCGGATATTCGCTGGTGAATACCTCGCTGACGCGGCGGGCGAAGGGATAGACGGTGGACGAGCCCACGGCGCGAATGGCGTCGCGGCTGTCGCCGCCGGTGGATCCGGGAGAGCCCGAATTGCAGGCGGTAAGCGCGGTGGCGGCCAGCGCGGCGGCGATGATGGCAATGGTCTTCATGGCGAAAAAAGCCCCTCTACAGGTGTTGAGCTAGTGGCCCCCTATTACCGCGATGCGACAGATTCGCGTCACATCGCGGTCTTATCTGGCAAGGGGGTGGTGATGTTTCGTGTCAGAAATCGATCTCCGCTCGCATGCCGATCACGTCGGCGCTGTAATCGCGCGTGCCGTCGGGCAGCGCGAAGACGGCCTCGTCATACGCGATGTGGGCGTAGTTGACCTGGAAGCGGGTGTAGTCGGTCGTAGTCCAGACCAGCGAGCCCTGGTAGGCGTTCTGCGACCCTCCGACGATGCGGACACGCCTGTCGTTGAGCTCGAGGTAATCGTAGCGCAGGTTCGCCTGGACTGCGCCAATGCCGCCTTCGCCCACGGGCCGCGCCGGACGCGTGCGGTTCCAGCGCCCGCCGCGATACCCGCGGGTGTCGTCCCGCGTGAGGAACAGGCCGCCTTCGATGTAGCCACCGTGGAAGGAGGCGGTCTCGTCAGCCAGGCCAAGGCCGGAGACCTGTTGCCGGAAGCCTTCGGCAGCGAAGTGGAACGGCCCGCGGATGGCGGCCAGTTCCAGGCCGAGGCCAAATTCGCTGTCGCCCGCCAGGGTGCCGGTATTGATGAGCCGCTCTGCGGTGAAGTGCACCAGCGGGCGCTGGCGATACCGGACCGTGCCCCCGTCATCGACCTCGGTGTAATGTACCGAGCCGCCGACATGGAACTGCGTGCCCGCCACGACCGGGAAGTAGACCACGCGGCCATCGACGCTCCACGCGTCCGATTCGGGCAAATCGGCGATAGTATCGGCAAAGACGCCCGCCTGGACCAGAACCGGGCCGCTGCCGTATTGGGCCGAGACGCCAAGGCGCCGCTCGAACCCGAAGGCATCGGTGAAGGCGGCGCGTTCGATGAACGACGTGAACCGGCTGCTGGTCAGTTCCTCCAGGCCCTGAAAGGTGTTGTGCTGGCCGGCGGTCAGCTCGACATCGCCCGCCTCGTAGGTCAGCAGGGCGTCGGTCAGTTCGGCCTCGCCCGTCGCGACATCGATCTCGATCTTGTAGCCGAAGCCGCCGGGGATCGTGCCTTCCACACCCACCCGCGCGCGGCGAATCTCCGCGCCGAACCCATCGCCCCTGGCAAGGCCATCGGGCAGCGCAGTCATCCCGGCGTCGAGTTGCAGACGGCCAAAGGGCTTGAAGCTGAATCCGTCCGCGCTCTCGATCTCCGGCGCGGCGTCCATGCCGATCGCAACCGTTGGCGCGGAAGGATCGCTGGCGGCGGCGGGGGGCGGCGCTGCCGTGGTTGCCGTCTGGGGCGAACCTTGCTGGGCCATCGATTCTATACGCGCGGTAAGAATGGCCAATTGCTCGCTCAGCACCGCGACCTGCGCTTGCAGCGATTCGATCTCCGCTTCGCTGGCGGCACGGTCGCCGTGCTGCGCCGCTGCGGGCGTCGCGATCAGGGCGAGGGCTGGCAGGGGGAGGCAGGCAATCGAGCGCATCGGCGTTCCCTGTTCGATCAGGTGTCCAAGTTGTGACAGCGGCCCCTAGTTTCGTGACATTACACTTATGTGACAGTTCGCCAATCGCCTGTGGACACAGGCTTGCTGCAAACCATGGACGATCAGGCGTCAGCGGCGAGGGGGAGGCGCACTGTAACCGTCGTGCCTTCGCCGCGCTGGCTTTCGATATCGAGGCGGCCGCGATGCCGTTCCACGATATGCTTGACGATGGCGAGGCCCAGGCCCGTCCCGCCGGCAGCCCGGCTGCGCCCCGGATCGGTGCGGTAAAAGCGGCGCGTGAGATGCGGCAGGTGGTCCGGATCGATCCCGTCGCCGCGATCGACGACTTGCAGCACCGCCATGTCCCGGTCGCCGCGATCGAGCGAAACGGTGACAGGCGATTCCGGCGTGCCGTACTTCAGCGCATTGTCGACGAGATTGCGCACGAGTTGTTCGAGCTGGTTGGAATCGCCGCGGACCGGGACCGGTCCCGAAACAACGGCGAATTCGATTCGCGGCATGTTGTCGATCCCCGCCGCATCGCGCGCGGAACTGCGCACCACCTGGGCCAAGTCGATCGCCTCGCGCGGCTGGTCGTGCTTCTCGGCCTCCACGCGGCTGAGGGAAAGGAGATCGGCGATCAGGCTCTGCAGACGCCGCGCCTCGCGCAACACGGTAGAGCGAAACCGACGGGCGAGCGCGGGGTCGATGTCCTCGCCCTCATCCTCCAGCGTTTCGAGATAGCCGATGATGCTGGACAGCGGCGTGCGCAGTTCATGGCTGGCATTGGCGACGAAATCGGTGTGCGCGCGGCTGACGTCGGCTTCGGAAGTACGGTTGATGAGCTCGACAAGGCGATACCGAGTGTTGATCGGTTGCACGCTCATCTGCCAGTTGCTGCGCGGCCCGGTGAGGCCCTGCACGGTAACTGCGCCGCCGCGTTCGCGCCCCAACAGGTCGATCGCCGCGGGGTGGCGCAGGGCGACGCGCGCATCCTGCCCCGTCACGTGCTGGCCGATCTCCCGCCGCGCCTCCGCATTGGCGACGATGATGCGTTCACCATCCAGCAGCAGCATGGGCAGGCCGGATTTCTCGATCAGGTCGCGCACGCCCGATTGCGAGATCGTCAGCCCGTCGCTGGCGGCGGGCGGCGGGGCGGCGGGGGGCGGGACGGCGAGCCAGAACGAGCCGATCCAGACCGTAAGCACACCTGCGACAACCCACAGGTCGACGCCGTTGGCCAGCAGCACGCCGCAGCACAGCAGGGCCAGCACGATGCCGGCGACGGGAACGAAGCGTGCGTCCATCGGGCGAAGGCTTAGCCACACATTTGTGACAATTGGAATGGTGGAGCGGAATTTTTGCCGGGAGGCGATCCTGCCGGCGAACCGAGGTAGATCCGGGCAGCGATCAGACCCGCTCACCGTGGTGACCCCTACGGGAATCGAACCCGTGTTTCAGCCGTGAGAGGGCCGCGTCCTAACCGCTAGACGAAGGGGCCATCCGCGTGGCTCTGGCATCGCGTGGTGACCCCTACGGGAATCGAACCCGTGTTTCAGCCGTGAAAGGGCCGCGTCCTAACCGCTAGACGAAGGGGCCATCTGCGATGCGAGCGGCGCACTTAGGTGGGTGCGCGATGCAGGTCAAGTGGGCAAGCGAGCGTGAGGCCATCAATCCGCCCAGGCGGCATCCTCCAGGTGCAGTTCTGCGGCGGGGCGATTGCCCCAGTCGTCGATCTTGACGCGGCCTGCCAGCCACAGGCGGCGCCCGCTTGCGCCGTGGAGCAGGGCCTGGCCCATGTCGCTTTCCGCGGCGCGAAACGCGATGGCCTTGAAGCTGCCGCCGTCCTTGCCCGCAGCGATGACGCGCAGGTGATCGTTGCCGACCACGTCCGCCTTCACCAGATGCACCGGCCCCACGGCAACGCGCGGTCCGGGCCAGCCGACGCCGTAGGGTCCGGCACTGTCGAGGGCCTCGACCAGCTCGGGCGTCAGGCCGCCGGGTGCGATGGACAGATCGAGCAGCATTTCCTGCGATTCCGACGCGCGCGCCACCGGTCCCGCCAGCCGCTCGTCGAGCCATTGGGTAAACGCGTCGAGCTTGTCGGCCTTTATCGTCATCCCTGCCGCCATGGCGTGCCCGCCGCCCTTGACCAGCAGGCCGCTTTCGCTTGCGCCGATGATTGCTGCGCCAAGGTCCACCCCGGAGATCGATCGGGCGGAACCCTTGCCTTCGCCGGTCTCGGCATCGAGGGCAATGACCACGGCAGGCTTGCCGGTCTTTTCCTTGATGCGACCGGCCACGATGCCAATCACGCCAGGATGCCAGCCCAGACCGGCGCAGACAATCACGCTGCGGTTGTGCTGGGCGGCAACCTGTTCCTCGGCCTCTTCCTGCACCATCGCCTCTATCGCGCGCCGCTCGTCGTTGAGACGGCTGAGCGTTTCGGCGATGGCGCGCGCTTCGTCGGGATCGTCGGTGGTCAGCAGGCGCACGCCCAGCGTCGCCTCGCCCACCCGTCCGCCGGCATTGATGCGCGGGCCCAGGGCAAAGCCGCAGTCGCTGGCCTTGGGCGCGGCCTTCAACCGGCTTGCGTCGATCAGGGCCGCCATGCCGGTGTTGGCCCGGCGCGCCATGACCTTGAGCCCTTGCGCGACGAAGGCGCGGTTCAGCCCGCGAATTGCCGCAACGTCCGCCACCGTGCCCAATGCCACCAGATCAAGGAGAGCAAACAGGTCCGGCTCCGCACGAGTCGAATCGAAATAACCGCGCTGGCGCAACGTGCGAACCACGGCCACCGCCACCAGGAACGCGACGCCGACTGCCGCGAGATGGCCGTGGCCGGCTGCAAGGTCGCTTTCGTCCAGCCGGTTGGGGTTGACCAGCGCATAGGTCCGGGGAAGCTCGGGAGAACACTTGTGGTGATCCACAACGATCACGTCGATCCCGGCATCGTGCGCCATCCCCAGCGCCTCGTGCGCCATGGCCCCGCAGTCGACGGTGACAATCAGGCTGGACCCCTGTTCACCGATGGTGAGCAGCGCCGACCCGCTTGGGCCGTACCCTTCGAGCAGGCGATCGGGGATGTAATGCCGGGCGTCGTGACCGAGCATCCGCAGGAGGCGGATGATCAGCGCTGCGCTGGTCGCCCCGTCGACGTCGTAATCGCCATAGACGGTGACGGGCTCACGCGTGATGACGGCCTCGGCAATCCGCTCGGCGGCGCGGTCCATGTCCTGAAAGGCGCTGGGATCGGGCAGGAACCCGCGCAGGGCCGGGTTGCGGTGCAAGTCCAGATCACCCCGCGCAACGCCGCGAGACAGCAGGAGCTGGGTCGCGATGTCCGAGTCCAGTCCCGGACCCTGCGCACCAAAGTCCATGTTCCCGCCGCGCCAGCGCCATGATTTCCCGGACAGCGAGCGGGAAATACCCAAAACATTGCCAATCGCGTCCATTCCCGACGCCTATACGTTTGCGCGGGTTTGGAAAAGCATGCGGCGATGGCTCTCTACAGGCACAACGCCCATCAAGTTGCCGTCTCCCCGCTCCCGGCCGGGCTGAGATCCAATCCACGGGACGCGCTGTTCGCAGCGGACAACAGCGCGCGCACGCCGGCAGTGGCCACGTCCTCGTCCACGCCCACGCCCCATCCGCCGGTGCCGTCGGGCAGGGCCCATTCGATGTAGGCCGCCGCCCGCGCATCGACGCCGCTGCCCAGCGCGTGCTCCGAATAATCGACGACCTCGAAATCGAGGCCATAGGTATCGCGGATCGTCGCGAGGACAGAGGATATAAGCCCGTTGCCGCGCCCCGAAACGCGCTGTTCTTCGCCCTGGTGGCGGATCGTGCCGGTAAATACGCGGTCGCCCTGCGTGGTTCGGCTTTCGTCGTAATCGACGAGGGCGAACCGCCGTGCCTCATCCTCGAGGTAGTAGGCGTGGCGGAAACAGTTCCAGATATCGGCGGCGTTCAATTCGCGTCCCAGATCGTCGGCCATCGCCTGCACATGGCGGCTGAAATGCGCCTGCATCCGCTTGGGCAGGCGCAACCCCTGGTCCTGTTGCAGCACCCATGCAAAGCCGCCCTTGCCGCTTTGCGAATTGACGCGGATGACCGCCTCGTAACTGCGGCCAAGATCGGCCGGGTCGATCGGCAGATAGGGCACCCGCCACTGCGGATCGTTCTGCACCTCGTTCGCTTCGAACCCCTTCTTGATGGCATCCTGGTGGCTGCCGGAAAAGGCGGTGAACACCAGCTCGCCGCCATAGGGGTGGCGTTGGTGAACGGGCAATTCGTTGCAGTATTCGACCGTTTCGATGACCCGGTCGATGTCCGAGAAGTCGAGGCCGGGGTCGATCCCCTGCGTGTACAGGTTGAGCGCCAGGGTCACCAGGCAGCAGTTGCCGGTGCGCTCGCCATTGCCGAACAGGCAGCCTTCTACCCGGTCAGCGCCCGCCATCATGCCCAGTTCCGCGGCGGCAACGCCGGTCCCGCGATCGTTATGGGTGTGGAGGCTGATGACCGCCGCTTCCCGGTTCGGCAGGTTGCGGCAGAAATACTCGATCTGGTCGGCATAGACGTTGGGCGTCGATGCCTCGACCGTGGCGGGCAGGTTGAGGATGATCGGCCATTCCGCGCTCGGCCCTACGACCTGCATCACCGCCTCGCACACCTCGAGGCTGAAATCGAGCTCGGCGGTTGAGAAGGTCTCGGGCGAATACTGGAAGTGCCATTTCGTGCCGGGCCGCTTCGCCGCCTCGTCCACCAACAGGCGCGCGCCGTCGATTGCGATCTGCTTCACCTCGGCCCGGGTCATGCGGAAGACGATGTCGCGCCAGGCCGGGCTGACGGCGTTATAGAGATGCACGATGGCTTCGCGGGCGCCCTCGAGGCTTTCGAAGCTGCGCTTGATCAGGTCCGCGCGCGACTGGGTGAGGACCTGCACCACCACGTCGTCAGGCACCCGGCCCGACTGGACGAGCCAGCTGATGAAATCGAACTCGGTCTCGCCCGCGGCGGGGAAACCGACCTCGATTTCCTTCACGCCGATGTCCACCAGCAGATCGAAGAAGCGGTTTTTCTTCGCCCGGTCCATCGGGTCGATAATCGACTGGTTGCCATCGCGAAGGTCGGTGGAAAGCCACCGCGGCGGGGCGGTGAGCGTGCGGCTCGGCCACTGGCGATCTGGCAGGTTCACCTGCGGAAAGGGGCGATACTTGGCGCTCGGGTCACGGAGCATGGACATGGTGCTGGTTCTTCGACTTGGGGCCGCCTGGCGGCGTTTCGCGTGAAGGGCCCTTAAGCGCACGCCTGCACAGGGCGCAGGGGGAGGGTTGCGCGCCTAAGGGCGCGTTAGTCGAAGTAGCAGATCGGTGCGCGATGCCATGCTCATGAGGCGGAAGCTACAGGCAACCGGCAAAGATGGTCAATACCGGACACACCGCCGCGGGCGCGCCCGGTGACAACATCTACTTCTCGAACGCGGCGGTAATGTTGAGCTTCACCTCGTCGCCGAGGCCGAACTGGGTGCCCCAGCCAAGGCCCCATTGCGAGCGCACGATGATGGCCGTGCCGTGGAAGCCGAGCGTGTCCTTCTGGTTCATGCCGTTGGTGCCCGCGCCCGAAAGGCCGGCGGTGATCTCCACCGGATGGGTCTGCCCGTTGAACGTGAGGTTGCCGATGATGTGCGCCTGGTTGTCGCCCATCGGGTGAACTGCGGTGGAGACGAAACGCGCCGGCTCCGGGCTTGGGCCAAAGAAATCCGGCGCCGCGCCATCGGCACCGGCGCGCAGCAGGTGTTGGGCAAGGCCGGCGCTGGCAACGGTGGGCGTATCGAGCGGGATGGTGATGTCGACGCTGGTGTTGGCCATGTTCTCGGCATCGAGCATCAGGGTGCCGGTAACGTTGCCGTAGATGCCGAAGTAGTCGTTGAAGCCGAGGTGGTCGAGGCTCCAGCCGACCAGCGTGTGGTTCGGATCTGTGGTGTAGGTGCCCGAGGTGACAGTGATTTCCTGCGCTTCGGGACCAGCCTGCGCATGGATCGGCGCGGTGGTGACCGCGACCGCGGCAGCGGCTATGGTGACCGAGGCGGCGGCGGCGAGAACGAGTTTGCGCATCTTGGGTCTCCGGAGCAGGGTGCACCGGCAATCTGCCGCGCGGCCATGACAATGTCCACCGCCTTACGCCCGGCGCAGGATTTTCTCCATTGCTCGGCCCTTGGCGAGTTCATCGACAAGCTTGTCGAGCACGCGGATCTCTCGCATCAGCGGGTCGTTCACCGCTTCCACCTGCACGCCGCAAACCCTGCCGGTGACGAGCATGCGATCCGGGTTCATCGCCGGCGCCTGTGCGTAAAAGGCCGTGAAATCGCGACCATCGGCCAGGGCCGCCGCCAACCCGGCCTCCTCGTATCCGGTTTGCCAGCGGATTATCGCGTCCACCTCCTGGCGCGTGCGGCCCTTGCGCTCCGCCTTGGCAACGTAGGCGGGGTAGACCTTGGCAAAGGGCATGGCGAAGATGCGATGCCCCGCCACCGATTCAGTCGCAGACTGCCGGGACGGTTATCTTGGACGCCGGAATGCGGTTCATCATTGGTTCTCCCACCGCCGCGAGTTTGCCGTGGCTAGTTCCGTTCCTTGTCGACCAGCTTGTTCGCCCCGATCCACGGCATCATCGCGCGCAGCTGCGCGCCCGTCTGCTCGATCGGATGCGCCTCCGCACGCTTGCGCGCGGCCTTGAGTTCGGGCTGCCCGGCGCGATTGTCGAGGACGAAGTTCTTCACGAACCGGCCTGACTGGATGTCATCCAGAACCCGCCGCATCTCCGCCTTGGTTTCCTCGGTGATGATCCGCGGGCCGGTGGTGATGTCGCCGTATTCCGCGGTGTTGCTGATCGAATAGCGCATGTTGGCGATGCCGCCTTCGTACAGCAGGTCGACGATCAGCTTGGTCTCGTGCAGGCACTCGAAATAGGCCATCTCGGGCGCATAGCCGGCCTCCACCAGCGTTTCGAACCCTGCCTGGATCAGGTGGGTGATGCCGCCGCACAGCACGGCCTGTTCGCCGAACAGATCAGTCTCGCACTCCTCGCGGAAATTGGTCTCGATCACGCCGCTGCGCCCGCCGCCCACCGCGCTGGCGTAGGCGAGGGCGACGTCGTGGGCGTTGCCGCTGGCATCCTGGTGAACCGCGATCAGGCATGGCACGCCGCCACCCCGCACATATTCGCTGCGCACGGTATGGCCCGGACCCTTGGGGGCGATCATGATCACGTCGATGTCGGGCCGCGGTTCGATCAGGCCGAAATGCACGTTCAGACCGTGGGCAAATGCCAGCGCGGCACCCGGCTTCATCCGACCTTTCAGGTCATCCTCCCAGATCGCCGCCTGGTGCTCGTCAGGGGCGAGGATCATGAGAATATCGGCAATACCGGCCGCTTCCTCGTTCGACACGACGGTGAACCCGGCAGCCTCAGCCTTTCTTGCCGTAGCGGACCCGTCCTTCAGGGCGATCCTTACGTCCTTCACGCCAGAATCGCGCAGGTTCTGCGCATGGGCGTGCCCCTGGCTGCCGTAACCCAGCACCACCACCGTCTTGTCGGTGACGAGGTTCAGGTCGGCATCGGCGTCGTAATATACTTTCATCGTGTTCCCTGTCTGGATCGGTGAGTTAGACGGTGGGGGCGCTCGCCATCACGGCGAGGCAGGCGAGCAGTCCGACAATGGCGATCGGCGCGCCTGAAACGTGGCGCCCCTTCGTCCAGCCGAGGTCGAACAGGCCAAAGGCGAGATGGCCGATGCCGATGGCCAGCACCAGCCACGAGGCGGTAATCTCTCCATAGGCGGCCAGCGCGAGCACTGCCGCCGCAACTAGCCAGAGGGCGCTGGTCCAGTGCCATGCAAGGCGGGTGACCTTCGCGTAGACCGGATTGGCCAGCACACCGGTGTTTTCCGCCAGCAGCGGGCGGATCAGGCTGCGCTCTCCGACAACCGAATGGGCCACGGCCAGAATGGCGGCGAGGGCGGCCGCCCACAGCATGGCGAAAACGGGGTTCACGAAATCCATCGGTTCAAGCTCCTTCAGGCCCCTTCGGGACCGCGCATCATGCCGACGATTCCCGTGCGGCCCACCTCGACCAAGCCGATTTCACGCATCAAGGCAATGAAGCTGTCGATCTTGTCCGGCGGCCCGGTGAGTTCAAAGATGAAACTGGTTGTCGTGGTGTCCACCGGCCGCGCGCGAAACACGTCCGCCAGCCGCAGCGCCTCGACCCGGTGCTCGCCGGTGCCGACGACCTTGATCAGGGCCAGCTCGCGCTCGACGTGCGGGCCGGCCTCGGTAAGGTCCACGACCTTGTGAACCGGCACCAGCCGCTCCAGCTGCGCCATGATCTGGTCGATCACCGGCGGGGGGCCGTTGGTGACCACGGTAATGCGGCTGAGCGCGTGATCCTCCGAAATGTCGGCCACGGTCAGGCTGTCGATGTTGTAGCCGCGCGCGGTGAACAGGCCGGCGATCTTGGCGAGGATGCCTGCCTCGTTGTCAACGGTGACGGCGAGGACGTGCCGCTCGGATTCGCGATGCTGGATTTTCATGGGTCTACACCAGTGCCTTGGCTTCGTCGGCCATCGTACCTGCTACCAGGTCGCCATACAGCAGCATGTCGGTATGCGCCGCGCCGCTGGGGATCATTGGAAAGCAGTTGGCGTCCTTCGACACCTGACAATCCACCATCACCGGTCCGTCGTGCGCCAGCATCGCCTGGATCCCGGCATCGAGCCCGGCCTCTTCGGTGATGCGGATGCCCTTCCAGCCGTAAGCCTCCGCCAGCTTCACGAAATCTGGCAAGGAATCGCTGTAACTGTTTGAATAGCGGCTTTCATAGGTCAGTTCCTGCCACTGGCGGACCATACCCATGTATTCGTTGTTGAGGATGAACACCTTCACCGGCAGGCGGAACTGGCTGGCGGTGCCCAATTCCTGAATGTTCATCTGGATGCTCGCTTCGCCGGCGATATCGATGACGAGGTCATCGGGGTTGCCGAGCTGCGCACCGATGGCGGCGGGCAGGCCATAGCCCATGGTGCCAAGGCCCCCGCTCGTCAGCCACTTGTTCGGGCCCGTGAAGCCGAAATACTGCGCCGCCCACATCTGGTGCTGGCCAACCTCGGTGGTGATGATCGGATCGCGATCGCGGGTGAGGGCATAAAGCCGCTCCACCGCGTGCTGGGGCATGATCTCCGATTTGCCGGGCGGATAGCCGAGGCTGTCCCGCGCCCGCCAGCCAGCGATACGCGCCTTCCATTCGCCGAGGTCGCGGCCCTGGCGAGCTCCCCATTCGCCCAGCAATTGCTCAAGCACGGCGGCACAATCGCCCACGATGCCCAGATCGACCGGGACGATCTTGTTGATACTGGACCTGTCGATGTCGATGTGGATCTTCTTCGACGCAGGCGAGAACGCGTCCAGCCGGCCGGTGACCCGATCATCGAACCGCGCACCCAGGCAAACCATCACGTCACACTGGTTCATCGCCATGTTGGCTTCGAAGGTGCCGTGCATTCCCAGCATCCCGAGCCAGTCCGGATCATCGGCAGGAAAGGCACCCAGGCCCATCAGCGTGCTCGTGGCCGGAGCCCCCGTCAAGGCCTGGAACTGGCGCAGCAGCTCGCTGGCGCGCGGACCAGCGTTGATCACGCCCCCGCCGGTGTAGAACACCGGGCGTTCTGCCGTTGCTATCATCGCGACGGCCTTGGCAATTTCGTCCGGCGTGGCCTGCGTGCGCGGGGCGTAGCGCCTGCGCCGCGGTGCCGGCCCGTCGGCCATCATGGCGGTGGCGATCTGCACGTTCTTCGGCACATCGACCACGACCGGTCCGGGACGACCTGTCGTGGCAATTTCAAAGGCTTCCTCGATAGTTGCGGCGAGGTCTTCCGGATCCTTCACAAGGTAATTGTGCTTGGAGCAATGACGTGTGAGCCCGATCGTGTCGGCTTCCTGGAAGGCGTCTGTGCCGATCATATTGGTGGGCACCTGACCGGTGATCACGACCAGGGGAATCGAATCGAGAAACGCGTCGGCAATCCCGGTGATGGCGTTGGTTGCCCCCGGTCCGCTGGTGACGAGAACGACGCCAGGCTTGCCGGTGGAGCGGGCATAGCCTTCCGCGGCATGGGCCGCACCGGCCTCGTGCCGCACGAGGATGTGGCGAATGCGGTCGTCTCCGAACAGCTCGTCGTAGATCGGCAGGACTGCGCCGCCGGGATAGCCGAACACGAATTCGACGCCCTGTCGCACCAGGCTTTCGACGAGGATCGCGGCGCCGCTGCGCTCGGTGGTCACGAGGATGCTCCTTTTGTCGATCTCGTTCGGGCGAGGCGGAAACGAGGGGCCCGGCAAGATCGCTCTCGCCGGGCCTGACTGTGGTGTCTCGATGCGTCACCTAAGAATTATAAAATAACCTGTCAACCGCTATCTCGGCAACAATATTTCAAGAACGTGCTCGAGGGCGGCATCTTGCTCTTCGTGTCGCAACCAACCCGCTGGTAACTGGTGCCGCAGCCACGTGAACTGCCGCTTGGCATAGTTGCGGGTGGCCTGCTGACCGCGCGTCACGGCCTGCTCCAGCGGCCAGTCGCCGCGCAGGTAGCCGGCAATCTCCGGCACCCCGATCGCCCGCATTACCGGCAGTGTCGGGTCGAGCTGGCGAGCGAGCAATGCCTCCACCTCCGCCACAGCGCCGCCATCGACCATCGCCGCGAATCGCGCGTCGCACTGGGCGAACAGCGTCGCCCGGTCTGGAAGCAGCACCAGCGGGGCGAGGGAGACGGCGTCGCCGATCCCGCCCACCTTGTGGCGCTGCCAGTGGTCGAGAGTCTGGCCGGTCGAGCGCACCACCTCCAATGCCCGCGTGATGCGTTGGCTGTCGGCGGGGGCGAGTTTCGCGGCGCGGTCCGGATCAGCCGCCCGGAGGGCTGCGAAGGCTTCGCCCAGTTCCATGGCGCGCACCTCTGCGCGCACGCCGGGATCGATAGCGGGGACCGGCGCGATGCCATCCAGAAGCGTGCGAATGTAGAGCCCCGTCCCACCAACCAGGATGGGCACCGCGCCGGACTGGTGCGCATCCGCAATCTCCCGCCGGGCCGCAGCGGCCCAGTCCGCCGCCGAGCAGGCTTGTGCCCCGTCCCAGGTGCCGAACAGGCGATGCGGCACGCCTTTCATCTCGTCCTCGGACGGGCGCGCGCTCAGCACGTGCAGATTCGCATAGACCTGCGCGCTGTCGGCATTGATGACGATGGCGGGGCGCTGAAACCGATTGTGCAGCGCCAGCGCCAGCCGCACCGCCAGATCGCTCTTGCCGCTCGCGGTCGGCCCTGCGATGAGCGCCAACTCGTTGTCCTGAGGAGTGCCCGCCTTGCTCATCGCCCGCGTGATAGCAGACCCCGCCCAAGACGGTATAGGGCTGGAAAGGCGGCTGGATGCCTTTGCCGATGCGGTGGCCGGTGGACCGGTGCCGATGGCCCACGCAGCGATGCTCGATTTTTGCGGCGATGTGCTCCAGATCGAGAGCCCGGGCGACGACATGGCGGCCATGCGCGCGGCGCTGGACGCCCATTTTCCCGACAGCGACGGCCTGATCGCCCGCGACGAGATCCGCGTGCCCGACGTGTTCGTCTCGGACATGGATTCGACGATTATTCGGCAGGAATGTATCGACGAACTGGCCGATTATGCGGGCTTGCGGGATGCGGTTTCTGCCATCACCGAGCGCGCGATGCGTGGCGAGCTGGATTTCGCCAGCGCCTTGCGTGAGCGGGTCGCTCTTCTTGCCGGGCTTGCCGACGATACGATAGATCGGTGTTTGCGAGAACGCATCCAGCCAACCGAAGGCGCCCGCGCCCTGATCGATACACTGGCGCGCAACGGATGCCGAACGGTGCTGGTCACAGGCGGCTTCCACCACTTCGCCGATCCGATCGCAGAACAACTCGGGTTTGATCGGGTGGTGGCAAACCGGCTCGAAGTTGTGGGCGGGCGTTTGACCGGTCGCCTGGTGGGGGCGATCACCGATAGCCTGGCGAAGAAACAGGTTCTGGAAGAGGAGCTTGCCAAGAAAGGCGCAACCGCAATTGCAATGGCTGCTGGTGACGGGGCAAACGATGTGCCGATGTTGGAGGCCGCTACTTACGGTTTGGCCTATCACGCAAAACCGCAAGCCCGTGCCGCCGCCAACGGCTGGATCGATCGCGGTGACCTGAGCGCGATCCTCAAGCTTCTCGATCTGCCGAACATATGAAAACGGCGGCCCGATTTCTCGGCCCGCCGTTTCGATATCAGCAGTCGGAAAATTCCCACGCCGCGCGTAGCGATTTTCCGCCAACCAGTCCGATCAGGACGTGGAGTAGATAAAGCCTGCGCCGCCATCCAAGGTGAGGCCTGCCGCCACGGTGGAACAGATGTCACCAGCACCAGCGTCGGCATCGATGACTACCGGGGTGGTCCAGGCGAGGCGGGTGGTGTCGTTCTCGATCATTGCAAAACTCCTTAACTGGGTGGTCGGTAGCAAAAACGGCACTAACCGTCCGAATAAATCACGGTCATATTCACTTAGATGGCCGCTCAAACGTGAGCAACCCTTTAGATTCAACTTCATGCGACTGGTGCCGACTCGCCACACATCCGCGCGGACTTTGATTGTCGGAAGACTGGGCACCGTCGCCAAAAATGCGTAACGACCATCGCTGCTTTGTCGTTCCGCGCAAGTCGCCAGATATTTTGCACTAGGCCCATCGGCGTTACGGTCGCATATACGCGCCTCGCGTTACACGTCCTAATAAAGGGGGAAGGCAGCGCAGTGGCGACGCTTCCTAACTTCCCGCCGGTCTCCGCCCTCGATGGTCCCGGCTTTACCTTGCGCGACCGTATCAGGGCTTCATCCACCCGGCAAAGAAACTGCGGTGCGCTGCCTTGAGGTCCGCTACGCTCTGACCGAGCAGTGTGGTGCCGCCGGTTATGCCAATGCGAGTGAAACCGACAGCGGCGGTCTCGTCGTTCTCGGTGCCCCTGGCGAGTGCCGTGTTGAAGGCGTGGGTATCGGGCACGGTGATGACGTAGCGGCCCTGGTCCTCGCCGAACCACCACTGCGCGGCCGTGTAGTCGCTCTGCTTCTCGACGTCGGCACCGATGCCCGATGCCATGGCCATTTCGGCAAGCGCAACGGCGAGGCCGCCATCGGAAATGTCGTGCACGGCGGAGACGAGCCCGTCCGCAATCAGTTCGCGCACGATGCGACCCGCGGCCTTTTCCAGCGTGAGGTCGACCGGCGGAGCGCGGCCCTCGTCCCGGCCCATGATCTCCTTAAGCCACAGCGACTTGCCAAGGTGTGAGCGGTCCGGGTCGGGCACCGACCAGGCATCAGGCGCGACGAGGTAAATCGCCTCACCCGCAGCCTTGAACGGCATCGTCATCATCTGTGCATAGTCGTCGATAAGACCGACGCCGCCGATCGCCGGGGTGGGCAGGATGGCCGATCCGCCACCCGTCGCCTTGCTTTCGTTATAGAGGCTGACGTTGCCGCTCACGATCGGGAAGTCGAGATACTGGCACGCCTTGCCCATGCCGCGCAGCGCGTGGACAAGCTGGGCCATGATCTCGGGCCGCTGCGGGTTGGCAAAGTTGAGGCAGTTGGTCACGGCCAGCGGGCGGGCGCCCACTGCGCACAGGTTGCGATAGGCCTCGGCAATGGCCTGCTTTCCTCCCTCGTAGGGGTCGGCGAAGACGTAGCGCGGCGTGCAGTCCGTGCTGATCGCCAGAGCCTTCTTGGTGCCGTGGACGCGCACGACGCCCGCATCGCCGCCCGTCTGCAAGGTGTCCGCGCCTACCTGGCTGTCGTACTGCTCGAATATCCAGCTGCGGCTGCCGAGCGCCGGGCTGGCGAGCAGCTTCAGCAGGTCTGCGCCCGCGTCGGCCGTGTCAGGCCGATCGGTAAGGGGGGTAATGCCCGCCCACGCGGTGTAGTCCTCCATCGAGAGGTAGGGCCGATCGTAGAGCGGGGCGTCTGCCGCCAGCGGGCCAAGCGGAATGTCGCACACCACTTCGCCGCCGAATTCCAGCACCATGTGCCCGGTGTCGGTGACCTCGCCGATGACTGCGAAATCGAGTTCCCACTTGCGGAAGATCGCCTCGGCCATGGGTTCCTTGCCGGGCTTCAGCACCATGAGCATGCGCTCCTGGCTCTCGCTCAGCATCATCTCGTAGGGCGTCATGCCCTCCTCGCGGCAGGGCACCTCGTTCATGTCGAGTCGGATGCCGGCCTTGCCGTTGGTGGCCATCTCCACGCTGGAGCTGGTGAGGCCCGCCGCGCCCATGTCCTGAATGGCGACGATGGCATCGGTGGCCATCAGTTCCAGGCACGCCTCGATCAGCAGCTTTTCGGTGAACGGGTCGCCGACCTGCACCGTGGGGCGCTTGGCCTCGGCGTCTTCCTCGAAATCGGCGCTGGCCATGGTCGCGCCGTGGATGCCGTCGCGCCCGGTCCTGGAGCCGACATAGACGATGGGATTGCCCACGCCTGTCGCGGCCGAATAGAAGATCCGGTCCGCATCCGCCACGCCCACGGTCATCGCGTTGACGAGGATGTTGCCGTCGTATGCGGCATCGAAGTTCGTCTCTCCGCACACGGTCGGCACGCCTACGCAGTTGCCGTATCCGCCGATGCCGGCGACCACGCCCTGCACCAGGTGCTTCATCTTCGGGTGATCGGGTCGGCCGAACCGCAGCGCGTTGGCGTTGGCGACGGGCCGCGCGCCCATGGTGAACACGTCGCGCAGGATGCCGCCCACGCCCGTGGCGGCGCCCTGGTAGGGCTCGATGTAACTGGGGTGATTATGGCTTTCCATCTTGAAGATGGCGGCCAATTTCGTCCCGTCAGGCCCATCGCCGATGTCGATCACGCCGGCATTCTCGCCCGGTCCGCAGATGACCCACGGTGCTTCAGTCGGCAACTTCTTCAGATGCAGGCGGCTCGACTTGTAGCTGCAATGTTCGGACCACATGACCGAGAAGATGCCGAGCTCGACAAGGTTCGGCTCGCGACCCAGCGCGTGCAGCACGCGCGCGTATTCGTCTTCGGAAAGCCCGTGCTGGGCGACGACTTCGGGGGTGATCTGGGACATGGTTCGCGCTTTAGCGAGCGGGCGCAGGGGGCGCTAGCCCTGCACGCCGCGATTTCCCCCCGCCCCGGCGCTCACCCCCGGCTTGACCCTGCGCCCGCGCGCCGCCAATGCTTGGCACCATGGCAGAGGATACCACCGACATCGCCGCGATGAGCTTCGAAGATGCGCTGAAGGCGCTGGAAAAGGTCGTCCGCGATCTGGAGGGCGGGGAGGTTCCGCTCGACCAGTCCATCGCGCTGTACGAACGCGGCGAAAAATTGCGCGCCCATTGCCAGGCGCGGCTCGACGCGGCGCAGGCGCGGATCGAGAAGATCGTCGCCGGGCCGGACGGGCAGGGCGGCGTTCGCGCCACCGGCATAGCACCCTTCGACGCGGACTGACGCAATGGGCCTCGTGCTTGCCGACGACGTTCTGGGCCGCGGCTTGGCCCGTGTGCAGGGTGAGGTGGACGCCGCATTCGACGCGCTGCTCGAAGTGCCTGACGATACCCGCGCCACGCTGGTCGAGGCCATGCGTTATGCCGCCATCGGCGGGGGCAAGCGGGTGCGCCCGATGCTGCTGGTGACCGTGGCCGAAATGTATGGAGCCGAGCGCGATGCCGCCGTGCTGGCGGGCTGCGCGCTGGAGGCGATCCACGTCTACTCGCTGATCCACGACGACCTGCCGTGCATGGACGACGACGACACGCGCCACGGCAAGCCCACGCTGCACAAACAGTATGACGAGGCGATTGCCGTGCTCGCCGGCGATTCGCTGCACGCGCTGGCGTTCGAGATCCTCGCCAGCCAGCACGTCAGCACCGACCCGGTGATCCGCGCCGACCTCGTCCACGCGCTCGCCAGCGCCAGTGGCCACAACGGCATGGCCGGCGGCCAGGTTATGGACATCGCCGCCGAGAGTGCCGGCGCGGATTTCGACCTGCACACCGTCACTCGGCTCCAGCAACTCAAGACCGGCGCCTTGCTCGGCGCATCGGTGGAAATGGGTGCGATCCTCGCCCGCGTGCCGGAAGACCAGCGCGGCCACCTGCGCGCCTACGCCCGTGACATCGGCCTCGCCTTCCAGATCGCCGATGACCTGCTCGACGAAGAAGGGGACGAGGCGCTGGCCGGCAAGGCGCTGCGCAAGGACGCCGAGGCGGGCAAAGCCACCTTTGTCAGTCTGATGGGCGTGGAGGATGCCCGCGCGCAGGCCCATGCCCTGAGCGAACAGGCCATCGGCCACCTCGTGCAATATGGTGAGGAAGCCGACCTGCTGCGCGCGTTGGCGCGGTTCATCGTCGAGAGGGATCGGTGAGCGTGGAACGCATCGGCCTTTACCCCGGCACCTTCGATCCCGTGACGCTCGGCCATGCCGACATCATCCGGCGGGGCGCCAAGCTGGTGGACCGGCTGATTGTCGGCGTCACCACCAATCCCAGCAAGACCGCGATGTTTTCCACTGATGAGCGGCTGGACATGATGCGCGGCGAGACCGCGCGCCTCGGGCTGGATAACGTCGAGATCGTCGGGTTCGATGCCCTGCTTATGACCTTTGCCGAAAAATGCGGCGCCAGCGTCATCATTCGCGGGCTGCGGGCCGTTGCCGACTTCGAATACGAATACCAGATGGCCGGGATGAACCAGCAGTTGAACGACCGGGTCGAAACGGTTTTCCTGATGGCCGACACCGCGCTGCAACCCATCGCCAGCAAACTGGTCAAGGAAATCGCCCTTTACGGCGGCGATATAGCGCCGTTCGTCAGCGCGGAGGTGAAGGCCGAGGTGGATGCCCGCGTAACGAAGATCGGGCGCAAGGGCGAGTTCTGACCGGCGGCCGTGCGCGGCAACATGTTCATTGAACTGTCAGCCGCCCGTCCGTAAAGGCGGCGATCACAACCGAACCATTCCGGATCCACGAATGCTCCGCTCCACCTTTGCCGCGGCTCTTGCTGCAACGCTTTCGCTTTCCGCGCCCGCCCTTGCGCAGGATACCGCGCTTACTCCGGCGCTGGATACCACGGAGGCCGCCAACGCCCAGGCGCAGCAAATTCCCCTGACGGTGAATTTCAACGTCAACGAGGATCTGGAAAACATCCTGCTGCTCGACCTTTCGAGCGGGGAACGCGTGGCGATCCGCCTGATGCCCGAGTGGGCGCCCAACCATGTCGAGCGGATCAAGACGCTGGCCCGGCAAGGTTTTTACAACGGCAACCCGTTCCACCGCGTGATCGACGGCTTCATGGCGCAGACCGGCGATCCGACCGGCACCGGCCAGGGCGGCTCGCCCCTGCCGGACATGGAGGAGGAGTTCAACTTCCTGCCCCACGTTCGCGGCACGGTCTCCATGGCCCGCGCGCAGAGCGAGGATTCGGCGAACAGCCAGTTCTTCATCGTCTTCTACCCGCGCTTTGCGCTCGACCGGAACTATACCAACTTCGGCCGCGTGATCAGCAACATGGCCGCGGTCGATGCGGTCAATCGTGGCGAACCGCCCAGCGATCCGACGCGCATCCTGCAGGCCTCGATTGCTGCCGATGGCCTGCCCCAGGCGATGCCGCAGGCGGTCCAACCGGCCGAGCGTATCACGCTCGACATGCTGAACGCGCCCACTGGCGAGTAACGCAGCCCTCACCGGGGAGGGGTGCCCGTGAAGGTCGACCTGTTCGATTTCGATTTGCCGCCGGAATGCATCGCGCTGCGCCCCGTCGCACCGCGCGACGCAGCGCAAATGCTGGTGGTGCGCGGGGATGAACCCTTTGCCGACGCCATCGTTCGCGATCTGCCGGGCTTGCTCGAACCCGGCGACGTGCTGGTCTTCAACGACACCCGCGTCATCCCTGCGCAACTCGAAGGAATGCGGGGGGAAGCGCGCATCGGGGCGACGCTGCACAAGCGCATCGACCTGCGCCGCTGGCAGGCTTTCATCCGCAATGCCAAGCGCCTGAGGGAGGGCGACCGCATCGAATTCGGTGCGGATGTCAGCGCGATTGCCGAGGCGCGGCATTCCGACGGTTCGTTCACCCTTGCGTTCGCGGGGGAAGAGCCGGTCGAAGTGCTGCTGGAGCGGGCGGGGCGCATGCCGTTGCCGCCCTACATCGCCGGCAAACGCCCCACCGATGAACGCGACCGCGCCGATTACCAGACGATGTTCGCCAGCAAGGACGGCGCCGTGGCTGCGCCCACGGCGGCGCTGCATTTCACACCAGACCTTATGGCGGCGCTGGCAGCGCGCGGTGTCGGCACCGAAACGCTGACACTCCACGTCGGCGCAGGCACATTCCTGCCCGTCAAGGCAGAGGACACGGACGACCACGCCATGCACGCCGAGTGGGGCAGCATCAGCCCGGAAGCGGCTGACCGCCTCAATCAGGCGCGTGCGGGCGGTGGGCGGGTAATCGCCGTGGGCACCACGAGCCTGCGCTTGCTCGAAAGTGCGGCGGACGCGGAGGGGACGGTTCAGCCGTTTGCCGGCGATACCGCCATTTTCATCACACCCGGTTACCGGTTCCGCGCGGTGGACGGGCTGATGACCAATTTTCATCTGCCGAAATCGACGCTAATGATGCTCGTCAGCGCGCTGATGGGGCGCGAACGGATGATGGCCGCCTATGCTTATGCGATCGCAGAAGGCTATCGGTTCTATTCCTACGGGGATTCATCCCTGCTGCTGCCGGAGCGGAAGCCGTGCTGACGGGCGCTGGACGATCGTGAAGTCACAGCGTTCTCAGGCAGTTGATACGCGCTGTGCGATGGCCGTACGGTCCTGGCTGGCCTAGCCAGCAAGGGATTACCCCTCGCCCGACGCTTGCAAAACGCGGTCATGTGGCCAATTCCCGTTGCATGAACGAACCCATTCTGGAAATCCGCGGTCTCGAAAAGACCTACAAGGGCGGCGTGCAGGCGCTCGGCGGTGTCGACCTTACCATCCGTCGCGGCGAGATCTTCGCGCTGCTCGGCCCCAACGGTGCGGGCAAGACCACGCTGATCGGCGCCGTGTGCGGGCTGGTGAACCCCACCGGCGGCACCATCCATGCGTTTGGCGAGGACATCCGCCAGAACTGGAAGCGTGCGCGCCGCAAGATCGGTCTGGTTCCGCAGGAACTCAGCTTCGACATGTTCGACAAGGTGATCCGCCAGGTGCGGTACTCGCGCGGCATGTTCGGCCTTCCGGCGGACGAGGCGCGGATCGAGGAGGTGCTGCGCAGCCTCAGCCTGTGGGACAAGCGCGATGCGCAGATACGCGAGCTGTCGGGCGGGATGAAGCGCCGGGTGATGATCGCCAAGGCGCTCTCCCACGAACCCGAACTGCTGTTCCTTGACGAGCCTACGGCGGGTGTCGACGTGGAACTGCGGCGCGATATGTGGCGCCAGATCGACATTCTGCGCGGGCAGGGCGTCACCATCATCCTCACCACCCATTACATCGAAGAGGCAGAGGAAATGGCCGACCGGGTTGGCGTCATAAACAAGGGGAAAATCCTGCTGGTGGATGACAAGAACGCCATCATGGCCAAGCTCGGCCGCACCGAAGCACATTTCACCCTGCCCCGTCCGCTGGACGCGGTGCCGCCCGTGCTTGCATCCTACCCGCTGCATCTCGAAGGGGAGGGCACCCGCCTCGTCTATCGCGGCGGCGACGGCACCGGCAAGGGCAAGCGCGAGGTGGCGGAACTGGCGCAGATCATGGCTCGCGAGGGTATCGTGTTCACCGAGTTCGATACCCGCGATTCCACGCTGGAGGATATTTTCGTCGACCTCGTCGAAGATCGGCAAGGGGAGGAGGCTGCGGCATGACCCTCAACCTGCGCGGCGCTTTCGCCATCTTCCGCAACGAACTGATGCGGATGTTCCGTACCGCCTTTGGCTCGATCCTGGCGCCGGTCATCACGACCTCGCTCTATCTGGTCGTTTTCGGCGCGGCGATTGGCGGACGCATGGCGCTGCCTGGCGGCGTTTCATATGCCAACTTTATCGTGCCCGGGCTGCTGATGCTCACACTGCTGACGGAAAGCACCAGCAACGCCAGCTTCGGCATCTACATGCCCAAGTTCACCGGGGCCATATATGAACTACTGTCGGCGCCCGTGGGTGTGGCGGAAACGCTGATCGGGTTCGTCGGAGCGGCAGCGGTGAAATCGCTGATCCTTGCTGCGGTGATCCTCGGCACCGCGGCGGTCATCGTCGACTACCAGATCGTCCACCCCGTGCTGGCGTTCTTCTATATCCTGCTGGTGGCAGCCAGCTTCTCCCTGCTGGGTTTCATCATCGGCTTGTGGGCGAACGGGTTCGAAAAGCTACAGATCATCCCGTTGCTCGTGCTCATGCCGCTCACGTTCCTGGGCGGCACGTTCTACTCGATTTCGGATCTGGCCGAACCCTGGCGCACCGTCGCGCTCTTCAACCCGGTGGTCTATCTGGTCAACGGATTGCGCTGGACGTTCCTCGGCACGTCCGACTTCCCGATCGGCCTTTCGCTGGGGGCGACGATGGCCTTTCTGCTGGTCTGCGTTGGCGTCATCGGATGGATCTTCAAAAGCGGTTGGCGGCTCAGGGAATGACGTTCGTCGAACGCTCTATCCGTATTAATCTAACAGCAATGCGAAACATTGGAACCGCAGGGCGTCTCGGTAATTCCAGACATCCTACCCCCCAACGAAAGTCGCAATTGCTATGAAAAAGGTTATCTTCGCTCTCGCCACCACCGCCGCTGCCATCGCGTTGCCGGCAGCCGCTCACGCCCAGGCCTATGCCGGTGTGTCGGGTGGTTACCACGAACTGTCCGTCGACGACGATTTCGAAGACGATGAAGACTTCGACGGTCTCGACACCAACGACGGCGGGTTCATCTACGGTGTGTTCGCCGGTTACGACGTCCCCACGACGAGCGGTTTCTTCGTCGGCGCGGAAGGCAACTTCCACTTCGGTGACGGCCCGATCGACAACGAGTACGGCCTGAATGCACGTCTCGGCGTAGCCGATGCGGGCGGTGCCAAGTACTATGCGCGTGCCGGTTACCAGTGGGTCGACATCGATCCCAACGGCATCTTCGACACCGACCTGCCCGATGATGCGTTCGATGGTATCGATACGACGACCGGCGACTTCCTGGTCGGTGCTGGCGTGGAATACCCGCTCGGCACCAACACCTTCCTGCGTGCCAACGTGGACACCGTAGGCTTCGACACGGTTCGCGGCACCGCGGGCCTCGGCGTCCGCTTCTAAGCGTTCGCATCAAAGCGAAATGGGGCCGGTTCCGCCAAGCGCGGAGCCGGCCCTTTTCGTTTGCGCGTAGTGACGCTAAGCGCGCGTTCGTGACCGCTCCCCGCTTCCAGTTCACCGTCCATGCCACCGATGGCCAGGCCCGCACCGGCGAAATCGCCATGCGGCGCGGTACGATCCGCACGCCGGCCTTCATGCCCGTGGGCACGGCGGCAACGGTCAAGGCGATGAAGCCCGAAACCGTCCGCGCGACCGGGGCCGACATCATCCTGGGCAACACCTACCACCTCATGCTGCGCCCGGGCGCGGAGCGGGTAGCCCGCTTGGGGGGGCTGCACCGCTTCATGCACTGGGATCGCCCGATCCTGACCGATAGCGGCGGGTATCAGGTCATGAGCCTGTCGGACCTGCGCAAGCTGACCGAACAGGGGGTGGAGTTCCGCAGCCACATCGACGGTTCCAAACACATGCTCAGCCCGGAACGCAGCATGGAGATCCAGCGCCTGCTGGGCAGCGACATCGTGATGGCCTTCGACGAATGCCCGCGCGCGGACCGGCCCATGGCAGAGATCGCGGCGAGCATGGAGCTATCCATGCGCTGGGCCCGGCGCAGCCGCGATGCTTTTGATGCCGGCGGTGAGCACGCCGCGAACAGTGCGCTGTTCGGTATTCAGCAGGGTGCGCTTGACGAGGGGCTGCGCGCGCAGTCGGCCGCGGCGCTGCGGGAAACCGGGTTCGATGGCTATGCCATCGGCGGCCTTGCCGTTGGAGAAGGGCAGGCGGCGATGTTCGCCACGCTCGACTTTGCTCCGGCAATGCTGCCCGAGGACGCGCCGCGCTATCTCATGGGCGTCGGAAAGCCTGACGACCTGGTGGGCGCAGTCGCCCGCGGGGTTGATATGTTCGATTGCGTGCTACCCACGCGCTCGGGCCGCAACGGACAGGCCTTCACCTGGAGCGGCCCTGTCAATCTGCGCAACGCCGGCCATGCGGAGGATGAAGCTCCGCTCGATCCCCGCTGCCATTGCCCGACCTGCGCAACCTACAGTCGGGCCTATCTGCATCACCTGCACAAGTCGGGCGAGATTCTCGGAGCCATGCTGCTGACAGAGCACAACCTCAGCTTCTATCAGCAATTGATGCAGGCCATGCGCGATGCGATCGCGGCAGGAACCTTTGCCAGCTTTGCCGATGCCTTCAGGCGCGATTACCTCGGCCGGGCCGCAGAGTAGCAACCGGTTGACCCGCTCAGGCGGCGGTCTCGTCAGTCATGGCTGCCGGCTTTTGGCGAATCTCCAGGATCGTGCCGCGGTAAGGGACGAACGTGCCCGCCGAATCGAGAAAGCCTGCCCCGATGCGCCCCGCAAATGCCTGGGCAAGCGGCTGCGCATCGTACCATTAGCCACGGCGATTTCGGGTTATGTAACGATACTGTCGCATCCTTAATCGGCGACGCGCGAAAAGCCTCTCGGTTCCAGCCATACCCTTGAGCACAAACAAAAAAGGCGACCCCGCGGGGCCGCCTTCGTTGTTCGTTTCCGTAAAGACCGATCAGCGCGAGTAGAACTCGACCACCAGGTTCGGTTCCATCTGCACCGGGTAGGGCACTTCGTCGAGCGTGGGCACGCGGGCGAAGGTCACCTTTTCGTTGCCGTCGGTGGCGACGTACTCGGGAATATCACGCTCGGGCAGGCTCTGCGCCTCGATCACCAGCGCCATTTCCTTGGCCTTGTCGCCCAGGCTGATCACGTCGCCCACGTCGCAGCGACGGCTGGCGATGTTGCACTTCACGCCGTTGACGCGGATGTGGCCGTGCGAGACGATCTGGCGCGCGGCGAAGATCGTCGGCGCGAACTTGGCGCGGTAGACGATCATGTCGAGCCGGCGCTCCAGCAGGCCGATCAGGTTCATGCCGGTGTCGCCCTTCATGGCGGCAGCAGCCTTGTAGGTGGCCTTGAACTGCTTTTCGGTGACGTCGCCGTAATAGCCCTTGAGCTTCTGCTTGGCGCGCAGCTGCAGGCCGAAGTCGGACATCTTGCCTTTGCGGCGCTGGCCGTGCTGGCCGGGGCCGTAGGCACGCTTGTTGACCGGGGAATTGGGACGACCCCAGATGTTTTCACCCATCCGGCGATCGAGTTTATGCTTGGCGCTGGTGCGCTTCGTCATGGGACGTTCCTTCGATTTGCTATCCTTGCCCCCCAATCCACCATGAACTGGAGCCGAGGCTTGAACCCGGTATCGCACCGCCCGGCCTTTTATGCCGGACGCGGCCACCGCTTCACCGGGGTGCGGAGCCAATTGTCGCGAAGGCGCGCACATAGCGGCGTGTGCGTTCAAGTCAAGCAGAAGGCCATGTTCAACAGCGCCCGGATTGCGGATCGCTGGGGATGCACTGGCCGCCGGATGCGCTGCGTGTCATGCGGTTATGCTGGTCGCGCATCCGCGATTCCACGCCGTTCCATTCGTTGCGGGTCATGCAGGTGCGGGTGCGACGGGTCAGCGAGCCGGTCATGCGCTCGGTGCGGCAGACGACTTCCTCGCCCGGATCGGATTCGGCCTCGACTGGCGCTGGCGCTTCATCTGCCTCGGCCGGTGGGAGCGCCGGTGAGACGGCGAGGGGTGGCTGCGTTTCCTGCGGCGGTGAGTCTTGCAGGCTCGCCAAGCTGGAAACGAGGGCAATCATGGCGGCGGCTAGGATAGGAAACGTCATCGTGGTTTCTCCCGTGGCGGCGCTGCCATAGCATGGATCGCCGTGCCGGGGGAGAGCGTGATTGACTCAGTCCGTTGCCTCGTGCCGGATTGGCTTTTCCAAGGCCGAGAGGACGCCGCGCATCGTGCGCACCTCCAGATGGTTCCATGCTGGCTTGGTCAACATGGTGCGCAAGGTGAGGTGCGTGGCCTGCGCGCGGCTTTCAGGATAGAAATAGTTCTTGGCTTCCAGAAGCCGCTCGAGGTGATCGATAAGTCCCTCCAGCTCCGCCTGCGGGGCAGGGGGCAGCAGGTCTTCCGCCGTCGGCGTGGCGAGGTTGGCGTGCTTGGACAACTCGTACGCAACCAGGATCACCGCCTGCGCGAGGTTCAGCGAGCCGAACTGCGGGTTGATCGGCGCGGTGACGATGGTGCGGGCGAGCGCGACGTCCTCTGTCTCCAACCCCGATCGCTCCGGGCCGAACAGGAAGGCGCTGCGTCCCGGCTGCGATGGCACTTCGCGCGCGGCGGTCTCGGGCGTCAGGACGGGCTTGGTCACGCCGCGCTTCCTCACCGTGGTGGCATAGACATGCGCGCAGTCGGCAACGGCGTCTGCCGTGGTTTCGAACACCCGCGCGCTTTCCAGAACCATGTCCGCACCCGAAGCGGCCGGGCCGGCGGAGGGGTTGGGCCACCCGTCACGCGGGGCGACGAGGCGCATCTCCGTGAGCCCGAAGTTGAGCATGGCCCGCGCCGCCTTGCCGATATTCTCACCCAGCTGCGGGCGAACGAGAACGATCACGGGCGGGGACGCATCAGCCATGATCGAGGTCCCCCACATCTCTCACCGTACTGGCAAATTCCTCGAAATCGCGGGCTTCGGAGAAGTCGCGGTAGACGCTGGCGAACCGGATGTAGGCGACGCTGTCGATCTGCCTCAACCCGTCCATCACCAGTTCGCCAATGCGCGCCGAGGATACCTCGCTGTCACCTGCGGTTTCCACCTGGCGCTGGATGCCGGAAACCAGGCGGTCGATCCGCTCCTGTTCGACTCCGCGCTTGCGACAGGCCAGCGCGACGGACTGTTCCAGCTTCAACCGATCGAAGGGCTCGCGCCGCGCCTCCTGGGGGTTGGCGCCCGATTTCACCACCGTCACCTCGCGCAGCTGCACGCGTTCGAACGTGGTGAAGCGCGCGCCGCACCCTTCGCACTGGCGGCGGCGGCGGATGGCGGCACTGTCTTCGGTGGGGCGCGAATCCTTTACCTGGCTGTCGTCATGCGCGCAGTAGGGGCATCGCATGGACGATCAGGGGCGCACGCGCTTGTAGAGCATGAAACCGGCGCCCGCGATCAGGCCGACCGGCCACGCGACGAAGGGCAGGATGCCCGCCGCCACCGCGCCCACGCCGGCGCCGATCAGCACCGGTTTGGTGCTGGGATGGCTCATCCCGCCGCGGCCCATGGCCTTGGCTTCCTCGACGGCATCCTTGAGAACGTAGCGATCGATGCCGTCATGGTCGGCACGGTCCTCGCGGCGGTCTTCCGGGCGTTCTGGGCGATACGGATCGGTCATGGCTTCAACTACCTTCCGGGATAGACGGGGAATGCGTCGCACATCTCGCCGACTTCACGGCGCACGCGCTCTTCCACCTGGGCGTCCCCATCATCGCCATTGCGGCTCATGCCTGAGACAACGTCGGCAATCATGGCACCGATCCGGCGGAACTCGGCCACTCCGAAACCGCGCGTGGTTCCGGCCGGGGTACCCAGACGAACGCCGCTGGTGACGAAGGGGGAGCGCGGGTCGAAGGGGATGGCGTTCTTGTTGGTGGTCAGCAAGGCGCGGTCGAGACCCTTTTCCGCGGCCTTGCCCGTCACGTCGACCGCGGTCAGGTCGAGCAGCACGAGGTGGTTGTCGGTGCCGCCGGAAACGACGCTCAACCCATGCTCCTGCAGGCTGCTGGCCAGCGCCTTGGCATTTTCCACGATGGCGGCGGCATAGGTGCGGAATTCGGGCCGCAGTGCCTCGCCGAATGCTACGGCCTTGCCGGCAATGGTGTGCATCAGGGGGCCGCCCTGAAGCCCCGGAAAAATCGCCATGTTGAGCGGCTTGGTAAACTGCTCGTCATTCCACAGGATGATGCCCGAGCGCGGCCCGCGAAGGCTTTTGTGCGTGGTGCTGGTGACGATATGCGCATGGGGGAAGGGCGAGGGATGGGCATGGCCCGCCACGAGGCCCGAGAAATGCGACATGTCCGCCAGCAGCACGGCGCCAACCTCGTCCGCGATGCTGCGGAATTCGGCGAAATCCCACAGACGGGGATAGGCGGTACCGCCGCAGATGATGAGTTTGGGCTTGTGTTCCTTGGCGAGGCGGCGGACCTCTGCCATGTCGATCAGGCAGTCGTCGCGCCGCACGCCATAGGGCACGACATTGAACCACTTGCCGCTCATGTTCACCGGCGAACCGTGGGTCAGATGACCACCGCTGGCAAGGTCGAGGCCCATGAAGGTATCGCCGGGATTGAGCAGGGCGAGGAACACCGCCTGGTTCATCTGGCTGCCGCTGTTGGGCTGGACGTTGGCGAACTGGCAACCGAACAACTGCCTGGCTCGCTCGATCGCAAGCGTCTCGACCGCGTCGGCGAACTCGCAGCCGCCGTAATATCGCTTGCCTGGATAGCCCTCGGCATACTTGTTCGTGAAAACGCTGCCGCAGGCTTCGAGCACGGCGGGACTGGCGATATTCTCGCTGGCGATCAGTTCGATCCCGTGCCGCTGGCGGCCCAGTTCCTGCCCGATGATGCCGAACACTTCGGGATCGGCATCCTCCAGGCTGTCATGCCAGAAACGATCGAGGCCGGGCGCGGCGGCGCCATTCGCGTGGGGGGCGGGCTGGGTGCTCATTGCGCGGGCTCCTGCACGCTGAAACGCAGCTTGTCGACCCGGCGCTGGTGGCGGTCCCCCAGGAAGGCGGTGTCGAGAAAGGCGGCGAGGCAGGCCTTGGCCATTTCCGCTCCCACCAGCCGCGCGCCCATCGCGATGGCGTTGGCATCGTTGTGCGACCGCGCGAGCTCTGCGGAAAGCGGCTCGTTCACCAGCGCGCAGCGAACGGCGGGATGGCGGTTGACCGCGATGGCGATGCCGATCCCGCTGCCACACAGCGCCACGCCGCGCTCCGCCGTGCCGTCGGCGACCACTTCGGCCAGCTTGAAGCCGTAGTCGGGGTAATCGACGCTGGACGTGTCATGGGGGCCGAGGTCCGCGACTTCATGTCCGGCCTCGATCATCCAGTCGCGAAGTTCGGCCTTCAGGTCGACCGCGGCATGATCGGAAGCAATGGCAATACGCATGGTGCAGGCCATAAAGCGCGCAAGGGTGCTGCGCCACCGCAAAAAGGGCTGGGGATCGCATTCATCCCCAGCCCCGATTGGCGGCGCCGCATCACGCGGCGCGAAATGACAATTCAGATCCTATTGGTCGAGGAAGCTGCGCATCTTGCGGCTGCGGCTCGGATGCTTGAGCTTGCGCAGCGCCTTTGCCTCGATCTGGCGGATGCGTTCGCGGGTGACGGAGAACTGCTGGCCGACTTCTTCCAACGTATGATCGGTGTTCATGCCGATGCCAAAACGCATGCGCAGCACACGCTCCTCGCGCGGGGTCAGGCTGGCGAGCACACGGGTGACGGTTTCCTTGAGGTTCGCCTGAATGGCCGCATCCACGGGAATGACCGCGTTCTTGTCCTCGATGAAATCGCCCAGGTGGCTGTCTTCCTCGTCGCCGATGGGCGTCTCGAGGCTGATCGGCTCCTTGGCGATCTTCATCACCTTGCGCACCTTTTCGAGCGGCATGGAAAGCCGCTCGGCCATTTCTTCGGGCGTGGGCTCGCGGCCCTGCTCGTGCAGGAACTGGCGGCTGGTGCGGACCAGCTTGTTGATCGTCTCGATCATGTGGACCGGGATGCGGATCGTGCGTGCCTGGTCGGCGATCGAGCGCGTGATCGCCTGCCGGATCCACCAGGTGGCGTAGGTGCTGAACTTGTAGCCGCGGCGATACTCGAACTTGTCGACCGCCTTCATCAGGCCGATGTTGCCTTCCTGGATCAGGTCGAGGAACTGCAGGCCGCGGTTGGTGTATTTCTTGGCGATGGAGATCACCAGGCGCAGGTTCGCCTCGACCATTTCCTTCTTGGCGATGCGCGCTTCGCGCTCACCCTTCTGGACCATGTTCACGATGCGGCGGAACTCGTCGAGGCTCATGCCGGTCGCGCTGGCAATGTCGGCAATCTCGGCGCGGATACGCTCGATCGCGTCAGCTTCCTTGTCGGCGAACGCGGCCCACTTCTTGTCCTTCTTGGCCTTGGCCTTCATCCAGCCGTCGTCAAGCTCGTTGCCGACATAGCTTTCGAGGAAGTCCATGCGCTTTACCTTGTGCCGTTCGGCAAGGCGCAGCATCTGACCGCCAAGCGCGGTCAGCCGGCGGTTGAAGGCATAGAGGTTGTCGACCAGGTATTCGATCTTGGTCGCGTGAAACTGCACGGACTCGACCTCGGCGGTCAGTTCCTCGCGCAGGGCCTCGTACTTGTTTTCCTTCGCGGCTGGGAAGGTCTCGCCGCTCCCCATGACTTCGACCCGCTCGTTCTGAAGCTTCTCGAACTTCTTGAACAGGCTGGTGATCTTGGCAAACCGCTCCAGCGCCTCGGGCTTGAGGGCGGCCTCCATCTGCGCGAGGGACATGGTGTTGTCCTCGTCGTCGTCGTCATCGTCGCGCGACTTGGCGGACGACCCTTCGCCGTCTTCATCCTCGTCGCCATCTTCCTCGTCATCCTCGTCGTCATCGTCGCGAATGGTGGGGCCGGCCGTGGCCTCGGAAATCTCTCCGTCGCCGTCATCGTCCTCACCGTCTTCCGACATCTTGTCGACCGGCGGTTCCTTGGACAGCATGGCATCGAGATCGAGAATCTCGCGAAGCTGCATCTCTTCCGAGTTCAGCGCTTCCGACCACATGATGATGGCGTGAAAGGTGATGGGGCTTTCGCACAGCCCGATGATCATCGTGTCGCGACCGGCTTCGATGCGCTTGGCGATGGCGATCTCGCCCTCGCGGCTGAGCAGCTCGACCGCGCCCATTTCGCGCAGGTACATGCGCACCGGATCGTCGGTGCGGCCTTCGCCGGCGACCGACTTCTTCTTCTCGGGAACGTGCTGCCGCGGTTCTTCGCTCTGGGAATCGGTACCGGCGGGGGCAATTTCCTCGGGACCGTCGTCCTCGTCCTCGGCATCCTCGGCGCTTTCGACGATCTGGACCCCCATGTCGCTGATCGCGGTCTGGATGTCCTCGATCTGGTCGGCGCTCATCTGGTCCGAAGGCAGGGCCTCGTTGAGCTCATCATAGGTGATGTAGCCCTTGCGCTTGGCCTTCGCGATCATCTTCTTGATGGAAGATTCGTTGAGGTCGATCAGCGGTGCATCTTCGACCGCGTCCTTGGTTTTGTTGGTTTTGGAGGCCATTGCTACCCGGTTAATCCGTTTCCTGTTCCGCCGTGTCTCCGTCAACGGAGACAGGCGCTGAATGCTCCTCGCCCGCGCCGGACAGATCCCGGGCGGCACGTTCGCGAGCCATCTGCCCGAGTCGCGATTCGATTTCCAGCTTTCGTTTGCGCAAGCGTTGCTGCTCGGCAATGCTGCCCTCGGGATCGCTTTCGAAGCGTCTGGTCGCCGCCGCGATCGCCACATCCAGCGCCGGTCTCTCGATCAGCAGGGCAACCGCTTCGGCAAGGTCCTGTCGCGCGTCGTCCGGGTCGGAACCTTCCAGCAGGAAGGTGAAACGGGCGTTACCCGGCGGCGGTGGCAGGACACCTGAGCCAGATATGGGCGGATTTTCCCGTGCTTCAAGCGCAGCGGCATTTTCCAGCAGATAATCAACGGCACCAGCGACACTCCGGTCGCTCTCGCCGAGGGCGAGCAGGCTGTCGGCGTGGCGGTGGACAAGGTCCGGGTGGCGCAGGAAGCCGTTGAGAACGGCCTGGGTCAGCCTGTCGCGCGATGCGCCGTTGGCGCCAAGGCGGAGCCGTTCGGTCACCTCGGCCGATTGCGTTGCAGGACCGGGCTTGCGGAATTTTCCACCGGGCTGAAACGTGCGGGGCGCAAATTCGCGTTTGGGAAAGGCAAAGGCGCCGTAGCGGTCGATCAGATCGCGGCGGTAGAGTGAGCGGATGTCCGGGTGGGCAATCGTGTCGACGTGTGCCAGCAGCCGCGCCTTCAGCCCCGCCTTGTCCTCCGGCGAAGAGAGGGGGAGGGCGGCCTGCTCGTGATCCCAGATGAGATCCACGATGGACCCGGGATTTGCCAGCAACGGTTCCATCGCGCCCGCGCCCTGTTGCTTGATCAGGTCGTCCGGATCGAGCCCCTGCGGCAGGGTGACGACGCCCAGCGAATGGCCGGGCCGCAGCATGGGCAAGACCCGCTCGGCTGCGCGAATGGCGGCGCGGCGACCGGCATTGTCACCATCGAAGCAGACGATCGGCTTGTCGACCATGCGCCACATCAATTCGATCTGACTGTCCGTCAGCGCCGTGCCCATCGGCGCCACCGCATCCTCGTATCCCGCCTGGGCGAGCGCGATCACGTCCATGTAGCCTTCCACCGCGACAAGCCGGTTCGTCTTGCGACTGGCCGGCCCGGCGCGGTGCAGGTTGTAGAGCGTGCGGCCCTTGTCGAACAGCGGGGTGTCGGGGCTGTTGAGGTACTTTGCCACGCCATCGCGATCCTCCAGGATGCGTCCGCCGAACGCGATCACCCGCCCGCGCGGATCATGGATAGGCAGCATCACCCGGCCGCGAAAGCGCGCATAGGGCAGCTTGTCCTCGACATCGATCAGCAGGCCCGCCTCGACCAGCATGGCGGTCTCGAACTTGCCGAGTGCCTTGGCCATCGCCTGCTTGTCGTCGGGCGCGTAGCCGAAGCCGAAGTGTTCCAGGGTCCGCTGCGTCAGTCCGCGCCGGGCGAGGTATTCCCGCGCGCCCACGCCCTCGTCCGAAGCCAGGCGGGCGACGAACCAGTCTTGCGCAGCGGCCATGACGTCATGCAGGCTTGCCCGCTTTTCCGCCTGTCGTGCCGCGCGCGGATCGGGGGCGGGCACCTCCATTCCGGCTTGAGTCGCCAGCTCCTTCACCGCGTCCATGAATTCCAGCCCGCGCTGCTCGATCATCCAGTCGATGGCGCTGCCGTGGGCCTGGCAGCCGAAGCAGTGGTAGAAGCCCTTCTGGTCATTGACCGTGAAGCTGGGCGTGTTCTCGGAATGGAACGGGCAGCACGCCTTCCACTCCCGCCCGGCGCGGGTCAGCTTGGTGGTGCGACCGATCAGCGTCGACAGCGTGATGCGCGACTTCAGTTCGTCCAACCATTGCGGGGAAAGCGCCATGCGGATCCTATGCGCTGTGGCGGGTGCCGGTGTCGAGCGGCTTGCCGCGAACGTGGCCTATTCCGCGGGAAGATTCCCCACGCCTTCGGGTCCGGGTGCCGGTTCGGGTGCCAGTTCGGCTGTCGGCGCGGGCGTGGCGGGCGGCCAGGGACCGGTTGCGCGCGCGCGGCCTTCCGCGGTTTCCACCTCATACGCCTCGGCCGGGCCTTCCGGCGGCAATTCGGACTGCCAGAAGAAGGTGATCTCCTCGCCGGCGACCCAGCCGTCGCCGGTCTCGATGCGCCACAGCAACTGCCCGTTGTCGGTGGAGACCCCGATCCGGTAGCCCTCGCCAAGGGCGGCCTCGGCCTGTTCGCGGCTGAAGCCGATGGTGTTGGCAAAGCCCGTGGCGCGGCGGCTGGTGCGGAACGTCACTACCGGCCCGTCCGCGCCTTCTGCCGGCGTTACCCGGTGGACATAGGTGTAGAGCGCGCCCTCGCCCTGCATCTCCGGCCGGCACTCGGTCGTGAAATCTGCAACATGCTCGTCGTCTGCGGACACAGGCGCGGCGGCCTGCGTCCCGGAGGCCAGATCAGGCTTCTCGATGAAGGGGCAGGTGACATAGGAGACGATCGTGGCGATCTCCCGTCCGTCGAATTCGACCGTGCTCTCCACCTCGTCCCCGTCCGGCCCGACGATGCGCGGGCCGAGCCGTTGCTCGTCGAACCCGGCGGCGATCAGCGTGCGCGGCCCTGCCACCGTGGCGGTAGGGGTGGGGGAGGCTTTGGCCTCGGGCTGCGCCTCGCTGTTGCAGGCTGTCAGTGCCAGGGCGAAGACCAGTGGTGCGGCGAATGCCCGGCGCTTCACGAAAGCGAATCCTTCACCCAGCCGCTGGCCCGGCCCATGTCGAGCTCCTTGCCGTGGCGCGCCTTCAGTTCGGCCATCACCTTGCCCATGTCCTTCATGCCGGCCGCGCCGGTTTCAGCCTTGATCGCCTCGATCGCGGACTTCGTCTGCGCCTCGTCCATCTGCTGCGGCAGGAATTCCTCGATCACCGCGAGCTCGCCCTTTTCCTGGTCGGCGAGTTCCTGGCGGCCGCCGTCCTCGTACATCTGGATCGATTCGCGGCGCTGCTTGGCCATCTTTTGCAGCACGTCGACCACCATGGCGTCGTCATCGTCCGGCGCCTTGCCGGTGCGCAGTTCGATGTCGCGGTCCTTGATCTTGGCCGCGATCAGTCGGAGCGCGGCGGTGCGCGGCTTGTCGCCCGCCTTCATCGCGGTGACGGTTTCGGTCTTGATCGTGTCCCGGAGCATGGTCTGTCCTGCAATTTGCGTGGCTTGTTCGCGTTCCATGTAGAGCCTCGCGTGGATAAGCCAAGCGCCGCGCAAACAACCCGGTTGACGGGAACGCCAGCGGTCCCTAGCCGCTGGGACTTAGCACACATCGCCGGTTTATTTAACGGGAGCCACCATGGCCTTTCTCGCCTCTTCGCACGCGCAACCCAAGGGAGCGACGGGCGTGATCGTCTTTGCCGATGGCACGGTGGTTTGGGGCAAGGGCTTCGGCGCCAGCGGATCGGCCGTGGGCGAGGTCTGCTTCAACACCGCGATGACCGGCTATCAGGAGGTGCTGACCGACCCCAGCTACGCCGCGCAGATCGTCACCTTTACCTTTCCCCACATCGGCAACGTGGGCACCAATGCCGACGATTTCGAAAGCCGGGCGGAAGGCGCGGTGGGCTGCGTGGTGCGCGAGGAGGTGACGGGCCATTCCAATTTCCGCGCGGAGCGGCAGTTCGTGGAATGGATGAAGGACCTGGGCAAGATCGGCGTGTCCGGCATGGATACGCGCGCGCTGACCCGCCGCATCCGCCTGAACGGCGCGCCCAACGCGGTGATCGCGCACGATCCGAAGGGCCGCTTCGATATCGACGCGCTGCTGCAACGCGCAATGGAATGGCCTGGGCTGGAGGGCATGGACCTCGCCCAGCGCGTCAGCCGGGAACACCAGGAAGGCTGGGAAGGCAACTACTGGCGGCTGGGGCAGGGCTATGGCCGCAGCCCCCGCGATGACAAGCGCCCGCACGTCGTCGCCATCGACTACGGCAGCAAGGACAACATCTTCCGCAACCTCGTGCGCGCTGGCGCGCGGGTGACGGTGGTGCCGGCGAAAACCTCGTTCGACGCGGTGATGGCCATGAAGCCCGATGGCGTGTTCCTTTCCAACGGCCCCGGCGACCCGGCGGCGACGGGGGCCTATGCCGTGCCCGTGATCAAGGCGCTGCTGGAGGCGGACGTGCCGCTGTTCGGCATCTGCCTCGGCCACCAGATCCTGGCGCTAGCGGCGGGCGCGAAGACGATGAAAATGCACCAGGGCCACCGCGGCGCGAACCACCCGGTCCAGCGCGTGGGCGAGGGCTGGGGTGCTTCCGCAGGGCTGGTCGAAATCACCAGCATGAACCACGGCTTCGCGGTGGATGCTGATACGCTGCCCGAGGGCGTGGAGCAGACCCACGTCTCGCTGTTCGATGGCAGCAACTGCGGCATCGCGATCAGCGGCAAGAAGGCCTTCGGGGTGCAGTATCATCCGGAAGCGAGCCCGGGGCCGCAGGACAGTTTCTACCTGTTTGAGAAGTTCGTGGGGATGTTAGGGTGAGGTAATGAATGAACTGCATCCCTTTGTCCGGTCTATGTTTTTCAATGAGTTTTTAAAACTCAAAATAAGCACGGATTATTATCGGAGAAACGAGATCGAATCCGTAATCTCGCGAATGACCGTAGATCTTATTCAAGACACCCCGATTGCGGATGATTTCAACACCGATAGCTTCTCGTCTTACATGTTTGAACACTTGCTGGAGGCCAAAGTCTTGGTCGCAGATAGTCCTCGATATGCGGGGACTTATTATCAGTCCGATCCGCAGAGGTATCTTCAATTTCGCAACGGTTTCCTCATGCGAGATGGGATCTCTGTGACAGCAAAGAGGATCGGCGCTAGATTTTTTGAGGACGTTTTTTTCGGCTTTCTTTCTGAGCGTGGCGCCAGCGTGCCAACTGCTACTGAAGTTCCCGCCGCAGACCGCGTGGTGACGATAGATCACAATGGACCAGAATATCGTCTCGTAAGCGAGGGACTCGAGGAGCTTGGTGAAGCAATACGATCTATAAATTCTTCTGAGCTCGACGAAGCTGAGCGTAGTAGACTCCTTTCGGGTATTTTTGCGGCTCAACGTCTGTGGGAAGCAAGTCAACTCAAACTTATACAGATCAAAGTTGGTATTATTATGATCGTCGAGGATGCTCGCGCTGTCTTGTCTACGACGGCACAGCGAACAGCTGGTGCCTTAATAGTAGATGCCATTAAAGGTTTCATAAAGTCGCGTTTTCATATTGATTTGGATATGCTTTAATGCCCAAACGCACTGACATTTCCTCCATCCTCGTCATCGGCGCCGGTCCCATCATCATCGGGCAGGCCTGCGAGTTCGACTATTCCGGCACGCAGGCCATCAAGGCACTGCGCGAGGATGGCTATCGGGTGATCTTGGTCAACTCCAACCCCGCCACGATCATGACCGATCCGGACATGGCGGACGCCACCTATATCGAGCCGATCACGCCCGATATCGTCGCCAAGATCATCGCCAAGGAACGGCCCGACGCGTTGCTACCCACCATGGGCGGGCAGACCGCGCTCAACTGCGCGCTGAAGCTGGAGGAGATGGGCGTCCTCGAGCAATACGGTGTCGAGATGATCGGCGCCAAGGCCGATGCCATCGACAAGGCGGAAAATCGCCAGCGCTTCCGCGAGGCGATGGACAAGATCGGCCTAGAAAGCGCGCGCAGCGGTGTGGCGCATTCCATGGCCGAAGCCTTTGCAATCCTCGAGCGCACGGGTCTGCCGTCGATCATCCGCCCCAGCTTCACCATGGGCGGCACAGGTGGCGGCATCGCCTACAACAGGGCTGAATTCGAAGCGATCGTGAAGTCCGGCCTCGACGCCAGCCCCACCACCGAGGTGCTGATCGAGGAAAGCCTGCTTGGCTGGAAGGAGTTCGAGATGGAGGTGGTCCGCGACCATGCGGACAACGCCATCATCGTGTGCTCCATCGAGAACGTCGATCCTATGGGCGTCCACACCGGCGATTCCATCACCGTCGCCCCGGCGCTGACGCTGACCGACAAGGAATACCAGATCATGCGCAGCGCCAGCATCGCGGTGCTGCGCGAAATCGGCGTGGAAACAGGGGGTTCGAACGTACAGTTCGCGGTCAATCCCAAGGATGGCCGGCTGATCGTGATCGAGATGAACCCGCGCGTCTCGCGCTCCAGCGCGCTGGCGAGCAAGGCCACCGGCTTCCCCATCGCCCGCGTCGCCGCAAAGCTGGCCGTTGGCTACACGCTGGACGAAATCACCAACGAGATCACCGGCGCCACGCCCGCCAGTTTCGAACCGACGATCGACTACGTCGTCACCAAGATCCCCCGCTTCGCATTCGAGAAGTTCAAGGGCGCCGACAATCAGCTCTCCACCGCGATGAAGAGCGTGGGCGAGGTCATGGCCATCGGTCGCAACTTCAAGGAGAGCCTGCAAAAGGCCCTGCGCGGGCTGGAAACCGGGCTGGACGGATTCAACCGGGTGCAGAACCTTGAGGGCGCGAGCCGCGACGTCATCACCGCCGCGCTCAGCAAGGCGACGCCGGAGCGGTTGCTGATCGTGGGCCAGGCGTTCCGCGAAGGCTTCACCGTGGAGGAAATCCACGCGATCACGCACTACGACAAGTGGTTCCTGCGCCAGGTCTGCGAGATCATCCACGAAGAGGGCATGATCGGTCAGCACGGCCTGCCCAATACCGCGGAGGAATTGCGCCGCCTGAAGGCGATGGGCTTTTCCGACCGTCGGCTCGCCACCCTGGCGGTGCGCAGCGTGGGCGTAGCCGGCGGGCTGGGGGAAACGCAGGCGCGCCGCAGCGGCCTGCTGCACGATGCGCTTCGCGCCATGGCCGGCGCCACCAGCGAGGACGAGGTCCGCAAGCTGCGCCAGAAGCTGGGCGTGCTGCCCGTCTACAAGCGCATCGACAGTTGCGCCGCCGAGTTCGAGGCGGTGACGCCTTATATGTACTCCACCTACGAAGCGCCCAGCTTCGGCGAGGCGGAGAACGAGGCCTGGCCGAGCGACCGCGAGAAGATCGTGATCCTGGGCGGCGGTCCCAACCGCATCGGCCAAGGCATCGAGTTCGACTATTGCTGCGTCCACGCCTGCTACGCGTTGAGCGAGGCGGGTTACGAAACGATCATGGTCAACTGCAATCCGGAGACGGTGAGCACCGACTACGACACGTCCGAACGCCTCTATTTCGAACCGCTGACTGCGGAGGACGTGCTGGAAATCCTGCGCGTCGAGCACAGCCGCGGGACGCTGAAGGGCGTGATCGTGCAGTTCGGCGGGCAGACGCCGTTGAAACTGGCGAGCGCGCTGGAGGCGGCGGGCATCCCCATCCTGGGCACCAGCCCCGATGCCATCGACCTTGCCGAGGACCGCGAGCGGTTCGCCAAGCTGGTCAACAAGCTGAAGCTGAAGCAGCCCATGAACGGCATCGCCTACAGCCGCGAGGAGGCGCTCGCCCGGGCGCATTACATCGGATACCCGGTGCTGCTGCGGCCCAGCTACGTGCTCGGCGGCCGGGCGATGGAGATCGTCGACAGCGATGCGCAGCTCGAAAACTACATCGCCACGGCGGTGGAAGTCTCCGGCGACAGCCCGGTGCTGGTCGACGAGTACCTGCGCGATGCCATCGAATGCGACGTCGACGTATTATGCGACGGGACGGACGTGGTGGTTGCCGGCGTGATGCAGCACATCGAGGAAGCCGGCGTCCATTCGGGCGACAGCGCCTGCTCGCTGCCGCCCTATTCGCTGCCGGCGGACATCGTTGCCGAAATGGAGTTGCAGTCCGATGCGCTTGCCCGCGCGCTGGGCGTTGTGGGGCTGATGAACGTGCAGTTCGCGGTAAAGGACGGGGAGGTCTATCTCATCGAGGTGAACCCGCGCGCCAGCCGCACCGTGCCCTTCGTCGCCAAGGCCATCGGCCAACCCGTCGCCGCGATGGCAGCGCGCATCATGGCGGGCGAGAAGCTGGCCGACTTGCCGCCGATCAAGCGCGAGTTCGACTATGTCGCGGTCAAGGAAGCCGTCTTCCCCTTCGCGCGCTTCCCGGGCTCCGACCCCGTCCTCTCGCCCGAGATGAAGTCCACTGGCGAGGTCATGGGGATCGACCGCGATTTCCCCACCGCTTATGCCAAGGCGCAGATGGGGGAAGGCACCCGTTTGCCGACCGGCGGGACGATGTTCGTCAGCGTGAAGGACAGCGACAAGGCAAGCATCGTGGCGCCCGTGCGCCTGTTGGTGAATCACGGCTTCCACGTCATCGCTACCGGCGGCACGCGCGATTTTCTTGCCGAACACGGGGTCGACGTCGAACGGGTGAACAAGGTGGCCGAGGGGCGCCCGCACATCGTCGACAAGATCTCCGATGGCGAGGTGGCGCTGGTGTTCAACACCACCGAAGGCTGGCAGAGCCACAAGGATAGCGAAGGCATCCGCGCATCATCGCTGCAGATGAAAGTGCCGTACTACACCACGGCGGCGGCATCGGCGGCGGCGGCACAGGCCATAGTCTCTGTTTCGGCGGACGATCTTGCAGTTCGGAGCCTGCAGGACTATTATAGCTGAGAACAAAAACCATTCCCCCGCCAAATTCCGATCCGTTCATCCGCCGAACCGGCGGCAGAGATGGTTTTGGCGGGAGACCCGGGAAAGACAGGACAAGCGATGCAGAAAGTGCCGATGCTGGCGGAAGGCTACGAGATGCTGACCGCGGATCTCAAGGCATTGCGGGCCGAGCGCCCGAAGATCGTCGACGCGATCGAAGAGGCGCGCGCGCACGGCGACCTGTCGGAGAACGCCGAGTATCACGCGGCCAAGGAACGCCAGGGTCAGGTCGAGGCGCAGATCGCCGATCTGGAGGACAAGACCAGCCGTGCGCAGATCATCGATCCCGCCAGTCTTTCCGGCGACAAGGTCGTGTTCGGGGCGACCGTCACCGTCATCGATGAAGACGACAAGGCGCTGAAGTTTCAGATCGTCGGCCAGGCCGAGAGCGATGCCAAGGTCGGGCGCATCAGTTACGAAAGCCCCCTGGCGCGTGGCCTCATCGGCAAGAGCGTAGGCGAAGAGGTCGAAGTGACCGTGCCCAGCGGCGACAAGTTCTACCTGATCGAAAAGATCGAGTTCATCTAGGCGCTATGGATGCGGCCCAAGATGCCGTCAGCTGTCCGTGAGAGACCCTGTAGCTCCTAGCTGTGCTGCGCTGGCAATTCGGGTTCGAGCAGACGGTGGAGATGAACGATGACGTATTTCATCTCGGCATCGTCGACCGTGCGTTGGGCCCAGCTGCGCCAGGCTTCCTCGGCACTGGTGTAATCGGCAAAATAGCCGACGGTGTGGATGTCTTTCAGATCCTGAAACTCGACCTTCTGCGGATCGGTAACCCGGCCACCCATAACGAGGTGGAGAAGCTGGGGCTTGGCATCGACCATCGAAGTTTCCTTGTAGCTTGAAACGCGTTGCGCGCCCTATCGGCAATGCCGACGGGGCGCGCAAGCGGATAATCCCGAGGTAAATTCGTTCAGCGGCGACCGATGGCGCGGGCGAGGGCATTGCCGGTCTCGCGCCGGGCGCTACGCGCGGCGTCGGCGGTATCGTGCAGCGAATTGCTGGCGCTGCGTCCCAGCGAACGTGCGCGGTCACTCAGGCTCTCGCCAAGATTGCCGGCGCGGCGCGCACCGGATTTGCCGATGTCTTCCGCATCGTCGAGAAGGTTGGCGGCAAAGGCGCTGGCAATCTCGGCACCGACGGCAGCCAGACCGATCGCCTTTGCACCTCCGCGCGCGGCAGCCCGGCGCGGTGTCTTGAACAGGCTGGCGACCAGGATACCGAGCACGATACCGCCAGCAGCAGCCGTCAGCGGACGTTCCTTTACAAAGGCAGCGAACTTTTCGGTCGCCTCGGACGCCGTATCGCCCGCGCGCTCGGTGAACGAGCGTTCCGCCTGCGCGGCCTCACGTTCCTGAGCGGCGGCAATGCGGGCCTTGATTTCTTCGCGCTTCGGGTCGTTCATGGTAATTCTCCGGAATGGAATAAGTTGTCGTATGCGGAGGGGGTGTTTCAGGCGCGATCAGAACCAATCGCGGTCCCATAGCTCCTGCAGGCTCTCGGCGATTTCCTCGCGGAAAAGCCAGCCGACGGCAGCAGCCAAGGTAAGCGCAAAGCCAGTCTCAATCACACCAGGGTTTTCCTGCGCGAATTCACTGGTGTCGTCAGCAAGGTCGCTTGCGCCTTCGCTGAGGCGGTCCTTCAACCTCTCGCCCAGTCCACGTTGAGCATAGCTGCCGGTGATATTGCGCCAGTCGTTGGTCACAAGGCTCTTCGCCGCATCGCGCATGGCACGATCTTCGTGGAAGGCGCGTAGCATTTTAGCCATGATGGTTCGCCTCCTTGTGGTCGTCGTCGCGAATAGCGTGCATCATCGTCCGCCACGATGCTGTCGCCTTCCACAGGCACCAGCCGCCCAGGATCAGGATCAGGCTCACCACCAGTGCCGTCGCCACCCACGCACCAACGATCGGAGTGAGCGCGATGATCAACCCGACCGCGAGACCAATGGTGGCCAACATGCCGAAGAATGCGCCGGCGGTCGCGAAGATGATGGTGCGCTTGAGAGAGTCGGCCAAGAACGCGGCGCGGGTTTTCTGAAACGCCAGTTCCGCGTGATAGTAGACGCGCGCATCGGAAAACAGGGCTTCGAAATCTTCCAGCAACGAGCGCTTCCCCACGGACGAGCCAGGCTCGTCCGTGGGTTGGTATGCCTCATCCGCAGAACTGGGGAACGAGGCGCCTGCATAGCCCTCTTCACCGGTCGGCATGGCAGTGCTCTCGTCCTCCCGTAACGTCACGGATATCAACGAAACATGCGAGCGAAGAAGAAGCCGACCACGGCTGCAATGCCGACCGCTGCGACCGGGCTGTTACGGATGGCGGTACGGCCGTCTTCCGTCAGTTCCTCCAGGCTGCGCTCATCCAGACGGCGAGCGTTTTCCTGCAGGCTGCGCGAGGCCGAACGGGCGTAGTCACCGTACTTCGCACCCAGTTTTTCATCGAGCGTGGCGGCGTTCTCGTCGATCACGCGCGAAAGCCCGGACAGAGCCTCGCTGGCCTTGGTCTTGCCATCCTGCGCCAGTTCACGGCTCTTGACCTTGGCGTCGGAGCTCCAGGTTTCACCCTTGCTGCGGGCATCGTCACGATACTGGCCAGCGCGCAGCTTCGCTTCGTCGCCGAGCGCGGCTGCTCCGGCTTTCGCCTCGTCGAGTGCGGCGCTGAACCGCGACTTTGCCTCACTGGTGTTGGCCGAGGTGGCAGGCGTGGTTTCGCTCGTGCTCATCGGCGGGGTAACGGTTCCGGTGGTGGCGCTTGCACCCAGACTGCTGGTGGTGGAACCCGAACCGGTCGTAGCCCCGGTGGTGGGGGTCAGCGGAGTGGTGGTAGGTGTCGTGTCGACCATGATAATTTCCTTTCGCCTCGTCCGGAAGAGTATCCCGGCTATATCCTTTGAGATGTATTACTTGGATAATACACCCGCGTTCAGGAAATCAACGCGTGTTGCAGAGCATGGTTCCGGCAGATAGGAGGCCCGCGAAACCGCAGTGCCACACCCCATTTGCCGGAGCCTTTCTGATGACCGCCATCCTCGATATTCATGGCCGCGAGATCCTCGATTCAAGGGGCAATCCCACCGTCGAGGTCGACGTTCTGCTGGAGGATGGCAGTTTCGGCCGTGCTGCCGTCCCCTCCGGTGCCTCGACCGGTGCCCACGAAGCGGTCGAGCTGCGCGACGGCGACAAGAGCCGTTATCTGGGCAAGGGGGTGACCAAGGCGGTGGATGCCGTCAACGGCGAGATCGCCGATCTGTTGCTCGGTGTCGATGCCGAGGATCAGCGCGATGTCGATCTGGCCATGATCGAGGCGGACGGCACCGGCAACAAGGGCCGCCTCGGTGCCAATGCCATCCTGGGCGTCAGCATGGCGGTGGCCAAGGCGGCGGCCGATGCCCGCGGCCTGCCGCTTTACTCCTACATCGGCGGCGTGGGGGCGCACATGCTGCCGGTCCCGATGATGAACATCATCAACGGGGGAGAGCACGCTCACAACCCCATCGACGTGCAGGAATTCATGGTCATGCCGGTCGGCGCGCCTACCCTGGCCGAAGCGGTTCGCTGGGGTTCCGAGATCTTCCACACGCTGAAAGGTGCCCTGCATGATAAGGGCCTCGCCACCGCAGTGGGTGACGAAGGCGGTTTCGCGCCCGACATCGCCAGCACCCGCGCCGCGCTCGATTTCATCATGGCGAGCGTCGAGAAGGCAGGGTTCAAGCCCGGTGAGGATGTCGTGCTGGCTCTCGATTGCGCCGCGACCGAGTTCTTCCGCGCTGGCCGTTACGAAATTTCGGGCGAGGGTCTCTCGCTCGCGCCGACGGAGATGGCCGATTATCTGGCAAAGCTGTGTGACGACTATCCGATCCGCTCGATCGAGGACGGCATGAGCGAGGACGATTTCGAAGGCTGGAAAGCGCTGACCGACAGGATCGGGGACCGGGTGCAGCTTGTCGGTGACGACCTTTTCGTGACCAACCCCGAACGCCTGCGAATGGGCATCGCCCAAGGCCTGGCCAATTCGCTGCTGGTAAAGGTCAACCAGATCGGCACGCTGACCGAAACGCTGGAGGCCGTCGATGTCGCCCACCGAGCCGGTTACACCAGCGTAATGAGCCACCGCAGCGGCGAGACAGAGGACGCCACCATCGCCGATCTCGCCGTCGCCACCAACTGCGGGCAGATCAAGACCGGGTCACTTGCCCGTTCGGACCGGCTGGCCAAATACAACCAGTTGATCCGCATCGAGGAAGAGCTGGGCGACAGCGCGCGCTACGCCGGCAAGACTTGCTTCGGACGTCTCGCCCGCTGAGTCAGTCCAGCGACCGGGTCAGGCGCTCGAGCTGGTCTTCGGACAGGTCAAGCCGGGTGAACGCCAGCGTCTCGCGCAACTGATCGACATTGCGGGCGCTGGCGATGGGGGCGGGGATGCCGGGCTGGCGGACCAGCCAGGCGAGCGCGATGGCGGGAAGGCTGGCACCGGTTTCGGCGGCGATCTCGTCCAACACGGCAAGCACCGGCGGACCGCTTTCGACATAGTCCTTCGTGCGATAGCCGCGCTGGCCTTGCTCGAAATCCTCCGGCCGGCGATACTTGCCGGTCAGGTATCCCGCAGCCAGGCCGAAGAACGGCAGCATGGCGATGCCCCGCTCCACACACATCTGTTGCAGGGCAGGGCCATAATCATCGCGGGCGACCAGATTGTAGTGGTTTTGCAGCGCGTCGAAGGGCGCGAGGCCATTGTTGTCTGCATGGGTGAGGGCAGCGCCCAGCCGATCGGCTTGGAAATTCGATGCGCCGATGGCACGCGCATGGCCGCTCTTCACGGTTTGCGCGAACACCTCGGCAATCTGCGCCACGTCCAACACCGCGAAATCGCGATGCGCGTAGTAGAGATCGATATAGTCGGTCCGCAGCCGCTCCAGCGAAGCTTGGAGATGCGCGTTCACTGCCGCAGGTTCGTAAAGCGACGCATCACCCATGGAGCCGGGATCGCTCGGCTTCGTCTTGCTCAGCATCCCGGTCTTGGTGTGGATTTTCATCTCGTCGCGAACGCCACGCGAGGCAAGCCAGTTGCCGATGAAGGCTTCGCTTTCGCCCCCTGCGTGGCCATCGACCCAGGCGGAATAGACGTCGGCGGTGTCGATCATACGTCCGCCGGCTTCGTAAAAGGCGTCGAGCACGGCGAGCCCTTCATCGCCGTGCGCCGTCCAGCCGAACACGTTGCCGCCGAGAACCAGCGGGATACCGGCGATGAAGGTATGCTCAGACACGATAGGCCTCCTGCAGTTCCATCAAGCGCATGGCCGCCTGCGCTGCCTCGCCGCCCTTGTTCTTCTGCGCAGGATCGGCGCGGACCAGCGCCTGCGCCTCGTTCTCCGTCGTCAGGATGCCATTGCCGATGGCGATGCCGTCCATCGTGAGCGCCATGATGGCGCGCGCACTTTCGCCTGCGACGATCTCGAAATGATAGGTTTCCCCGCGAATGACGACGCCGATGGCGACAAAGCTGTCAAAACGTCCGGCATCCGCCGCCAGAGCGATGGTGCCAGGCACCTCCAGCGCGCCGGGAACTGTCACGATCTCGCAGGTGTGGCCGGCATCTTCCAGCGCGGCGCGGGCGCCGGCGACCAGCATGTCGTTCAGATGGGCGTAGAAACGGGCTTCGACGATGAGGAAATGGGCCATGATTACTCCGGGATAGCGCGTTCTTCGACGACGGTTATGCCATAACCTTCGAGCCCGACCACGTTGTGTTTCGAATTGGTCAGCAGGATCATTTCGCTGACGCCGAGGTCTGCCAGGATCTGCGCGCCGATGCCGTATTCGCGCAGCTCGCCGCTGTTGAGGGAGAGGCCGGCGACCTCGTCTTCCAGCGATTGCGGGCGGTTGGGCATGAGCACCACGATCAATCCGTTGCCCGCCTCGCCGATGGCTGTCATCGCGCGTTGCAGCGCGCGCTTCTTTTCGCCCGGACGGCCGAGCACGTCGTCGAACACGCTGATGGCATGCATTCGCGTCAACACCGGCTCGCCGGGGACGACCTTACCCTTCTGCAGCACCAGGTTGGTCGAGCCGTCGACGGTGTTGCGATAGGTGATCGCCCGCCAGTCTCCGCCGTAGTCAGAGCGGAAATCGCCTTCGCTGGCACGGATGACGAGATGGTCGTGGCGCATCCGGTAGGCGATCAGATCGCGGATGGTGCCAATCTTCAGGTCATGCCGGCGGGCGAAACCGATCAGGTCGTCGAGACGGGCCATCGTGCCGTCCTCGTTCATGATCTCGCATATCACGCCTGCGGGATTGAGCCCGGCAAGCCGGCTGATGTCGACTGCAGCTTCGGTATGGCCCGCGCGCACCAGCACGCCGCCGTCGCGGGCGACGAGGGGAAAGACGTGGCCGGGGGTGACGATGTCGTCCGGGCCCTTGCTCGAATCGATCGCAACCGAAACGGTGCGCGCGCGGTCGGCGGCGCTGATGCCGGTGGTGACCCCTTCGCGGGCCTCGATGGCAACAGTGAACGCGGTCTCATGCCGGGTGCGGTTTCGCGCCGCCATCATTTGAAGTCCAAGTTCACGGGCGCGGCGGCTGCCCAGCGATAGACAGATCAGGCCACGGCCATGCGTTGCCATGAAGTTGATAGCGTTGGGGGTTGCCATCTGGGCGGGGATGATCAGGTCGCCCTCGTTCTCGCGATCCTCGTCGTCGACCAGGATATACATCCGCCCGTTGCGGGCCTCCTCGATAATCTCCTCGATGCCGACCAGAACAGGCGTGTCGTCGTTCGCGGAGAGGAAACGATCGAGCTTGCCCAGCGTCTCGGTCGTCGGATTCCAGGCATCTTCGCTGCAATCGCGCAGGGTGTTGGCATGAAGACCGGCGGCGCGGGCGAGCCCGGCGCGGGTCATGATTCCCTCGTCGACGATGTGACGGACTTTGGCGATGATGTCACTCATGAAGGCAGGCATATCACATCAAAATGTGATAGCAATCCAACAAACCACATTCTAGGCGAACGTCGCCCCCATGAAAGCCCTTTGAAACTGCGCGCTTCACCATTTAAGGGCAGGAGAGCATGGCCGCCGACATCAATACACCCGACGCAATCGGCTTCGCATTTCGCGAGGCGATGCGCCATGTCGCGGCCACTGTCTACGCTGTCACCACTACCCATCGCGGAGAAAGGTTCGGGATTTTGGCGACCTCCGTCGCATCGCTCAGCTTCGATCCGCCATCGCTGCTGGCCTGTATCAACCGCGAAGCATCCCTGCATGATCCGCTGGCCGAGGCAGAGCGGTTTTGCGTCAATATTCTCGGCCTTGCCAACCGCGACGTGGCGGAGCGGTTCATGCGGGCCGGGGTCGAAGGCCGGTTCGCGGTGGGCGACTGGGCGGACGAACACGGCGTTCCGGTGCTGCGAAGCGCGCAGTCGAGCCTGGTCTGCTCGGTCGCCGATCGCCACGCCTTCGGCACGCACACGATTTTCGTCGGAGAATTAATTGCCGCAAGCCACCGGCACGATGCCAAGCCGCTGACTTATTTCGATCGCCATATCGTCGACATCACCGAAGCTCCCGAGAGCGACGGGCGCTAGTCGCGCGCAAAGCTGCTGTCCCTCCGGGCGAGCAAATGACCCGGCCAAGTGGGCCCGCGCCGCAACGCAAGATACAGCGCGATCTCCCGCTCGACGAGTGCCGCGCGGCCCTCATTCGATGGGTAGATGAAGCTGGGCAGGGTTGCGCCCGGCATTCCGTAGGCAGCGGCGTTGCGCCAGAAATCGGGCACGATCGCCGGGTCGTAGCCGGCATTGGCCAGCAGGTGGACTGACAACCGGTCAGCCTCGATCTCCGCCTCCCGATTGGCGCGCTGGTTGCGACCGAGCTCTGCGAACAGGCCATTGTCGATCCCCGCTTCTTCCTTGCGCCGCCGATGCTCCAGGATGGTGTGCGCGAGTTCGTGCGCCACCACGATGGCGAGGTGACTGTCCGTCAAGGCCGCGACGCTATCGAATTGCACCTGGATCACCCGTCCGTCCGATCGCGCCATCGGCCCCTCTCCCAGCAGCACCTCTACCAGCGAGCGGCAGCCTTGCGGCGCGTCGAGCTCGACGACCCTTTCTGTGCCGTCGCGCATCACGGTGAGGGCGAGGGGGGTGCCGGTCGGGCGATCCGCCATGCGGTAGAAGGCTGCCTCTCGCAGCCGTGCATTCGCCGCCGGCACGATGTCTTCCACGCGCTGTCCATCGATCGCCACGAAAGCGTCATCGCGCCGAAGGCCGGCATTGGCGGCGGGTGAATCAGGCAGCAGGCTGGCAATGGCGAGGGGGCCGTTGACGAACCGCTCGCGTGCCGAGGTCGATCCGTACTGGTCGGCACTATGCAGGATCATCCCCGTCAAAGGCATCAGCGTTGTGCAAAGCGGCGCGTTGGCGAGTGCCAGCCGCTCGGCGATTTCCGCGAGCCGCAGATCCTGCGCTTCCAGCCGCGCCCACTCCTGTGCCGAATTGCGCTCCTCGGTCGACTGCGCGTTTGCCGCTGACACGGCGAGCACGAGGGCCGGCACAAACCCCAGCCATCGTGCGGCCTTTCGCAAAGGCAGCCATTGCCGCACTGTCACGCTTCTGTCCTTTCGCATGGTGATCGTTCTCGCATCCGCTCAGCCGCGACCAAGGAACGGGAGGTCTATCTGCATCACCATGCCTTCGTAGAAATTGAGATGGTCGGGAATGTCGCACATGTGCACGATGACGTCGGCCATGTCCTCGGGACTGGCAGCGACTTCCGCGTCGAGGGTGATCGCGCCAGGTGCGATTTCGGTCGCGACAATGCCGGGGTGGAAGATCGAGGCGGCGATGCGGTGCGGCCGGCCGTCTATCGCCAGCGAGCGGGTCAGCCCGTCGAGTCCGAACTTGCTGGCGGCATAGGCCGGGCTATGGTCGCGCGGCACGCGGGCCGAGATCGAGCCGACGTTCACGATCCGCCCGCGGCCCCGGGCCTTCATCGCGCGAAAGGCCTCGCGGCTGCACAGGAAGGCGCTGGTAAGGTTGGTGTCGATCACTGCACGCCAGGTCGCCAGCGTCATCTCGTCAACCGGCGTGGAAATGGCAATGCCGGCGTTGTTGATCAGCACGTCGATTGCGCCAAATCGCCGTAACGTCCCGGCGAACAACGCGCTGACATCGTCCTCCCGCGTCACGTCTGTCACCACCGCCAGCGCATCCCCGCCCGCTGCCTCGATCCGGGACGCAAGCGCCGCCAGCCGTTCCTGCCTCCGTGCCGCCAATACGACTTTGGCACCTTTGGCGGCAAAGGCGAGGGCGCACGCCTCGCCGATGCCCGAACTGGCCCCCGTGATCACGACGACGCGACCTTCGAGTATCGACATTGCTGGGCCATCCTGTTGCTGCCTCGCCAGACTGTGTGGGCCCTTCGCACAAAACACAATGCGCGAGATTGCCCTTGGCCTTGCCCGTCAAGCCCGCTAGCGCGCGGCCTTCGTCGGACATCGTGGGCCGAACGCGACGCGAAGGCAGGGGCAACCGCAGATGGCGCAGAAAGGCGAACTGGGTCATTCGGCACGTCAGTCCATCGTCTGGGGGGCGGGCTTCCAGTTTCTGAACCAGGCCGTCCAGTTCGGTGCCATGCTGGTGCTGGTGCGCCTGCTCACGCCCGCAGATTATGGCACCGTGTCACTGGCACAGGCGATCCTCAACGGGCTGACGGTCGCCAGTTTCGCAATCTTCGTGCAGCACGCACTGCAGGCGCGCGATCCGGCCACAATCGATTGGCAGAGCCACTGGACCGCAGGCGTAGTGATCAACGCCGTCATCGTCACGATCACTTTAGCCGTTTGCTTTGCCCTTGCCCAATCCCCCAAATACGAAGCCATCGCAGCGCCGCTCGCGGTGCTGACCTTGAACTTCGTGATCGGCGTGCCGGCGTCGCTGCGTCAGCGAATGCTGGAGGTGAACCACGAATGGTTAAAGCTGCGCGGGCTGCTCTTCAGCGGTGCGGTCGGCGGGTTGCTGGCGGCCCTGCTGCTGGCATGGCTGGGCGCGGGATACTGGGCGCTGGTGGCCCCAGCAGTGATCTTCGGTTTGCCGATGGCCATCGACCTGTTCTGGCGCGGCGGGTTCCGACCTCAATGGTCCTATGATCACCAGTACTATGCCAATGCCCTCAGCTTTGGCTATCAGCGGATGTTCTCGGCTGCAGCCGGGCAAGGCCGTACCTTTACCGAGCAAGCCTTGATCAGCGCGGTATTCAGCTTGGCGACACTTGGCATTTACACGCGTGCGTCGGGGCTCGGGATCATGTTGGTCGGGCAATTCGGCGGACTGGCCATCGCCGCGCTCTATCCTATCATCACCCGGGCCGAACAGCAAACACCGCGTTTCCAGCGGCTTGCCGGTTTGCTCATGCGCGGCGTAACTTGGAGCATGGTGCCTGCCGCACTGTTCCTGTGGACTATGCCGCGCGAGATTGTGTTGGTTCTCTACGGTGAGCAATGGCTACCGGTGATTGAATTGCTGCCTTGGGCCGGCCTTTCTATCGGCGCCTTTGGCTGCGTACAGATGTGTACCACGCTGATGCTGGCAAACGAGAGCCGCAAGCTGGTGCTGGCTATCGATATCGCGACCAGCGTGCTGGCCATCCTGCTGGCATGGCTGACCATCCCATCCGGGCCAAAGTATTATTTCATGGCAACGAGTTTGCTTGGCGCGGCAATGCTTGGGCTGGTCTGCGTGGCGATGGTGCGGACCCGCGCGATGACCTGGAGCGGTGTTGCCGGTGGGCTTATCCCCCCCGCCGTGGCGGCCGCAGGCGCAGCGCTTGCGGTGGCGTTCCTTCGGCCTTGGATCATGACACTGCACCCGCTCCTGAGTCTGGCTCTTGCCGGAACGGTGCTTGGCGTCACCTATGTGGCCATACTGCGGCTTGCCTTCGCCAGCTCCCTGCGCGCGCTGGCCGAAATCCTACCCGGCGGGCCGCTGCTGCTGCGCGTACTCGGTTATCGCTAGGCGAGGTGACTATCGGTGGTGGGTGGTGGACGCACTAGGGCTCGAACCTAGGACCCGCTGATTAAGAGATTCGGGTCCTAGGTTGGACGTGTATGCATCGGCTTGCTCCGGGATGCACAAGCCATTGGAGTACCATCATTTTCTGGTGGACAGGATTGGACGCATTTGGCTAGGCCTGTCGATGGGGTGATTGCTGGGTGCTTATTTCTTTCGCCGAGCTCGACCCGCTAACCCTCGCAATCGCATGGGGTCGCCAGGAGCTGCTAATGCCCACTGCCCGGATTACTAAACAGGTTGTCGATCGGATTGAGCCCGGTGCCAAGGAGACCTTCACGTGGGACGACGTATTGCGCGGGTTTGGCGTCCGTACGACTACAAGCGGCGCGAAATCCTACGTGCTTCAGTACCGTATGGGCGGGCGCGAAGCGTCATCGCGGCGCTACACCATCGGCAAGCACGGCTCACCTTGGACACCGCTGACTGCAAGGAAGGAAGCAGAACGCTTGTGGCTGATGATCAAACAGGGCGTCGATCCAGTACAAGCGGAGCACGAGCGACGTCGGCAGGCAATCGATCTGGGATTTGAATCGTACGTTGAACTTTTCGTTGATCTTTACCTGAAGAAGCGTTGGAAACAGTGGCCGTTAGGTGCGGGCATTCTGAAACGCGAAGCGGTGCCGGTCCTCAAGCGTAAACCGCTGCCGGCGATTCAGCGCTCTGACTTAAGTCTCATTTGGGATCGGACGCATGACCGTCCGGCGATCGCGCGGCTAACGCATGCAACCTTGCGCAAACTATTTCGATGGGCGGTGAGCCGCGGCGACCTCGACCGCTCGCCGCTTGAAGGGGTCGAAGCCCCGCCACCTGTAGCTGCACGGGACAGGGTGCTTTCGCACGAGGAGCTTGTGCATCTATGGCGAGGTTGCGAGGAGCTCAGCTATCCGTTTGGAAGCCTCTTCCGGTTCCTGCTGTTGACTGGTCAGCGCCGAGAAGAAGTCGCCGCGCTCGACTGGCGCGAGCTCGATCGCGCGGCGGCACTCTGGACTCTTCCCGCGGCTCGTTCGAAGAATGGCAAGCCGAACCTTGTGCCGTTGAGCGCCCTGGCCATTGGCGAGCTGGATGAGCTCGGGGCGGGTGACAGTTGGCCGAAATCTGGCTTCGTCTTTTCGACAACAGGCGCAACGCCCGTCTCGGGTTTCTCGAAGGCGAAGCGGCGAATTGACGAAGTCATGGCGTATGACGCTGGCGGTCAGGCCGAGCCATGGCGGATCCACGATCTGCGTCGGACTGTGGCAACGGGTTTGCAGCGCTTGGGCGTTCGTTTCGAAGTAACGGAGGCGGTCTTGAACCACGTCGGCGGCTCGCGGAGCGGTGTTGCGGGCGTCTATCAGCGCCATGATTGGCTAGTTGAAAAAGCTGATGCACTTAATGCGTGGGGCGAAGTCATCAAGAATTTGGAAGTATCATGAAGGACGAGCAAGGTTGGCTTACGTCAGCGAACCTTCGAGATGTCTTGGCCGAAGTGACGCCCGGCGCTGGAACTCAGGAACTAATTGATGCGCTTGGCAGGGGGTACATCACCGGTAGAGCCAAGTACGTCGACGTTGTAAAATCGGCCGGTCGTCTGATCAGCGAGCATGAAAACTGGAACATTCCCCGCAAGCTCTGGAGTCATAGGAACTCGAGATTGGATTTGGAGTCCGACCAGTTCGAAGGGCGCGTAGCTATCAATGAGGGCGGCCTTCTTGGCGTTGTTGGAGCGGCCGAGTTCCGATGTGACCGCTTGCTATTCAATCAGGCGGAAGTGCGGGAATTCTTCAAGCTTCCGCCTGTTTCCGCTGGGAGTGGCTCGGAAACGGGCGGTCGAAAGAAAGGGCGCTCACCGGCCGCCGGGTGGCCGATCTTCGCCGCAGCACTGGCCCTGTGGGTAGAACGCCAAAACGATACGGCCGACCAGTTTGCCGCTTTGGGTTCAGATGAACTTTGGAAGCAGATCGACACCATACTCACTGTCGAGTGGGGGAGGGAGGGGTTGGCTCGGACGACCTTCCAGCCCGCCATTCAAGAATTCCTTAAGCGGATGAAGGAAGAGGCGGTCCGCCGAGAATAGGCCCATGAGCCCCTTTTCGGCGCTTTTCGGCATTTCCGGCGGCGTCTTGGACGGGAAGCTATCAAGCAGAATCCAACAGGCGGCACTGTGCGGCCCGAGGAGCCAAGCAAGATGGCGCAAGACTTCGTTCACCTCAATTTGTTGGATACCGGCCGAGCGGCCGAGTGGCTCGGCGTATCCTCTTCGATGCTTGAAAAGCTGAGGGTCTATGGAGGTGGCCCCCCGTACCTCAAGCTGGGGCGTAACGTCCGCTATCGCGTCGGCGATCTCAGCCGCTGGATTGAAGACCGCGTCACCTTGAATACGAGCGGTGGCGCTACGCCCACGAACGCTCGTGGACACCAGTCGTGAGCGCGGCCAGCTACGCGCGTCCGGGTGCGGTGCAAACCGACACGCCCCGTTCTGAACTGGCGTTTGCTGTCCATCAGGTCTTGGTGAAGGCCGAGAGGGATTATCCCGAGCTTCCCGGCAATCCCTACTGGCAAGCCCATCGGGCGGTTGCGTCCTTCGTGTTCCTTGCTGAGTTCGAGGCCGGATGATGGGCAGCGCGGTCGACATTTGGTTTCCGACCTACATCGGAGACTTTTTCACCGTCACCGCTTCCATGACGGGTCACGAGGTCGGTGCCTTTCAGCTGATTATCGCTAATCTCTGGAAGGCCGGTGGCGCGATTAAAGCGGATGACAAGCAGCTCGCAAAGCTGGTGAGGGCCACGCCCCGGCAGTGGGCCGAGATTAAGGAAACCTTGTGGTCGCTGTTCGAGATCAAGGCCGGAATGCTTACCCATCCAGCCACTACGGCGGAAATCGCAAAGGCTAAGGCGAACCGTGAGAAGAAGCGCCTCGCGGGGATCGCGTCAGGGGTCAACAGGAAGGCAGCGCGTGTTGAACAGGTGTTCAGCCGGGGCTCGACAAATGCTGAACCCCGCGCGGATGAAGGTGAAGGTGAAGGTGAGGGTCCTTCCCAGGGTAGCATTCATGGCGATACGCAAGAGCGCGACTACCCCTTTCGTGTAATTGATGGGAGCGGCACGTGACCTTGCTTCGCCATCTCTGGGCCGATGCGACCGAGCCCCGTCCGCTCCGTCCGCACCAGGACCTTGCGCTTCAGGAATTGCGGCGGGCCCTCGTCGAGGGATGTAGCCGTGTTGTTCTCCAACTGCCCACTGGGGCGGGGAAGACCCGCATCGCAGCCGAAATCATCAAGGGCGCGCAAGCCAAGGGCAACCGGCTGTGCTTCACGGTGCCCTCGATCAGCTTGATCGACCAGACCGTGGCGGCGTTCGAGGGCGAAGGAATCTTCGACCTTGGCGTGATTCAGGCCAACCATCCACGGACGCATTACGGGATGCCGGTGCAGGTGGCGTCCGTTCAGACGCTCTCGCGCCGTACGCTGCCCAAGACGGACATCGTCGTCGTTGATGAATGTCATATGCGTTTCAAGGTGGTCACCGACTGGATGACCGCCTCGCCTGATGTGCTGTTTATCGGTCTCTCGGCGACGCCGTGGGCAAAGGGCATGGCCAACCACTGGCAGAAGCTTATCACTCCCGTGCGGATGCACGAGTTGATTAACGCGGGCATCCTGTCGCCTTTTCGTGTGTTTGCGCCGTCGCACCCGGACCTGGCGGGCGTCCGCATAGTCGCGGGCGATTACGACGAGGGGCAACTCGCCGCCGTGATGGGCGACAATCAGCTCGTTGCTGACGTCGTCGAAACCTGGCTGCGGCAGAGCGAGCGACGCCCCACGCTCGTCTTCGCTGTAAACCGCGCGCACGCCCGGCAGCTGCAGCGGCAGTTGTTCCGCGCGGATGTCGCGATGGGTTATTGCGATGCCAACACTGATCGTGTCGAGCGGCAACTGCTGTTTGCCGAGATGGCGTGCGGCAATCTCGCCGGTATTGTGAACGTCGGCACGCTCACCACCGGGGTAGATGCTGATATCCGGTGCATCGTCATGGCGCGACCGACCAAGTCTGAGATGCTGTTCGTGCAGTCGATCGGTCGGGGGCTTCGGCCCGCCGAAGGTAAGGCAGATTGCCTCATACTCGATCATGCGGACAATCACTCACGGCTCGGCTTTGTAACCGACATCCATTACGCCAACCTCCAAGGCAAGAAGGACAAGCCTCTCAGGACCCGGAAGGAGCGCGGGGAACCGATGCCGAAGGAGTGCCTGGCGTGTGGGGTTCTTAAGCCGCCCAACGCCGCTGTCTGCCCCGCCTGCGGCTTCAAGGCCGAGCGTCAGAGCGAAGTCAGGGTGGCGGAAGGCGAGTTGGTCGAGCGCCGGCCCGGCAAGGGCAAGGCGACCTTCGAGGACAAGCAGGCCTTCTGGAGCATGGCGCTGTTCGTCGACGGCCAGCGGGGCAAGAACGGCAAGATGGCTAAGGCGCTCTACAGGGGCAAGTTTAAGGAGTGGCCGCGTGATCTGGCTTGGGAGCCGAAGGAGCCCACGCCAGAATTCCTGTCGTACGAGTACTCTCGTCGCATCGCCTACCACAAGAGGCGGGAGAACGCCGCGTGAGGCGCAGGACGATCGACGCCGCGCGCGGCAAATGGAAGGGAATTCTCCTCCATCTCGGGGTCGAGGCCAAGTTTCTCGACAACAGGCACGGCCCCTGTCCGTTGTGCGGAGGGCGCGACCGCTATCGTTGGGACAACAAGAATGGCAATGGCACCTACATCTGTGGCCAATGTGGGGCGGGTAACGGCCTGCAGTTGTTGATGAACTTGAAGGGCTGGGACTTTGTCACGGCGGCGCGCGAGGTCGATGACGTGGTCGGCAACGTCGATCCCGATCCGCCAACGCGCGAAATGGATGACCCCACCCGCGTTAGGCTCATGAATAAGCTCTGGCAGAGTGCCACCCCGCTGATTTCGGGCGATCGTGCTCATCGCTACCTGGCCAGCCGGGCCGCACTGCCATCGACTATTCCTTCTTGCTTGCGCTCAACGGGATGGTGCCCCGCACCCGACGGGGTGCATCGCTCGGCGTTGCTTGCCCTCGTTAGCGGTCCGGACGGTGAGCCGGTAAACATTCACCGGACGTTCCTCGGACCGAACGGCAAGGCGGATATGGAGAATCCGCGCGCTCTTATGCCCGGCCGGATCCCTGACGGTGCGGCGATCAGACTGTTCGCGGCGACCGGTGAGATCCTTGGCATCGCCGAGGGTATCGAGACGGCATTCGCCGCAGCGGACCGGTTCGGCATTCCCGTCTGGAGTGCAATGAACGCCGCCATGCTCGCGAAGTGGACCCCTCCGGCTTATGTCCGCGAGGTTTGGATTTTCGGCGACAATGACGCGAAGTTCGGAGGACAGGCCGCCGCGTTTGGCCTCGCTCACAGGCTGGCCGGTCGTCTCGACCTGCAGGTGCAGGTCCATGTGCCCATCGAAGCCGGCCACGACTGGGCAGACGAAATCACACACGCGGGCAAATCGTATCGCGAGAGTCAGGAAATAGTACCGCAATCGCAAGGTCGGAATTTGGGGAAGAGCCATGCGCAAGCCGAACAATGACGGGCGAAATTCGGACGGTCGCTTCGCCTCGGGTAACAAGCTGGGCGGCAACAGAGCTGGCAGCCGTCATCGGGTCACGCGAGCCATCGAAGCTCTTCTCGAAGGTCAGCACGAAGTCCTCACGGCAAAAGCTGTTGAGCTGGCCTTGGACGGGGACACGACCGCTCTTCGCCTGTGTTTGGATCGACTTGCGCCGCCCAAGAAGGACTCGCCGCTGAGTCTGGACCTCCCGCTAGTCCGGTCTGCAAAGGATGCGGTCGATGCGTCCTCGATGGTCCTGGCTGCAGTCTCGGCTGGTGAAATCACTCCCGATGAGGCCGGGCGCGTGATGGCGCTACTATCAGCTCACAATGAGATTATTGAAGCGGGCGATCACGAAACGCGCATCGCCGAACTTGAAAAGCGCTTGGAAGAGCAGCGCTCCCGGAGGGGAGCATGACGATCCGGCGGCGGTTGGCGAAGCTCGAATGTGCGCTCCCGCCAGCGCCGGCCGTCGAGCGGACGCGGGAGGAGCTGCGAATAGTGGCTTATGAGATGGCACAAGCGCTCATTACGGTCGGCAAATTTCCCAATATGCAAGAACGGCTCACTGATTACGCGAGCCGTACCGCGTCCGAGATCCGCAGAAAAGCGGCCATGCCAATGACGGACATATACCGCCGGCATATTCAGTATGTTGAAGAGATGTGGGTCGCGTCGGGCAGGACGCTGCCTTTCGTGCCTCCGGTACTGGGCTCTGATCATGACGAGTGGTTCCTGTCAGGCCTGGCTGAGAGGCGGCTGGCGGTGAGGCGCCGCCCTTCGGTAATCGCACTGATCGGCGAGACGATCAGCTCCCCTTGGTCCGTTCCAGAATGTCCGACCGTTGGAAGGGAGGAGGGCTCAGGTGTAGGGGAGGGCGCACAGAAGGCGTGACGGTCTTGGTCGGGCAGAGGCAAGTCAAGCAAGCCCGCGAATTCGGACCCGCTAATCCTCAATAAGGGGGTCCAGCTAGCTTGTTTCCCTATCTAGGGCCGCTGGAGTTGCCAGCCTGTGCGCCAATGGAAACACGAAGGAAGCACGATCACCGCCGAATGACCGCTTTGCACCTTCAGCTCGGTCATCCGACCAGTCGCGGCGCGATCCAAAACCGATCACTGCTTCCGTGTGCACAAGGTCGCGCATAAAATATACATAATCTAAAAGCACAAAAATTCAACTAAATCTAAGAAAAAACCATCGTGCTCGCAAGGTCTTTATCCGCTCGATTTCCGATTGTTCACTCAGATGCACTTTTCTTCGTCTTTATCACCTTCTGACCGGGCTTGCGGCCGAGGCCAATCTTCTTGGCGAGATCGCGACGCTTGGCAGCGTAATCGGGGGCGACCATCGGGTAGTCGGAGGCTAGGCCCCAGCGAGCGCGATATTCGTCGGGCGTCATGCCATGGTCTGTCATCAAGTGACGCTTGAGCATCTTCATCTTCTTGCCGTCTTCGAGGCAGACGATGTGATCCTTCTTGACCGACGAGCGGACGGAGACCGCAGGCTCGGGGCGCACTTCCTCCGGAGCAGCGGTGGCACCCAGTCCGGCGAGCGCCCCGTAAACGCTCTGAATGAGCTCAGGCAGCGCGTTGTTGTCGACATTGTTGTTTGCCACGTGCGCGGTGACGATGTCTGCAGTCAGCGTGATGAGAACCTCGCTGGCACTGTTGTCGGAGTTATCCATTGAATCCCTTAATAAAAATTCGTAGTCAGCAGGTTCGGATTTGAGACCGATCAATTTATCAGGAGGCACGTGATGTCAATCATAATGATGGATCATTTTAATTGTCCGCCTGACGGTCAGCGAAGGGACCTGCAAGGCCCTTGCACATTGAGAGGCAAAAGACATCGGCGATATTAGCAGCTCATCGGCGCAAAGTTGTGCTTTTCAGCGCGAAGCATACAGAGGTTAGCCGATCCATCTACAACCCGTGGCTCGTAAAGCGCCAATATCAAAGGCCTCCCATCACGCCGTGATGAGAGGCCAATTACCGTTAGAAAACCAACCTTAGGTGAAAACCCCTGTGGCCTTCGTTGACACGATCTACGGACTGCCGGGCTGATCACTGCCGCCGCTCGAAGCGACGGCGATAACACCCACCACGGCAACTAGGCTGATAAGTAAGATAATCGGCAATCCGACACCGACGAGCTTCTCGCTCTTATCCAACGGCGCGAAAGAGCGCTCTATTGCGGGCGCTTCCTGCGCCATCGAAAGGGTCGGCAGCGACATTGAGGCCGCAAGCAGTCCGCCGAGAATCAATTTCTTACCAAACAACATTTCGTTACCCCTTGAATTTCAACCCGCTTCTGGATCAAGGCCATTCCTATGTCAACCCTGACAGTGAATTTTCGGAGTTTTTATGTCCCAGGCGACTTCCGAATTGGTAGCCTTAAAAAACCCAACGTCATCACTATGGGTGGCTGCGTCCTTAATTCTACTCTTACTATTCGGTGGCAAAGACTTCCAACTGCAGACTTGGCAATTGCCTATCCTGCAACTGTGTACAGTGTGTTTGGTATACCATGCATTTGCCCTTTGTCGGACTAGGGCTTACAGGAACCGTTTGGAGACGAAGATATTATGGGGACCGTGCCTATTTCTACTTTTGATTTTGTTTCAATTAATCCCTTTTCCGATTTCTTGGGTTACCGCAGTACAACCGCGAGTATTGGGCGAAGTGCGGGCTTATGGAGATCCTAGCGGATGGGCCCCATTCTCCACCGATTCATTACAGACTTTGCACTTCCTGCTTTACGCAGTGATGGGTGTTGCGTTGTATATCGTGTTTAGGATAGATATTCGGACTGCAAGTATTGTCGCCATGAAATGCCTGCTTTGCGCTGCATTCCTTAGCTTAGCAATTGCCGCTGTGCAGGTCTCCACCGGGGGGCGTGTCTTCGATTTCTGGAACAGTCCTCATGTTTCCTATGGGCCGGGCATATTCGCAAACCGCAACCATCAGGCCCTGTTTCTCGGTATGACGATCGCTGCGATCTGGTGGATTGCCGGACGAACATCGCGTTCGCATCGTTGGCCGGCAATTACTTCAACGCTGTTATTGCTTATTGGGGTGATTTCGACAGGTTCGCGTGCGGGCATGATCTTGTCCCTGCTGTTGACAGTCGGCGGTATCCTTTTGTTCGACGAGAAAGTACGCTCGAGCAGTCTACGTTTCAAAGCCGCCTGGGCAATTGGCGCCTCGACGATGTTGCTGTTCCTTGCATTCGTGAACCTAAGGGTCGCGGAATCGCTTTTACGCTTTAATGCTGTGGAGGATGACTTGCGCTGGACCTTCTGGCGGGGGACTTGGAAAGCCGCTAAGGCCTTTTTCCCCAGTGGGTCCGGATACGGCACGTTCGTGGATGCGTATGGACTCTATGAAACGATCGATGACCTGTCATTGACATATGCCAATCGCGCCCATAGCGAATACCTCGAGTATCTGCTTGAGGGAGGTCTCCCTTTCGCGATTGCACTGGCAGTGGCGTTAACCCTCTTGCTTTTACGATTCAAACGATTACTGCAAAAGCGAGACAAACTCAGTTCAACAAATTTGCAGTCGCTAGGTGGGCTTTGGACGGTTGCCGTTCTGCTGCACTCGATCGTCGATTATCCTGCTCGAACGCCGGCCGTCCTTACGCTTTTTGCGCTGGGGCTGGCTCAATTCTTCACTGACGATGATGCCGTGGCGGTGATGGGGAAAAGACATGATCAAAAAATTTAACAAGATGATCTTCTTTGCCGCGGCAGTAATTTCGCTCCCTTCGTTATCGGGGTGTACTTCTGGACCTTCGATTGAGCAGACGCGCGCGCAACTGACTTTACCCGCTGACATGCCGACAACAGTCGATCGTCCCTATCGCATCGGCGCGTCCGATGTTCTGCAAATCAATGTTTTTGACGAACCCGCACTTTCGTTGGATGAAATTACTGTTGATTCATCTGGCACCATTCCTTTTCCGCTTGTTGGAGACGTACAGGTCGCAGGACGAACAGGACGCGAGGTCGCAACAGAAATCCAAGATCGTCTGGGAGCCGAATATTTGCGAAACCCCCAGGTTTCGGTTTTCGTCACCAATTCAGCAAGATTACGTCTGACTGTGGAGGGGGACGTGGAAACGCCCGGCGTTTTCGAAATAAAAGGCGATACTTCATTGTTGCAGGCGATTGCCCTCGCGGGGGGGCCAACACAGACGGCCAATCTCGAAGAAATAATTGTATTCCGACATGTCGACCAAGCAGTTTATGCCGCCCAGTTCGATCTGCGGGACGTGAGAATGGGAATTGAACCGAATGTGCCCCTTGAGGCCGGGGACATCGTTGTGGTCAGCGCATCAGGCGTCAAAGGGTTACTAAGGGATGCACTTCAAGTCGCTCCTCTGCTTACCGCCCTATTTTATCGTATTATCTAGGCGGAGGCTGAAAAATGAACGCGTTAGACGTTAGTAGAAATTTTGATTCAGTTGGTAACGATCAACTCTCTGGAACGAATGAACATGCTATTACGATTGACCTCCTAGCAATCCGGTCTGCGCTTTTCAGATCACGTTTCTGGGTCGCCGGCATCGTTCTGATGGCGGCCTTGGCCGGAGTGGTCGTCACGCTGCTAATGACGCCTATCTTCTCAGCGGCATCTTCGGTGCAGATTGATCAGGCGGCGACAAAAATCACGGGAACCGAAGATTCCGACGCATCCGCCGCTATTCAAGACGCTGATCGTTTCCTGCAGACGCAGGTTGGCATACTTCACAGCAGGTCTCTGTCGCAAATGGTTGCGCGCGATCTCGGCTTCTACAACAATGACGAATTGCTTCAGGCGTTTGATGTCACCATCGACGCGGAAGGACTGTCAAGTGCTGTTGCGCGTGACCGCAAGGTGGACGCCGTCGATAGCATCCTCATGAACAATTTCTATGTCGATCTCCCCATAGAAAGCCGCATAGCGACCCTGACTTTCGAGAGCCCTGACCCCCTTGTTTCCGCCCGCGTAGCGAACAGCTTTGCGGAAAGCTTCATTCAGAACAATTTGCAGCGTAAGGTCGATACATCCGCCTATGCGAGAGAGTTCCTTTCGCGTCAGCTCGCGGAAGCTAGAGAAAGGCTTGCGGCAAGCGAAGCGGCTTCGAATTCCTATTCCGAAGGGGCCCGAATTCTTGCCACCGGCCCGGGCGTGGATGGAGCGGCTGCGCCAACGCTGACTGCGCAATCCCTCACGCAGATCAATACCGATCTGAACATGGCGACCGCCAGGCGAATTACCGCCGCTAATGAGTGGAATGCGATCGCCAGCGTTCCCGCCATGAGCATCCCGCAGGTCAATCAGAACCCTGCAGTCCAGTCGCTGGTTCAGCAACTCGCCACGGCGCAAAGCGAGTTGGAGGCGCGCCGCGCGCGGTACTTGCCCGGACATCCGCAAGTAATCGAGGCGCAGGCGCAATTCGACGCTTTACGGAGCAACGTGCAAAGCCTCGGAGAGCAAATTCGTCGTGGATTGCGCGCGCCATATGATAGCTCAGTTGCCGCCGAACGGGATCTTCGTCAGCGCCTAGATTCGATTAAGGAGGATCAGATCCGGGATCAGCGCAATTCGGTTCAACTCGGTATCCTCGAGCGGGGCAGCCAGACCAATCGCACACAATACGAGGCGCTTCTCGCTCGGTTGAACAGCTTGAACGCTGAAGCGGGCGCGCCCAGTAATAATATCTCTCTCGTAGATCGCGCGGATGTGCCTGACAGGCCGATCAAGCCAAGTCTGATCCTCAATGTCGCTCTATCAATCCTCATCGGATGCGTGTTGGCGGTTCTTTTCGTGCTCTTGCGAGAGCAAATTTTTGGACGCGTCCGGAGTCCCGATGACGTGGAGCGATTGCTAGCCCTGCCGCTTTTAGGAATTACACCAGAGACATCGGAAACCGAACTCATGGCGGACCTGCGGGACCCCAAAAGCGAAATCGCGGAGGCTTATGCTGCAATTCGCGCGGTACTGGCGATTTCGTTTACCGGGGGGCTCCCTAAATGCCTTACTTTTACGAGCGCCTCGGCCGGCGAGGGTAAGTCGGTTTCGTGCATGGCCTTGGCTCTTGCCACAGCGAGAACCGGCAAGCGCGTTGTCGTTCTTGATGCGGATATGCGGCGACCACGCCAACATTCCCTTTTCGAAGTCGACAATGTGCGCGGTTTGTCGGACTTACTTTCCAGCAACGCGAGTATCTCCGAGACCATCCAATCGATGGTTGCCCCCAATCTCGATCTGATTACTACCGGACCAAAGCCACCTAATCCCGCGGAGCTACTTGCAGCAGACCAGCTGAACCCCCTCCTGGCTAAATTGGGTGAGAATTACGACCACATCTTCATTGATGCGCCGCCCATCCTCGGGCTGGCTGATGCAGTTGAGCTAGCGAATGTATCTGACAGAACCATTTTGCTCGTGCGATCGGGGGAAAATCCGCCTGCACGCATCCGCTCGTCAATCCAGAGAATCAACTTGGCACAAAGCCAGATCGCAGGGGTGATACTAAGCCGATTTGATGCGAAAAAGGCCGGTTACGGCGCGGATTACGGTTATGAATACAACTATCGATGAGGGGAAAGGGCCGGAGCGGACATCTCACCTCGACATAAAGGCGGTCGTATTTGTTCTGCCCCTTCTTCTCTTCTTCGTAATTGGTGATTTAGCGCTTATTGCGGAGAGGCGAGCGATCATTGAAACGCGCGCGCTCATTAGCAATAGTGACACGCGAAGTGCACTGAGACCTGCCGAAGTAGCCGACTTGCGCGAGGACTTAGCCACGCGGCCCCTATCGGCAAATCTCCTCAACCGCGTTCTTGTTTCCTTGCAAGCAGGTGGAGAGGTGGAAGGGGATGCCGGGTGGGCTCTTCTCGATAGGCTTGGATTTCGCGCACAGGATGCTCGGTACAACTTGCTGCTTCGTGCTGCGGCTCAAAACAATGGCGTCGGAATATTGCGAAACATCGATATTCTGCTGAGGCGTGGAAAAGAGCCCGAAGAATTCTATGGCATTCTGTCAGCTTTCGAAAGTCAGGAGGGCACGCGCAGCCTTCTTGCCAGCAATCTCAGGTCGAACCCGCCATGGGCGGCCGATTATCTCTCGAACGTCAGGAATATTGGGAACCAAGTCGCCTTCCAGAACCGCGTTGAGCTTCTGAAGGCAATCGAAACGGTTGTTCGGATACCCCCAGAAGACTTCATTAGTCTGATGAGAAAAGGGATCGAGTACCAGGATGCCGAAGGTTTGGCCTACCTTGATCGGATCGCTGGTCAGCACGGCCCCGAATTCGCGCCTGTCGAGGCAAACGATGCGTTCCCGACAAACTGGAACTTCCCGCAGAACAACTCAATACAGTCTTTCGGGATTGATGGCGCCGATGCAACGGTCAGGATCGAATTCGTAGGCTCGCGCTCTCAGACAATCGTATTTCGACACCTGGTCCCGGCAATCCGTCCCCAACCGGCCCGTAAGTTTGCCATGGTGGCGATATCGAGGGACGGGGGCGAGCTGCCCCAACTAATCCTTCGCATCGCTTGCCCGAACGGGCTGCAGGTAATCGGCGTGATCACGTCCCGAAAGCAGGAATTCGAAACCCAGTCTTCGACATCTTGTGCAATACCTCGCCTTGAACTGGTAGCTATTTCCGCGGTGACCGCGAGACCGAGTACATTTGATCTGGTGTATTCGGCGGAGGGGGGGGCGAGATGAGCCCGCACGATTCGCGCGCAACCGCGCCGCTGCGGATTGCCGTCTCGCTCGTCCCGCACAATCGCCGCGAGAAGACGGTGCGCGCGCTGCGGTCGATATCCTCCACCATAACTATAAAGATCGTACCGGTCCTGCTCGATGATGCGTGTGCCGATGATACGGTTGCTAGCGCGATGCAGGTTCGACCTGATACCATCGTCATTTCCGGAAGGGGCGATGCGTTTTGGAACGGGGGGCCTAACAGGGCGCGGAGCAAGGCGATCGAGATCGAAGTCGACGGATTCCTGTGGTGGAATTACGATGTGAAACTCGACGATGAAGAGCTTGATACTGTCGAAGCGGCCTGGAATGTTCAGGACGCGGGCGGCAGTTCGAAATTCATGCTTTTCGGTGCGACAAGGGGTGCAGACCGAAAGCAGAACTACGGTGGAGGGCGATGGGACCGGCGCTTCCCGTCCATCTCTTTTCTAATGCACGGTTATGGCGGCGACGCACAAGGCGTCGATACCATCAACCACAATATCGTTTTGGTTCCCAAACGCGTCACCCACCAGTTCGGCATGAACGATCTTGGCTTCGTCCTTAATCTGAACGATGTGGGGTACGGCTTGCGCGCTAGCACCATGGGAATCCCATTCGCCGGGTTTCCTGGAACAATTGGAGTGTCCGAAGGCAGTCTGGCGAAGCCATCGCGCGGGTACCAATCACCCGCGATATCTGTTGCCGAGCAATTGCGCAAGGTGGACATCCCTTACGGTCTATTACCGGGCAGCTGTTTACCCTCCTCCAGGTGGCAAGATTGTTTCGCCGCAAAATCGGCCTCTTACGTATGACCACCTACAAGACTCCGCCGGTACCACACGACCCGACAACGAAAATTGTGTTGCAAACGAGCGCTGGCAAAATCGATATCGCGCGTTTCCAAAAATTATTTGTCTCAGTCTATTTCGCATGTGCCGCTGGTGCTCTGGCAAATATCCTTTCAGCCTTTGGAAACGATGGCGAGAGCGCTGGACCTCTGTATCAGTTAATTTGGGGCTTTCTATTTGTACTATCGATTCCATTAATAATATCTGCGAACGTCAAGTTTGTTTCTCGGCGGGAGCTAATTGCACTATCCTTCGGGCTATACGTTCTACTTAGTACGTTTATGACCTCCAATCCTGCATCAAATTTTGCCTATGCTAGCTCGTTTTTGTTTAACTTAGGATTTGCAATTGCATGCGCAAGAGTTCTCGGACTTCGAACGACTTTTAAAATTTTATGCAAAACATTAAACATTCTCGTAGCAATTAGTATATTCTTATACTTCGCAGGTTTTAAAAACGCGATATATTTTGATGCGATTGACCGATCAAGCATCATCGGACTCGTGCCTGCCCAAGGTATCTTCAGCCATAAGATCTACGCCGGATTGTATTCCGCCCTTTCCCTCGCATTAAACCTGACATTATTTTCTAGGGCTAAACGTCTATATTTGTGTGCGATGTCTTTGGCGCTTATACTTTTATCCGGGTCTTCCATTGGCCTTCTCGCGGGGTTGAGCGTTCTGTTTTGCGCCATTCTGCTTCCCCAGGTCTTCAAGAAAACGTATGGCGCGATCATAGCGACTGTAGTCACTTTATTGATAGTGATTTCAGGTACAATCGCTTTTATGCATATCGACGTAGTATTTTCAGTCCTTGGCAGGGATCTGTCTTTAACTGGAAGAACAAAACTTTGGGAGATCGGTGCGAGCTATATTGGAGAAAGGCCGATTTTCGGCTGGGGATATGGAGGGATATTTGACGATAGCGCCTTCTTTCTTAGACGGTTTTCGGCTTTCGAGTATTATCGCGCGCCTCACTTCCATAATGGTCTTATCCAAATTTGTGCAGAGAATGGTGCGCTTGGACTTCTCCTATTTTCTGCTATCGGGGTCGCCTTTCTAAGAAATTGCCGGCGAGCGCTTTCGCTTGTGCATCCTCCTACGGCGTATTTGCCCGTAATGATCGGCGTCGTTTTCGTTATCGGATTGTCTGTAATGAATATCGGCTCGCGTTATAACGAATTAATGACGATTGTATTTTTTATCGTCGCTGTCGCTGGAAAAAGGCAAATCGCAAAATGAGCGCTATGATTTTCTTTTTGGTGCGCACTCAATACGAGAATACCGGTGACTTGGCTATCAATCGGGAGTGTATCAAGCTGCTTCGGCAAAGGGGGGTGTTGCACGTGAACGTGTCTGGCGTTCCAGATGCGTTTGTAAATGGTTTGCAGCTTTACCCTCAAGAGATTGTTTCCCCCAAGACGTTTTGGGCGAACCTCATTTTTCAGTCTCTCCGCGGCCTCTCCGTCTATCTATTTCTCGTACCCGGGGGTTTAGGAGGCTATGACTATCCCTATCGACCATTGAAGGAATTACTATTTCGTTTTGTTTACGCCTCCCTTCGTAAGATTGGGGTTCGAATAATCAGACTGGGTTGTTCATTTTCGCCGGTATTGCCGTCGATTGAAATTCCATTTAGAAAGCGTCATGAGAGTATTGATTTCATCGGCCTGCGCGATAGCACATCCCTAGCCTACGCGAGGGCCTTGGGATTGGAGAATGTCGGGTTCTTCCCTGACTTCGCATTCATGCTCGAGCCTGTGGCTGGGGAAGAAGCTGAGGGCTCCTATGCCGTCTTGAGCTTTCGATCTCGTGACGCGACAGAAGCTGCTATCATCACAGCCACGGTTCAAAAATTTTTGCAAATGGTAGACAGGGGCCGGAAGCTTAGTGTTGTAATAGCTGTCCAAGTGGAGTTCGACCGTAGCTTTGCGAAAGACCTGGCCAGCGTTCTTTCTTCTGATCGGCAGGTTAGCTTAACAGCTCCGGAAACTGAGATCGACAAGTTTATCGCCATCTATCAGGGCGCGGACTGGCTTCTGAGTAATCGACTTCACGTTTTGATTTTCGGTTTGATTGGCAACGCAAACACAGTGGCGCTTACAAATTATGATCGAGATCAAAAGATAATCGGGATGTTCGAAGATCTTGAAATTGCAGAGAGGCTGATTGCGCAAGATGGCTCGAATCTGTCTAACGTAACCGAACTTTCGGTGGCGCCCAACCCGAGGGCGATCATTCGAATGAAGGATGGAGCTGGTCAGTTGCTCGATCGAATTTTGATCAGTGATTGGGAGCGTCCTTGGGAACATTCACATTGAGCGGCAAGATGAGTCTTTTTAACCGGGTTGCTTGGCTGCTTGCGGCCCGCTGGGTCTACAATGGCATTGTCTTTGTGTCATTTTCAATAATTGTTGGGCTAATATCGGTCGCTGAGTATGGCATTTACGCGATTGCCTCATCAGCGCTAATTTTTGCAGATAAACTTTATGGCGATGCTGTGGAGAATGTGCTTCTTGCGAAAGCGGCTAAAAATGGGGCGTTACCAAGCAACTCAGTCGGCGTTTCGATTGTAGCTGGTGCCATATTTTCCTTAGCTATCGCAGCACTCGGCTACCCCCTTTCCTTGGCATACGACTACCGGGAGCTAGCCTTCCTCGTAATTGCGATGGCATTCGTTGTATTTTTACAATCGGCTACAATTCCGTCGCGAGCGCTTTTGTTGTTTAGCGCGCCGGCTTCGAGGTTAGCCTTTTTTACAAGTATATCAACATTTATTGGTGCGGTCGTTGGTATATCACTTGCCTATAGAGGTTATGGCTATTGGAGTTTTGTCGGGCAATTAGCTGCTTATCATATATCTTTTATTCTGCTGACGTTGAGACGATACTTGTTTCCGCAAGTGCGTATTGCGACTTACTCCGGCACCGCGAAGGAGATTGTAGGCATGCGCTCTGTTTTGGTCGGAACGGCTTTAAATGTTCTAACTAATCGGCTTGACATTTTGCTCTTAGGTTTTGTGGTGGGTGCGAATGGAACAGGAATTTATTCTTTAGCTAAACGGCTCATTCAGATATTGCAGGATTTAGTGGGTAGCTCTTTTGATAAGATTTTCTTGGTGACATCTTCGCGCATCGATCAGAATGGTGGGAGCGAGAAAGCGTCGCCTCTGCTTTTCGCTCAAAGTCTGGTCGTTTTTCCGTGCTTTGTAGGTTTTGGTCTTGTCGCAAATTTGCTTGTACCCGAAATTTTCGGCGAAGACTGGACTGATTCCGCGCGTCTGATTCCTTTTATGGTCATAGGCGGTATATTTAGCTGCTTAGTATCGGTTGATAGGGCTAGAAAGATACTTTTAGGTGAGTATTCTCGATTGCTTGCGATCCGAGTATGGGAGTTTGTAATCGGATTGCTCCTTCTGATTCCATTCGCGTCTTCTGGTCTGACATATATTGCGTGTATATTCTCAATACGCTCTGTAATGAGTTTTTTGATCTTTGTTGGTTCCCGGCTAGATCGGGGCCTTCTCTGTTTTCTGAGGGAATTAATTGATGATATGTGGTTCCCTGCCGTGATTACTGGAGTGATGATAGTGGGAACGTCATTGGTTCTGTACTTTGTCCCACCGCATACTCCGTCAATTTTGTTGATTGGTGGCGCCATTTTCTGCGGCTGCGTTTCGTACGTTGTTCCGCTCTATTTTCTTCGATCATATTGGGTTCGCAAATCTTTATAACCGGTCCACTCGCCGTGTCCCGCAAATCTAGTTTGAAAAACTCGCTGTCCTATACGCTATCCTTCGTTGTAGCAGCGCGACACCTCGAAAAGGATACGCGCCGTGAATGCCCTGCTGATAATCAGCCTCGCCGACCACGTCCCTCGCGACACCATCAATTTCGCACAGCGAAGGCGGATGCAATCGATCATACCCGTCCTCTTCCGGTGGAGGGCAGGGCGGCCCCTTCCTTTCACGACAGGTCGCTGCGCGAAGACTGGCGGGCGAGCAAAACCTATGCTTGGGGCAACAACGTGGGGCGTGCCTGTGCCGTTGACGACACGCTGGGCGACATCGTGCCCCCGCCGGGGTGGGTGCTGTGGCGGAGTCTAACACCGTCTTTAGCACGCACCTCTTCAAGGTATGGGTGCAGCGGACCAATGCCGCGCTGATCGGCAGCTAGGTGGGGCCGGCTTCTCATGTTGCGCTGGTGGGCCTTGGCTTGAGCGGCACGGTGACCATCGCCATCGCATGCTTCGCGGCCGAGGGGCATACGATCAATTTCACGCGGCACACGGCGGTGCCGCAGACCGCCAGTGCTGCGAACCTGATCTCGACCTGAACGCGCCAAAGACCATGCCTGTGATTGGCGACAGCATCAACACGACCGCGATGTAAAAACCCTAAGGTGGCGGCACCAGGCAGACGAGCGGGAACGACTGGTACTACGTGCATCTGCAGCGGATTTTGCGGGTGCAGGGGAAGCGCCATCGCCGGATCGCAAAGGGCCAACCACGTGTGGCGCACCGCGCACGCGATCTCCGCCAATCAGCTAGGTGAGTTTGATGTCGGCCCGGCGAACCTGATCTAGCTGATGCTCGGGACGAACGAGGGCAGTAGGGCCGGATGCGCGGCCAATTCGCAGGTCCTGCTGGACTGGAAGAGGGAGGTTTTTCCCGCCACGCGCATGGTGCTGATCGGGCAGCCCCCCGAGGGTCCATGCCCCGGAAAGCCCGTTGTCGGCGGTTCGCACAGTCGCCGCCAATGCCGCGGCGCTGGAGGCGGCATCAATGGTCACCTACGTGAGCCAGGCCGCTGCCTTCCCAGCCAATGCCGCTTCTCTGCCCGACGGCGTGCACCCGACGATCTGCGCGCAGCACGCTATGGGCGCCCCGCTGGTCGATGGCCTTTCGGCGGCAGGGTGGCTGGACCGGCTGTGACAGGACGGCATGCTTAGGCGGCGAGCGCCTTGAGGACGCCTTCGGCAAAGCGCTCTGCCATGGCCTCGATGGTCAAGGATTCCGCCATGCGCGATGCCTCCGCACGCATGGCGGACAGCCTGACCGGATCACGGAGTAGGGCGACCACGGCATCGGCATAGGCCTGCGCATCCTCCCAGTCGGGCACGATCACACCGCTCTTGCTGTCCTCGATGTACGCAATTTCGGGGCTGTGCCAGGGGAAGGCTGTGGTGACGGTGGGCAGGTTCGCTGCCCCCGCATCCACCACCGCCAGGCCGACGAGGCCGGGCATCAGGAACAGTCTGGCCAGCGCCATCAGTTCCACCTTGTCGGCTCCGAACCGCGGACCGACCACCTTGATCCAGGACAGGTCGCGGGTCAGTTCGGCCAGCAGCGGTGATTCCGGCCCCCCCCCGGCCACGACCAACTCGAAACCGGGTACCTGCGCGCGAATGGCGCGCGCGGCCTGGACGAGAAAGGCGATGCGCTTGTCCGCATAGATGCCGCCAACGAAGATGCAGATGTTGTCGCCCTTCAGCCCAAGCTCCTCCCGTCGCTCAGCGAGCCGTTCCGGCATGATGGAAGCATAGTCAGCCCGGACCTGCGACGAGTCAACGGCGTTGTTGAAAACGGTGATCCGCTCGGGCGGGAAGCCCAGGGATTCGATATGCCGCCGCGTTTCGTCAGTATAAGCGAACCACCAGTCGACCTTGGTTGCCCAGAACCGCTTCCAACGCTCGGCAAGACTGTCCGGCTTGCGGGCCTGGAAGTTTCGACCGTGGCCGAAAAAGGCGATTTTAGGCGATGGTATTTTCGCTTGGCGGCAAATCTGGAACACGTAATTCAGCGCTAGCGAGCTTTCCTGTTGAACAATAACTAGATCGTCTTTTGCAGTATGCACTAAGGCTTGTTGCCATTGTAATCTCGAACCAAACGCTTTGGTAATCGGAACGCACCGACCCCAAGGTATGTCGGCTACATCGTTTTTAAGGATGTTGGCCTTTGAGGGCGGTGAATATATGACGCGATATTCGACTCCTTTTGCCGCCAGCTTCGTACGAAGAGCCTCATGAAAAGGAATCCGAAAACGGTGCGAGGTGGGAAAGACATAGCTGACGCGCTTCATGGCAATCCCTTGAGCAGTCGTTCATGTTCTTCGATTTGCGCGACATTGAAACGCTTTCCGACGACGCGCGCGGGGTTTCCGGAAATAATCGAGTAAGGCTCAACGTCTTCGGTCACCACCGATCCCGCCGCGATGATCGCGCCCCGGCCAATACAGATACCCGACAGTATAGTCGCGCCGAAGCCGATCCAAACATCGACTCCAATCTCGATGCTATTTTTGGGATGGCTCGCTAGATCATGATCGTCGCCCACCCACGGTGCCCGGCGAACGTATGACCCAACGGTTTTGAATCTATGATCACGCCGTCCGACTATCCCCACATTATTCGCGATGAGCGTACCAGAACCGATGCGGCCATTGCATTGGACTGAGCAGAATTTGCCGATATAGACATCTGATCCGATTTCCAGATCTGTTGACGCGCTCACGAAAGACAACAGGCCGATATGAAACCTTGATCCGACACGGACCGGTCCAGATACAAACGTGCGCCTTTTCAACGACGACCATATCAAGCGAGCGAGGCTCATGCCTCGGAAGCAGTTCGCTCGCGCCAAACCCTCCATACGAAACGTGGCGCTACGACCAGATACCGGCGCCACAGGCGCTTGGGTTCAGCCAGCAGGCGGAAGAGCCATTCGAGGCCATTCTTTTGCATCCAGTGCGGCGCGCGACGGACTTCGCCGGTATGAAAATCGAAAGCTGCCCCCACGCCGATCAGCGTTTGCGACAGGCGATGGACGTTCTCCCACATCCATACATCCTGCTTGGGGGACGACATTCCGATCCAAACCACATCCGCACCGCTGGCTGCGATGGCAGAAAGCGTCTCTTCCCGCTCCGTTTCGCTAAGGTCCCGGAACGGAGGTGTCGACGCGCCAACAACGCGGGCATCGGGGAAGCGATTTTTGAACTGGCTAGCCAGCTTCGTGGCAATTCCAGGCTTTCCGCCGTAGAAGTAGTGGTTCAGACCCGTTCTGCCGGAACGGCGCAGCATTTCCTCGAACAGATCGGGTCCGCATACTCGCTCGACCAGTTGGCCCTGCCTTTTGCCGATCCAGACAAGGGGCATCCCGTCCGGAACGATCATTGCGGCGTCGCGATGCAGAGGCGAAATCGCCGGGTTGTCAACAATCGCCATCAGGCTGGCGACATCGCGAACGCAGACGAAACGACCCGTTCCGTCGCCGGCCCAGCGCTCGATCCGGTCTACCGCCTCCGCCATCGTGACCGCGGAGACAGGCACGCCGAGCACAACGAAACGCGGATCGTCATGTCGAGGCGCTGTAAGGTGATCGTCGTTGGTATGAACTGGCATTTGCGTCAACCCTTGCGCTCTCCAGCCAGGAAGGCGCGGTAAGCGTCGGCAATGCCCTCGCGCAGCCCGATGGTGGGCTTCCAGCCCAAGGCGGCGAGCTTGTCGCCGCTCATCAGCTTGCGCGGGGTGCCGTCGGGCTTGGACGTATCGGTGACGATCTCGCCGTCGAACCCCACCGCATCGCACACCAGCCGCGCCAGTTCGCTGATGGGCAGATCGGTGCCGGAACCGAGATTGACGTGCTCCTCTCCCGAGTATTGCTTGAGCAGGAACACCGCGCCGTCAGCAAGGTCGTCGACGTGCAGGAACTCGCGCCGGGGCGTTCCGGTGCCCCAGATCGTGATGCTCTTGCTGCCCGTTTCCTTGGCCTCGTGCGCCTTGCGGATCAGCGCAGGCAGGACATGGCTGTTGGCGAGGTCGAAGTTGTCACCCGGACCATAGAGGTTGGTCGGCATCGCACTGATGTAGTCGCAGCCATACTGGCGGCGGTAGGCCTGCACCAGCTTGATGCCCGCGATCTTGGCGATGGCATACCACTCGTTGGTCGGTTCCAGCGGGCCAGTCAGCAGGGCATCTTCTGGGATCGGCTGCGGGGCCATGCGCGGATAGATGCACGAGGAGCCGAGGAACAGCAGCTTCTCCACTTCGGCCTGGCGCGAGGCTTCGACGAGGTTCGCCTCAATCATCAGGTTGTCGTAGAGGAACTCGGCCGGATAGGTGTCGTTGGCGTGGATGCCGCCGACCTTGGCCGCCGCCACGATCACCGCATCGGGGCGGTTCGCGGCGAACCACGCGCGCACCGCCGCTTGTTCGCGCAGGTCCACCTGCCGGTCGGCGACCAGCACCTCGCAATCTTCGCGTGCCAGCCGGCGGACGATGGCCGATCCGACCATGCCCTTGTGCCCGGCGACGTAGACGCGTTTTCCGGCGAGGTCGTAGGACATCAGTCGAAGCCTGCGATCGGTTCGGCCTTCATCACCTCCATGTCGGCCAGCACCATCTCGCGCGCCAGATCCCGCGGGCTGGTCTCGTGCTTCCAGCCGAGCTGCTCGTTCGCCTTGGTGGGATCGCCCAGCAGCAGTTCCACCTCGGTCGGGCGGAAATAGCGCGGGTCGACCTCGACGAGGCAGCGCCCGTCAGCCTTGCTGTAGGCCTTTTCGTCGATGCCCTCGCCCCGGAATTCAAGCGGCACGCCCGCATCCTCGAAGGCCCAGCGCACGAATTCGCGCACCTCGGTGGTGACGCCGGTGGCGAGCACGTAATCGTCGGGCTGGTCCTGCTGCACCATCATCCACATGCCGCGCACATATTCGCGGGCGTGGCCCCAGTCGCGCTTGGCATCGAGGTTGCCGAGGAACAGCTTGTCCTGTCGGCCCAAGGCAATGGCGGCGGCGGCGCGGGTGATCTTGCGGGTGACAAAGGTCTCGCCGCGCAGCGGGCTTTCGTGGTTGAACAGGATGCCGTTGCTGGCGTGCATCCCGTAGGCCTCGCGGTAGTTGACCGTGATCCAGTAGGCATAGAGCTTTGCCGCAGCATAGGGGCTGCGCGGGTAGAATGGCGTCGTCTCGCGCTGCGGGACTTCCTGCACCAGGCCGTACAGTTCGCTGGTCGATGCCTGGTAGAAGCGCGTGGTCTTCTCGAGGCCGGCGATGCGGATCGCCTCGAGCAGGCGCAGCGTGCCGATGGCATCGGCGTTGGCGGTATATTCGGGCGTCTCGAAGCTGACCGCGACATGGCTCTGCGCGGCGAGGTTGTAGATCTCGTCCGGCCGGGTTTCCTGCACGATGCGAATGAGGTTCGTGCTGTCGGTGAGGTCACCGTAGTGCAGGGTGAACTTCTGGTTATCGACGTGCGGATCCTGGTAAATGTCCTCGATCCGGCCGGTGTTGAAGCTGGAACTGCGCCGCTTGATGCCGTGCACCTCGTAACCCTTTTCGAGCAACAGGTGCGACAGGTAGGCTCCGTCCTGCCCGGTGACGCCGGTAATAAGGGCGGTTTTTTTAAACAATTTCCACTCCGAAAGTTAACGGCAAATAAAAGTTAATATGCGTTTGGATGAATCAATACGGCAAAGGTCTTAACTAAGATAACGATGTCTTTCCAAATTGACCATTCCTGCATATATTCAAGATCCGACTTAATTCTATTGGTAAGGTCCGATTCTTGGTGGGTCGCACCGCGAAAGCCACGAACTTGCGCAAGACCCGTAAGTCCCGGTTTCGCGGCGTGGCGCTTCCAATAGGTGTCAGATATTTCCCAAAAAAGCTTCCCGCCTGCCGTCGATGCTGTTGCATGAGGGCGAGGGCCGACTAGGCTCATTTCCCCACGCAGCACGTTCAGCAACTGAGGCAATTCGTCAAGGCTTGTGCGACGCAAAAATCTGCCAACACGCGTTATCCGACTGTCATCCCGCGATGCCGATAGATTTCCTTCGAAGTCGCTGTCAATGGCGCGCATGCTGCGAAATTTGTATGCGGTAAAATACCGGTTACTTTTACCAAGACGTTCTTGCCTGAAAAAAATTGGCCCTTCGCTGTCTAGTTTTAAAGCTACAGCGATAATAAGTAACATTGGACTAAGTACAACCAACGCAGGAACGGTGAAGGAAAGATCGAAAAGTCGCTTAATTGCGCGCTGGTATAATGATAAAGGACCAGAGGAAACTTGAATCGCTGTAAAATTATCGTAGCGGGCTAGGCCAATAGGTAACAAGGCGTGCAACGGTTCTGATACTACCTCACCTCGCACCCCTATTGATTGTAATACCAATGCCCATTCCGCTCTGCGATCAATCGGACAACTGACAATTACACGCGCGAAGTCTTTCATCCCATCTCCAAACCGAGAGAGGCTGTCTTGGTCTCTGAGCAGTCGTTGAGAGAGGTTCTCCGGACCCCTCACGATAGATTTGGAGGGATGCTTTAGCAATGCGCCACCAGCGATCACAATCGCGACGCGTTCATCGGAAGCTTGCGGTTTATACAATTTCCGCCCAACAAGCCGAAGAAAAGCAAGTAATAGGATTGAAACAACTAAACCCAATGCTGTGACCAAACGAGAATACTCATCGCCATCTTTTGAGATAAACAAAAGGGAAAATCGCAATGCGAAAGCCAACGCGGTAGAGGTAACGGCAAACTTTATCGACGTGTGCGCTGATTCTAAGTTTGCGACCGAGAATGTGCCGCGATAAAATCCTATGAATACATATAATAAGGCTATGCTTACACCATTTCGCACATGATTTCCAGCACTCCAGTGCCCATCATAAATGGCACCGATAAAAATAAAAATGGCCACGATAGAGAGCGCTTCGACAGCTGCAATTACACAAGATTTAGCCAATTCGATGGTCTCTGAACGAGGAGGCGCCAGATCGTTAAGGTCTATTACGAAAGATTTTCCTGAGTGAACTTGCGAGCTATCCATAAAAATGCAAATTTGGCCATCTTAGACAGCCAGCCCCCATTTTGAATCGTCAGTTCGAAGCGTATCTAGTTTGACTTCCTGAGATCGGCAATTGGATCAAACTGATAGTGCTCTCAAAAGTCGCACGCGCTACCTATTTAAGTGATGCTGTGGCGGACGCGCATCACATCGCGGCCACGCGTAGGACGGAAAGGTTTTCAGCCTTCGGCTCAAGCTTGTCTGACTGCTCGATTCCTTTCCCAGCGACCGGCCTACATTATCGCATTGGTAACTTGCGGCGGCGCGTACCCTTGGGCGGGGCATTTAGCCCATCCCGGTCACGACCTGCGGTTGATCCCGCCAGCCTTAGTGAAGATGCTTATCTTGTCAGCTAGAGCAGGGTATCTTGAATACTCTTCGCGAGGCTGGAAAGGCGCAGGCCGCCGGCGGAAAAGCGCACCGTCACTAGATGTCCCGTTCGTCACGGCGAACAACGTGGACAGTATTCGGGCGCAGGCTTGAGGAAAATCGCCCGCCGCGGCGAAGCGACGCGCGATCATCACGCGTCAGGGATTTGCGCTGGTGGACTTGGTGTCAGTATCCCGAGAAGATTTGCTTAGCTCCGATTTCAACCATGGCTGGCACCAATTTTTAAGGCGGATCTGCATGATTTCGTTCCATCGTCATCGGCTACGACCCCAGTTCGGTATCTGAGCCTGAGCGATACGGATCTGAGCGGACAAAATTGGCGAACTTTAAGAACGCGGCTCGACAAATGCGGATGCAAAAAGAGGGCGTGGGGCGACCTGCCATGGCAGGCCACATCGAGCACTACATCGCCCGTCACTGTTCTCCCAGTCGGCGAACGCGAGGTGCGTCAGCTGCTCAATCAGTGCCCGGGCGCCCTGCTGGTAGGCAAGCTAACCCCAGTCCGGCCAGCGGGCGATCCGCTCGTAGAGCCAGAACAGCATCCAATTGCTCGCATGGTAGTCCGCGAGCACGATGGACCACAGGACGCGCGTGAGCGGGATGATCGGTCCTAGATCTACACCAGCCAGGAAGATCGCCGGCAAAGAAATAGAGCGACGGTAATCCAATTTTCGCCAAGCCTAGCGGAGTAGATTGCCGCCCAGCTTTCAAAATTACCGCAGGCTAATCTGTTTCCGAATGTGCTCCAGGACAGCGGGATGAAGTGGCTCAGAGAATTTCAAACCCGCCGACTTACCTTTTCTCCATCGGATCATCGCGTCCAACGGTCCGATTTTTCCAAGCTTTACACTCACAAACGAGCCGGGCTTTGCGTTCACTGCGTTTTCGATCCTACATCCCCGTTCCGACAAGTCGTAGATCGTAATCTCGTTGCTACCTTCTGAGCCATAAACCCGCCCGATGATCGTTACCTCATGTCGGTCTTCCGCCCGGTCTATGGGTGCTTGTGGTGGCTTCTGATCGACTTCTGGAAGGTCAGTTGCATCGACGTCTTGCGCATCTACGGATGGTGGTGCCGAAGATCCGGGGTTTAGTTCGTTGTATAATTTCTCGGCAGATGCCCAGAAATTCTGCTCGCTTCCCAAGTTCACCGCAGGCTTTCCGTCCAGCCAGCAGGCCCATACTTCACCGGCGCGCGTGACGAAAAAAGGCTCGCTTTCTGGCATGGTGACGAACGTTAGACTTCCAGGCGCGGAAAGCAATTAGACACGCGCCCGGCCGCGCCAATCTAACGGCTTATTGATGAGCGGAAGCGCGGTCCGCCAGTTGAATTCGGATTAGTTGCGAAACGCGGGTCTTTCAAGGAATCTTCGATAATGAGACATGCGCCAGCAGCGATGGCGTGGTCACAAAACGACCCTTCGTGGGGAGTTTCCCGCAGTTCGACTCATACTGATGAAAGGATCCATTGCCATTCTCCATATGAAGACAGAATTGGTCGCAAGATCCAAATTGCGGCCCGCGGCGGGCTTAGCCTTGGGAGTAGGCTAGTCACAGAAGGTCTCGCTGAGCCTTGGTCGGGAAATCCCGCACACACGCTCTAGCTCGGTCTCAAGACCCCACACGAATTGTTGCCGCCTTCAAATGCTGCAGAAAGGCGGCCTTCACGGCACTAACGCGTGAGTGCACGAAACTAGTGGCGATTTTGGGAGCGAATGGTGCCGATTACAGGACTCGATCTTGTGATCCCATCATCACGAATATTTACTCGACGGGTAAGCATAGGGGCCTCTGCATAAAAACGTGCGGTAGAAGCCGCGGGAACATTGAGAGGGGCAGTAGGACTCGCAAGAGAGCGCTCCGGGCCCGGGTTTGCCGAGAACCTTGAAGGCTCGAAAGCTTCCAAACTGTCCGGGCTGATTAGACAAAGTAGTCATGCGGCGTATTGCGAGGCCCGTGATTGCAAGACCGGACCGCTCGTTGAACCAACTGTGACGTCTCCAAAGCCGTCATGCCGTGTAGCGATTTCCGTGCTTCCTATGTGCTTACTTGAGCACCTTTCGGTGACGCCAGGCGACTGATGACTTCATCTAACGAGTTGAGAATTAAAGAAAAAAGTGGTGGACGCACTAGGGCTCGAACCTAGGACCCGCTGATTAAGAGTCAGCTGCTCTACCAACTGAGCTATGCGTCCGTACCGGCGTATTTCGCTGGTCTTCCCCTGCGACGATTCGTCGGGAGAGGCGTCCAAATAGCGTGTGCTCGCATTCTGGCAAGGGGTTTGCAGCACGAATTGCCGCGATGGCTTAAAATCCGCTGCCTGAGCCCATGCGGCGGCTGTGGCGATCGACCATCATCAGCCCACCGATGCACAGCATGTTAGTGAGCATGGACGAGCCCCCGTGGCTCATGAAGGGCAATGGAATGCCGACCACGGGGGCGAAGCCCATCACCATCAGCAGGTTGATGGCTACATAAAAGAAAATCGTGGCGGTAAGCCCGCCAGCCAGCAGGCGGGAGAAGCGATCCTTGGCATCGCGCGCCACCAGCAAACCCCAGCGCAGCACGATGCCGAAGATCAGCAACACGAACAGCCCGCCAACAAGGCCCCATTCTTCGGACATGGTGGCAAACACGAAATCGGTGTGCGGTTCGGGCAGGTAGTCGAGATGGCTTTGCGAGCCGTTGCCGAAGCCCTTGCCGAAGATCCCGCCCGAGCCGATGGCAATTTTCGACTGGGTAATGTGGTATCCGGTGCCGAGCGGATCGCTTTCCGGATCGAGGAAGGTCAGCACGCGCTGGCGCTGGTAGTCCTTGAGGACGAACATGACCGCGAGCGGAATGGTAACGATGGCCGCCGCTCCGCCGCCGATGAACCATTTCACCGGTATCCCCGCCATGAACATCACCACGATTGCGCCGAATGAGATGGCGAGCGCAGTGCCGAGATCGGGCTGGAGCATCACCAGTGCCACCGGGACCACCATGATCCCGAGCGGCACGAGCAACGCGCGCCAGGTACCGATCATGCCCACTGGCAAGGCGTGGAAGAAAGCGGCCAGGATCAGGACAATGCCCGGCTTCATCAGTTCGGAAGGTTGCAGGCGGATGAAACCAAGCTCCAGCCATCGCTGGCTGCCGCCGCCAATTGCGCCCACCGCTTCGACCGCCATGAGGAGAAGGAGCGTCGCAGCATAGATCGGCACCGCGCCGATTCTCGCCCACTCAAGCGGAACGTAGGACATTATCAGCGCCATGACGAGGAACACGCCAAAGCGGATGATGTGCGACCAGGCATAGGGGCTCATCGAGCCACCGGCTGCCGAATGGAGGACGGCTGCCCCGAAGACGACGAGCAGGACGAGGGGGATCACCACGCGCCAGGGGAACTGGGCGAGCGGGGCGGGGAGGGTGATCGCACCTCTCATGTCGCGCTGTCTGCCGCGGTGCGGGCGTTGCCGGCGCCGGACGCAATGCCCGTGCCCAAGGTAGGCGGCGTCTCTGCGCTGGGGGTCGCATCCTCGCGCGGGATGATCGCGCCGGTATCGGCTCGCGCCGGCTCCGTGGCGGCGGCGCGCGCCTCTGCATCGACCTGCCGGGCCAGGGTATAGGGCGCGGGTGCGGGGGGCAGGTCCACGCCGGCAGCGGCGGCATAGGCGGCGTAATCGCGGTTTAGCCGTTCCTGCGCGGTGCCGCCCCATTGCGCCTCGAACCCGTGCAGCGCGTCGAGCGCCTTTTGCGGGTCGAAGAGGAACGTCATGACGTCACGCGCCACGGGATAGGCCGCACCCGACCCGCCGCCGTGCTCGATCACCACTGCGCAGGCATAGCGCGGGTTGTCGAAGGGGGCAAAACACACGAACAGGCCGTGGTCGCGATACTTCCACGGACCGCTCTTGCCATCGGACAGATTGAGCCCGACAACCTGCGCCGTGCCGGTCTTGCCCGCCAGCAGCACGTTCTCGATCGGCAGCTTGGCACGGCCAGCGGTGCCAGGGCCGTTGACCACATCGCTCATGGCGGCCTGGATGATATCGACGTACGTGGGATCGAACCCCATGGAGGCAAATTGCGGCTTGGTGTTGTCGAGCACCAGTCTCGGCATGATCTGGTTGCCGGTGGCGAGCCGTGCCGACATCACCGCCAGCTGCAACGGGTTGGCCAGCATGTAACCCTGGCCGATCGTCGCGTTCACGGTGTCGTAGGGCTGCCAGGCCTCGCCATACTTTTCCTGTTTCCACTCCGCGTCAGGGACGGTCCCATAGAACTGGCTGACGACAGGCAGGGGAAACTGCTGCCCCATGCCGCACTTGCGCGCCATCGCCGCGATGGGGTCCATCCCGATCTGCTGGGCGAAATGGTAGAAGTAGACGTCGCAGGACTGATAGATGCCCGCGGCCATGTCCACCGTGCCGTGGCCGCCGCGTTTCCAGCAGCGAAACACGCGGTTGCCGACGCGAAGACCGCCGCTGCAGCCTACGCTCGCATCGGGCGAAAGGCCCTGTTCCAGGAACGCCATGGAGATCATCGGCTTGACGGTGGAGCCGGGCGGATAAAGCCCTTGCAGGATCTTGTTGCGCAGCGGCACCCGGTCGTTCTCTGCCAGCATCGAATATTCGACGCGGCCGATACCATCGGAAAAGCTGTTGGGATCGAAGCTGGGCATCGAGGCCATGGCCAGCAGGTCGCCGGTCAGGCAGTCGATTACCACCACGGACCCGGATTCGAGGCCGAGGCGGCGCGCGGCATAATCCTGCAACGGGCCATCGATCGTAAGGCGGATCGGGTTGCCCTGGACATCCTCGCGCGTGTCGAGATCGCGCACGATGCGCCCACCCGCGGTCACCTCCACGCGCCGTGCGCCGGGAACGCCGCGCAGTGTCGTCTCGAACTGCTGCTCCATCCCGTCTTTCCCCATCTTGAAGCCGGGGGTGAGCAGCAGCGGCTCGGGGTCTTGCTCGTACTCCTCGCGGCTTGGCGCGCCGACGTAGCCGAGCAGGTGACCGACCGAAGGGCCGGTCGGGTAGAACCGCGAGAAGCCGCGCTGGGGGATCACGCCCGGCAATTCCGGCAGGCGCACGCTGACGGCAGCAAACTTGTCGAACGCCAACCCGCTCGCCACGGCGACGGCGGAAAAGCCGCGCCCGTCCTCCACCCGTTGCAGCAGATCCGCCTTTTCGACCGGGGTGAAATCGAGCAGCTCGCTCAACAGGTCCACCGTGCGTCCGGCGTCGTGAACCCGCTCGGGGATAACGTCGACGCGGAAGTCGGCGCGGTTCGAGGCGAGGGGCGAGCCGTTGCGATCGAGGATCCACCCGCGGCGGGGCGGTATCAGCGACAGGTTGACCCGGTTGCTCTCGGCCTCGAGCGTGTATTTCTCGTTCTCGGCGACAGCGATGTAGCCCATGCGTGCGGCCAGCAGCAGGCCGATGCCGCCCTGCACGGCGCCGATCACGAAGCTGCGGCGGTCGAACACGTCCTTCAGCTGGTTGGTGGTTATGTGGCGATCCATGTCAGCCAAATCGCCTAACGCGCTTTAACCGAAGATTATCGAGCGCGGTGACGAGGCGTGCGACCATCGGAAACAGCAGAATGGAAAGGCCCAGTTGCGGCAGCAGCAACGGTGTCTGGCTGAGCGAGAGCGGCGTGCCGGAGAACAGCGCGCAAAGGCCGATATAGAGGACGATGAAAACGCTCGCCACCGCCCAATCCTGCCAGAACCCGCGCCAGGGAAAACGCATCTCGATCATTTCGATGGCGATCATGGTGAGGGAGAACAGCAGGATGCCCGAGCCGAGCGGCTGACCGGAATACAGATCGTCGAACAGACCGAGCGGCAGCCCCGCCCACAGCGGGAGCAGGCCAGGGCGCGCCATGCGCCAGGCGAGGAGCGCGATAAAACCGAACGGCGGCAGCAAAGGCGCCGGCGCGATTACCGGCAACAACGGCACCAGCGAGGCAAGCAGGATCGTCAACCACGGGATGCCGAAGGCGAGGACGGGAGAATGGTCCCGGTTGATCTTGCTGCCGAACCGGTCATGCCGGGCGCTGGAACTGAGCCGCTCCATCATTCGTCTTCGTCACCCGCCTGCTCCGTGAGCAGCGGCGTCCGGGCCATTTGCAGGGAGGCGGGTTCGAAAATCGGTTCGACCACGACGAAGTCCGTCGCTGCCGGATTGCTGAGCAACTGGCCGATGGCGCCATCGTCGGTAATCCGGGTTACCATGGCGACCGCCACACCGGGGCGGAACAGGCCACCCGCGCCGGAGGTGACGAAAATGTCGCCCTCCTCCAGGGGATTGATGCCGAGGTTGATGAGGCGGATGCGCAGCGATCCATCGGCGCGCCCTTCGGCAAAGGCGACGACATCGTCGGTAGCGCGCCGCACGGGCACGATACTCTCGTTGTCGGTCAATAGCAGCACCCGCGAGGTCGACTGGCCGACCTCCAGAATGCGACCGACAAGGCCCATGGGCGAGGTGACGGGCATACCGACCTTCACCCCGTCGCCGCGGCCGGCGGACAGGTATCCGAACCGGCGGGTGCTGGTAGAGCTGGACCCGATCAGGCGCCCTGTGGCGACCGGGCGGCTTTCGCCTTCGCTCTGCGCCAGGCGAAGCACGCCGCGCAGGCGCGCGTTCTCTTCTTCCAGGGCCTCCATTTCGGCTGCCTTCACCCGGGCGATCTGCAATTCCCGCTCAAGCTGCGCGTTGCGGCTTCCGGCGTTGTAGTATCCGGCGATGGCTTCGAAGAAGCTGCGCGATCCGGTGCGCGTGCTGGCGCCGGCCTCGCCCACCGGGCTCGCCGCATCGGCTGCCATGGAGCGCAGGCCGTTGAACGTTTCGGGCCGCCATAGCGAGATGATGAGCAACAGCGCACCAAGCGCTGCGCCCAGCGTGGCGAAAGCGAACCCGGCGAAGCGGCCGAGTTGCGCCCGCTTGTTCGATCCGGTTATCTGTGCCGACGGCGGTGCCATGGGTGGCCCGCTCCCCTAATGCCAGTGTTGCGCCCTCAGGCGGTCATCAGGACGCCGCGGTAGATCGGGTCCTCCATCGCCTTGCCGGTGCCGATTGCCACGCAGGTCAGCGGATCCTCGGCAATGCTGACCGGCAGGCCGGTTTCCTCGCGAATGTGTGCATCCAGCCCGCCAATCAGCGCCCCGCCGCCGGTCAGCACGATGCCCTGATCGACGATGTCGGCGGCCAGTTCGGGGGCGGTGTTTTCCAGCGCGATGCGCACGCCTTCCACGATGGCACCGATCGGTTCGCTGAGAGCCTCGGCGACATGGGCCTGGTTGATGTTGATTTCCTTCGGCACGCCGTTGACGAGGTCGCGGCCCTTGATGACGATCGTTTCGCCCACGCCGTCGTCCGGCACGGTGGCGACGCTGTATTCCTTCTTGATCCGCTCTGCCGTGGCATCGCCGATCAGCAGGTTGTGATGGCGGCGCACGTAACTGACGATGGCTTCGTCCATCTTGTCACCCCCGGTACGGACCGAGGTGGTGTAGGCGAGACCGCGCAAGCTGAGCACCGCGACCTCGGTGGTGCCGCCGCCGATGTCGACGACCATGGAACCCACAGGCTCGGTCACCGGCATGTCCGCACCGATTGCGGCGGCCATCGGCTCGAGGATCAGGAAAACCTCGCTGGCGCCGGCATTGCTGGCGGCATCGCGGATGGCGCGACGTTCCACGCTGGTGGAGCCCGAAGGCACGCAGATCACGATTTCAGGGTAACGCAGCAGCGTCTTGCGGTTGTGGACCTTGCGGATGAAGTGCTTGATCATCTCTTCCGCGATCTCGATGTCGGCGATCACGCCATCGCGCAGCGGCCGGATTGCCTCGATGCTGTCGGGCGTCTTGCCCATCATCATCTTCGCATCCTCGCCCACGGCCTTCACCCGCTTCACCCCGTTCAGCGTCTCGATGGCGACGACGGACGGCTCGTTCAGGACGATGCCGCGATCCTGCACGTACACCAGCGTGTTGGCGGTGCCGAGGTCGATGGCCATGTTCTGCGAACCGAACTTGAAGAAATTGGAAAAGAAGGAACCCATCGAGAAATCCGTATCCTGAAGGTGAGGCCGCAAGCGCGCGGAATCGCGCGGGGGCGGGGCGGGGGCTGCGAAATGAGACGCCACTTAGCGCGTGTCCGCTCCAAAGGGCAAAAAATTTGTCTACAACAGCGCAGATTCGCCCCGGTTCATCTCGAAAACACAGCGTCCGGTCGTTAAGATGGCACGATGCCCGAAATCCGCCGCCTGCCAGAGACGCTCGTCAATCGCATCGCCGCGGGCGAAGTGGTCGAGCGACCGGCGTCCGCGTTGAAGGAACTGGTGGAAAACGCCATCGATTCCGGCGCGCGCCGCATCAGTGTGACGATCGTCGATGGCGGGCTGGGCGCGATCGAGGTCGTCGATGATGGCTGCGGCATGACGGCAGCCGAAATGGAACTGGCGCTGGAACGACATGCCACGTCCAAGATGCCAGAATCGCTTGTGGGAGAGGACGGAGCCATCGAACAGGTGGTGACACTGGGCTTTCGCGGCGAGGCGCTGCCCTCCATCGCCAGCGTCGCGCGGCTGACCATCGAGAGCCGGCCTCCCGGCGTGGCCGAGGGCTGGCGCCGGGTGGTCGACCATGGCGCGCCGGTCGCCGAAGGACCCGCCGGATTGCCCCCCGGCACGCGCGTGCGGGTGGAGAACCTGTTCGCCAAGGTGCCGGCGCGGCGCAAGTTCCTGCGCACGCCGCGCAGCGAATATGCCGCCTGCCACGATGTCGTCAGGCGCCTGGCGATGGCCCGGCCGGACGTAGGGTTCACCTTCGAACACGGCGATCGGCGCATATTCTCGGTGCGAGAGGGGCAGGAGACGGCAGATCGCGTGGCGCAGATCGTGGCGCGTGAACTGGCCGACAACGGCGTGGTCATCGACATCGCGCGTGATGGCGAGGAAGGCGTGATGCGCCTGTCGGGCATAGCGGGCCTGCCTACCTACAACCGCGGCGTCGCTGATCACCAGTACCTGTTCGTGAACGGTCGCCCGGTGAAGGACCGGTTGCTGATCGGCGCGGTTCGCGGCGCCTATGCCGATATGCTCGCGCGGGACCGGCACGCGGTGCTGGCGCTGTTCCTGGACATTCCCGCTGCCGACGTCGACGTGAACGTGCATCCGGCCAAGACGGAGGTCCGCTTCCGTGATGCCGCAGCGGTGCGCGGGTTTATCGTGTCGGGACTGCGCCAGGCCTTGTCCACCGGCGACCGGCGAAGCGCGCAGGCGCCCGACAGCGGCGCGATGGGTCGCTGGCAGGCGGAACCGCTTGGCGGTGAGCCTTCGCCCGCCATGCGATCCATCTTTGCGGGCGGCGATTGGGGGGCACCATCGCAGGCGCGCGTGGCCGAGGCGCGTGCGAGGTGGGACTCGCCAACGCAGACCGACGCCCTGCCGCAGGGGCGGGCCGAACTGGCCGAGCCCGTGCCAGAGGACGGCGCCGACTACCCCCTGGGCATCGCTCGAGGCCAGGTTGCGACGACCTACATCGTAGCCGAAGCCGCCGACGGGCTCGTCATCGTCGACCAACATGCCGCGCACGAACGCATCGTGCTGGAACGCCTGCGCGCTGCCGGGGCGGGGGACAGCGTCGCTGCCAGCCAGGCGCTGCTGATGCCCGAGGTTGTCGAACTGGAGGAAGCGGATTGCGACCGGCTGGAGGACCACGCCCAGCATTTTGCCACGCTTGGCCTTGTCATCGAACGTTTCGGACCCGGCGCCATGCTGGTGCGCGCCGTGCCTGCCGCGCTGCGCACGTCCAATCCCGCGGCTTTGCTCCGCGATCTGGCGGACGACATCGCCAGCCACGGTGCCTCGTTGCTGCTGTCCGAAAAAATCGAGCATGTGCTTGCCACCATGGCGTGTCATGGGTCGGTGCGGGCAGGGCGCCCGCTCAATGTTGCGGAAATGAATGCGTTGCTTAGAGAGATGGAAACAACGCCGCGATCGGGTCAGTGCAATCACGGACGGCCGACCTGGGTGAAGCTGTCGATGCGCGACGTCGAAAAACTGTTCGGGAGACACTGATGCGAGTTACAGCCGTTCTTGCCTTGCCTTTGCTGCTGCTGTCCGCCTGTGCAGACGAGCCCGATCCAGCCGCGCAGGCGGCCGCCAATGCTGAGCTGGCCGAGAGGGTTCGGCAAGTGAACGATGCACCGCCCCGGCTTAGCGAGATCGTGCCTGACGCGATCACCTATCCTGATCTCGAGGCCAACGACCTGGTGGGCGGCGCGCAGTGCGCCTATGCGCCGGGGATGAGCATGGGCGCACGCGTCATCGCTCGCGAGACGGACGCCTACATGAACATCGGTGGCGAGATGGTCCGCTTTGTCGCCGACGTCGGTTCCCGCGAGTTGCCGGCAAACACCCGCACGCTGTACAACTCGCGTGAATACAAGCTGCGGCTGGAACTAGAGGATGTGCCACCCTCCAGCACGGCGGAGGGGGGCACCTTCAACGGCACGATCTGGCTTTACGACCCCTATGACCGGGTGGTGTTCACCGGGTCAGGGACGGTAAACTGCCAGGGCTGATCAGCGCAGCTTTGGCTTCAGGCCCTCGGCGCCGAAGTCGGGAATGATGCGGTAGCGCGCCGCAACCAGGCTGAACACACCGAACAGCATCAGCCCGATCGCCACCAGCGTGTAGCCCAGGCCGCTCTGACGAAGGCCCATCAGCGCCTCGCCGATGCCTTTGACCTGGCTCTCGCTGTCGAACCAGGCGGCCTGCATCAGCGACCAGCCAACGATGGCGAAGACGACCGCGCGCGCCGCATGGCCGAGGCGGCCGACCAGTTCGACCTGCTGCGGCGTATCGCCCGCCATCCGGTGCATGAAATCGGCTGTGGCCGCCTTTTTGGCCTGCATGATCCCACCGGCAATAAATCCGAGACCGACAAGGCCCACCAGAACATCGCCAAGGGTCCAGTCCAGAACCGTGCTCGTCGCCTGCGCCGTCTGACCGCTTTCGGCATTCTGGCGTCCGGCACCTGCAAATTCTACGGCAGCCCAGGCGAGCACGGCGTAGGCCACGCCGCTGGCCGCATCACCCACGCGCTTGGCAATGCCCATCTTGTCGGATCCGCGATGCTGCACGTCGCCGATGGCGGAAGCGAACTTGAAGATGCAGTAGGCCGCCAGACCCAGGGCCATCACATAGAGCAACGGCTCGCCAAGGGGCACATCCTGGATCATCTCGAACACAGCCTGATTGCCTTCATCCGGCGTGGCGCGGGTGCCGAGCGCCATGTAGCCGAGCAAAAGATAGGTAAGCCCGCGCGCGGCATAGCCAAGGCGCACGAGCCACTGAAATTTCTCTGATTTGTCGACCATTCGTCTAACGCTCCCTCTCAGCGGTTTGTCATCGAACGGCCAAGGCAGCTGATAGTGCCCACCCGCCCCTGGCAGGTCCGTCTAGCGCAAGCGTTTCACGAAGAGCTGGTTGCCCGGCTCCCGCCGCTCGACCTGGAATTGCGGAATGTCCTCGAACAGGTCGGACAGGCGGGTGTAACCGTAGTTGCGCACGTCAAAGCTCGAACGATTGCCGGCCAGCTTGCCGACCTCGCCCAGCGCGGCGAATCCCTTGGCATCGCGGCGCGACGCCTTCCATGCCTCTCCCAGGAGGTCGATGACCTCAGAATCCACTGATGACTTTTCCGACGGTGCCTGGTTCTCGGCATCGCCCTGCTTGGCTGTGCGGATCAACTGATCGACATCGATGTAACGGGTGCAGGCGCTGCGGAACGCCTCGGGTGCCTTGGCCCCGCCGAAGCCATAGACGATCATGCCATCCTGCCGCAGCCGTGTTACCAGCGGGGTGAAGTCGCTGTCGCTCGACATGATGCCAAAGCCGTCCACCTTGCCCGTGTTCAGCAGGTCCATCGCATCGATGGACATGGCAATATCCGTGGCGTTCTTGCCCTTGGTCAGATCGAATTGCTGCATGGGCTGCAGGCCGTAACGATGCGTGATCGTATTCCACTTGGAAAGCGCGGGCTTGGCCCAGTTGCCATAGGCGCGGCGAATGTTCACCTGCCCCAGTTCGGCGAGCACGGTCAGCACCGGGTCTATGCCCGAATGACTGGCGTTGTCGGCGTCGATGAGGAGGGCGATGTTCTTGAGTTCTGTTTCGGCCATGGCGGCATTGATGGCCGCGAGCGCGACCTAAGGCAAGCCGCAGTCCGCCGTGCCGCTTTCGCACTTCGGCTTGCCAAGTGCGATTGAGGCAGGGCAGGGCGTGAAATATGGACTCTGCCCGATCGACCCGTCCGCTGCTCTGGCTCGTTCTCGCCTTGCCGGGCCTGTGGATGGCCTGGCGCTGGTTGGCGACGCCGGAGGCCTATGGATACGGGCACGCAATCGGTGACACCGGCGACTGGTCGGCGTGGCTGTTGCTGGTGACGCTGGCGGTAACGCCGATCCGGCTCGCCTTCCGCCGCAATGCAATCACCCAGTTCCTGGTGCGCCGGCGGCGCGACCTCGGCGTGGCCAGTTTCGTCTACGCGCTGGGACACCTTCTCCTTTATCTATGGCAGAAACAGGCGTTCGCCCGCGTCTTCTCCGAAGCGGGCGAACTGCAATATCTGACGGGGTGGCTGGCCTTTGCCCTGTTCGTGCCACTTGCCGTAACGTCGAACGATGGCGCGATGCGGCGTCTGAAACGCAACTGGAAGCGGTTGCACCGGCTCGTCTACCCCGCCGCCGTGCTGACCTTCGTGCACTGGGCGCTGACCGCGTTCGATCCGATGACGGCGTACATCCACATCGGGATGCTCGCCGCCATCTGGATCGCGCGAATTGCGCTCCGCCGCCGCGCCAGGACGTGACGCAGCAGGGCGTGACGTATCAGAGCGTGACGTATTGGCGATAGCGGGCGACCTCGTCCGCATCGACGTACTTGCCGATCTCCCGATCAAATTCCGCCATGTCGGCGTAAGGGACGTATTCCTCGAATTCGTGGATCATCCGGTCGTCGATGCCGGGGATCAGTGCCAGTTCCTCGGGGGTGGCCGCGTTGAGGTTGACCGGGACGAACACGTTGGCCCGCAGGGCAGCGGCCTCCTCCTCGGTCATGGACTGCATCAGCACCTCGTTGAAAGCGACGACGTTGGCGTAGGGCTGGCCGGCGACGATGGCGTCGGCAGCGTCCTGCGAGACCCCGGCAGCCGTCAACTGCGCCGCGGTGACGGTGCTGGCATCCATGACGCCAGCCGCTTCGGTTGCCTCGGGCACATCGATGCTGTTCGCCTCGACGCGATCTTCCATCGTGGTTTCGGGGGCATCGTTGCAGGCGGCGAGCGCCAGCACGGTAGGGGCGAGGGCGGCGGAAACGATCAACTTGCGCATTGGGAAAACCTCAGGCTGTCTGACATATATTGCGAATGGTTCGCAACAATGCCGGTCCAGCAACCAAAGGTCAACCCGCGGGCGCGAATTCGCCGGTTTCCTCGTCCAAAAGATGGAGCGCACCGTCGGAAATCGCGAAGTAGGCACCGCGCAACGCGATCTGGCCGGTCGGCTCCTTTTCCTGGATGCAGGGAAAGGTGCGCAGGTTTGCCAGGCTGACCTTTACGGCCGCCATCTCCATCGCGCGCTCTGCCGGGCGACCGGTCGTGCCAAGCTCGGCAGCGATGGGATCGCGGACGATATCCAGCATGTCGATCCACTTCGCCACGAAACCGCCTTCGCCCAGCGCACTACCGTGCAGGTCCTGCGTCAGCGCCGCCTGGCACCCGCCGCACATCCCATGGCCCAGGACAACGACCTGTTGCACTTTCAGGAACTGCACCGCGAATTCGAGGGCGGCCGAAACGCCGTGCTGGCCGGGCGAGGTCTCGAACGGCGGCACGAGTGCTGCAACGTTGCGGACCACGAACAGTTCGCCCGGCGCCACATCGAAAATCTGCGACGGGTCCACCCGGCTGTCTGAGCAGGAGATCACCATCGTCCTTGGTGACTGGCCCTCAGCCAGTGCGCTCCAGCGTTCGCGTTCCTCGGCCCAGTGGCCGTCGCGGAAACGTCGGTAGCCTTCGAGAAGGCCGCTCATCGGGGTGTCGTGTTCGATCATGGTCCAAAGCCTCTGCCGCGCGGCATTGCCAGTGGCAAGGGGGAGCACTAAGTGGGCACGCGAAATGAACGACCTGTCCTCGCCTCCGCAGCCCGAAGAGCGCCCCGCTCGCCAGCGCAAGCCGGACTGGATCCGCGTCAAGGCGCCGACCAGCCCCGGCTATCACGAGACGCGCAAGCTGATGCGCGACCTCAACCTCAATACCGTGTGCGAGGAAGCGGCCTGCCCGAACATCGGCGAATGCTGGACGAAGAAGCACGCGACGGTGATGATCCTGGGCGACGTGTGTACGCGCGCCTGCGCGTTCTGCAACGTCAAGACCGGGATGCCGCGCATCGTCGATCTGCTGGAGCCGGACAACGTCGCGGTGGCGGCGGGCAAGATGGGCCTGCAACACATCGTCATCACCAGCGTCGACCGGGACGACCTGCCCGATGGCGGCGCGAGCCAGTTCGTCAAGGTCATCCAGGCCCTGCGGCGGGAGACCCCGGGCACCACCATCGAGATCCTGACGCCGGACTTCCGCAACAAGATGCGCCCCGCCGTAGAGGCGATTTGTGAAGCCGGGCCGGACGTTTACAATCATAACCTCGAAACCGTCCCAAGGCTGTACCCGACCATCCGCCCCGGCGCGCGGTATTACGCCTCGCTTCGGCTGCTGGAAGAGGTGAAGAGCCACGATCCGCTGATCTTCACCAAGTCCGGCATCATGCTTGGCCTGGGAGAGCAGCGCCTGGAGGTCCACCAGGTGATGGACGACATGCGCAGCGCGGATGTCGATTTCATCACCATGGGGCAGTATCTTCAGCCCACGCCGAAGCACGCCAGGGTAGAGGATTTCGTCACCCCGCAGGCTTTCGATGCCTTCGGTTCGATTGCGCGCGCGAAGGGCTTTCTGCAAGTCGCGGCCAGCCCGCTCACCCGGTCGAGCTATCACGCGGGCGATGATTTCGCCAAGATGCGCCTAGCGCGCGAGGCGAAGCTGGCGAAAGCTGCCGCGCCGAAGGTCGCCAAGCAGGCCTGATGCCCAAGATCCACGAGACCCGGCGCCTGCCCTACAGCGCGCAGCAGATGTTCGACCTCGTCGCTGATGTGGATCGCTATCCCGAGTTCCTGCCGTGGGTCGTTGCCACGCGCGTGCGCCAGGACAGCGACACGGAAATGACGGCCGACATGCTGGTGGGCTTCAAGGCCCTGCGCGAAAAGTTCACCAGCCGGGTCATCAAGGATCGCCCGCGCACCATCAACGTCCACTATGTCGACGGGCCGCTGCGCGATCTCGACAACAACTGGACATTCCGGGACACGCCGGGCGAATGCGACGGCGGCGGCGAGGGGTGTTGCGAGATCGACTTTCGCGTCGACTTCGCCTTCAAGAACATCATGTTCGAAACCCTGGCCGGCCAGTATATCGACCGGGCTTTCCGCAAGATGGTCAACGCGTTCGAGGCCCGCGCCGAGGAGCTCTACGGCAAGAGCAGTTCAAGCGCGCACAGCGTGGCCTGAAAGCGCACGCCAGCGCGGTCCTCGCCTGCGAAAAGCTTTTCGTCTGCCGTCGGGGCATCCTCGCCGCGCACGGCCTTGCCGAAGACCACGGTGCCCACCGGCTTGAGTTCGGAGCCGCCATCGGGCCCGGCAATCCCGCTGATTGCCACGGCCACGTCCGCACCGCTGTTTGCCAGCGCCCCTTGGGCCATGGCGTAGACGCACGCCACGGACACTGCACCGAATGCGTCGATGATATCGCGCGGCACGCCAAGCTCGGCTTGCTTGGCGGCATTGGAGTAGGTGACCCAGCCCCGATCGAGCACCGCGGAACTGCCGGGCACTTCGGTCAGCGCTGCGGCGACAAGTCCCCCGGTGCAGCTTTCCGCCAGCGCAATGGTGCGCCCCGCCTCGCGGTTCTCGGCAATCACGCGGTAGGCGAGTGCGCAGATTTCTGCCGGCAGGAGCGAGGAAGGCGTCTCGCTCATGGGATGCGCGTCAACGTGGCCACGGCCTGCGCGGCAATGCCCTCGCCGCGTCCGGTGAAGCCGAGGCGTTCAGTGGTGGTGGCCTTTACGCTGACGCAATCAAGCGCGACGCCCAGCAACTGTGCGAGGCGGACCTGCATGGCCTCGCGATGCGGGCCGATTTTCGGCGCCTCGCAGATCAGGGTGAGGTCGACATTGCCGACCTGCCATCCTGCTTCCGCAGCCAGCGCTACCGCGTGTTCGACGAACCGAGCCGAGGGCGCACCCTTCCAGCGCGGATCGCTTGGCGGGAAATGCTGGCCGATATCGCCGCGCGCGCAGGCCCCCAGGATCGCATCGACCACGGCATGAAGGCCGACGTCGGCGTCCGAGTGTCCGGCCAAGCCCTTGTCGTGATCGATCTTCACACCGCACAGCCAAAGGTCTTCGCCTGCGACCAGACGGTGGACGTCAAAACCGGTGCCGGTCCGCACGGCGGGCGGAGAGAGCGTGTTGGCCACGAAGTCTTCTGCAAAAGTCAGCTTTTTCAATCGTTCATGGCCCTCGACTAACACGACATCGCGATTTGCGGCGCGCAGCACCTGCGCATCGTCGCCAGCATCGGCGGGACCGTTCCATGATCGGTGCGCAGCGAGTATATCGGCAAAGCGAAAGGCCTGGGGGGTCTGCACACGGCGCAGCGTCTCCCGCTGCGCGTCGCCGAGCATCATGTCGCCTGCCGCCGTAATCATCGAATCGACGACTGGAAGGACGGGGATGGCGCCGGCATTGCGGTCCAATCCGGCGAGCAGGCGCACGATGACCTCGGCCGGCAGATCGGGCCGCGCGGCATCGTGGATCAGCACACGTTCGGGCGCTTGCCCTTCGATTGCTTCCAGCGCGCGCAGAACACTCTCCTGGCGCGTTTCCCCTCCGGTTATCAACGTGATACGGGGCAATCCCGCCAAGGCTTGCGAGGCAATGTCTTCCGCGCCTGCAGGTATCGCCACGATGATCCGATCCGCCCCGGGCAGCGCCTCTGCAGCATGTCGGACCAGCGGCTTCCCGCGCCACGATGCGAATTGCTTGGGGAACGGTTGCCCGGCACGCAGGCCCTGGCCGGCAGCGACGATGATCGCGGTAAAGGGGGGGAGGGGGGCGTCCACCATCGGGCTGGTGCGCTAGCCGCTTGAGGTCCACCAAGCAATCCACTATGCGCCTGCCCATATTTTAGGCACCCGTATGACCGACCTTGCACCCCCCCCTGCCATGAAGCCCATCGCCATCGGCCCGGTGCGCATTGCCGCGCCCGTCGTCCTTGCGCCCATGACGGGGGTCACCGACCTGCCGTTTCGCACGCTGGTGCGCCGCTATGGCAGCGGGCTCAACGTGACGGAGATGATCGCCAGCGAGGCGGCGATCCGCGAGACGCGGGTGTCGGTCCAGAAAGCCGAATGGCATCCGACCGAGGAGCCGGTGTCGATGCAACTCGTCGGGTGCGATCCTGTGTCGATGGCCGATGCGGCGCGGATCCAGGAAGCCAATGGCGCGGCGATAATCGACATCAACTTCGGCTGTCCTGTGCGCAAGGTCGTGGGCCAGTTCGCCGGCAGCGCGCTGATGCGCGAGGTGCCGCTGGCGATCAGGCTGATGGAGGCGACGGTCAGCGCGGTGAAGGTGCCGGTCACCGTCAAGATGCGCATGGGGTGGGACCACGACAGCCTGAACGCACCCGAACTTGCGCGCATCGCGCAAGACTTGGGCATTCAGCTCGTCGCCGTGCATGGCCGCACGCGCAACCAGATGTACAAGGGCAGCGCGGACTGGGGTTTCGTACGCAGGGTGAAAGACGCGGTGACCATTCCCGTCATCGTCAACGGCGATATCTGCTCGGTAGCCGATGCCGCCGCCGCGCTCGACCAGTCGGGCGCTGACGGACTGATGATCGGAAGGGGTGCCTATGGTCGGCCGTGGCTGCTGGGCCAAATCATGCACTGGTGGCAGACCGGCCAGCAGCTCGAGAGCCCCGGCCTGGCCGAACAGTATGCCACGCTGATAGAGCACTATCAGGGTATGCTGGCGCATTACGGCGAGGATGTGGGCGTCAAGATCGCCCGCAAGCATCTGGGCTGGTACACCAAGGGCCTGCACGGCAGCGCCGATTTCCGCAACAAGGTGAACTTCATCGACGACGCGCGTGTCGTGCTGGACGAACTCGAACGGTTCTACGAGCCCCTCATCGTGCGCCCGGCAGACCCCGCCCCGGCACGCCAGGCAGCGTGAACGCGAAAACCCCCGGCAACACGCCCGGCGACTTTCCCGGGGATACTCCCGGCCCGCGCGAGCAGATCGCCGGGCTGAATTTCGCCATGCTGCTGATCGGTCCCGACATGGCCATTCGGGAGGTCAACCCGGCGGGCGAGGACCTGCTGGGTGCCAGCGCCTCGCGCTTCACGGGGCGGGCCTTGTTGGACTGCCTCGAACTTGCCGAGCCGCGCTTTCGCGATAGCATCGAGGATCCCGAGGCGCAGCTGGTGGCGCGCGGGCTGGATGCCGTGGTGGGTGACAGGCGGTTGCGGGTCAACCTCACCGTGTCGGCCTTGCCGAGCCACCCGGGCTGGCGCATCGTCACCCTGTCCGATGCTAGCCAGGGCGAGCGGTTCGAGGAACAGGAGCGCCGACCCGCATTGCGTGGCCCGGCGGTGCTGGCGCACGAGATAAAGAACCCGCTTGCCGCCATTCGCGGCGCCGCGCAGCTGCTGGCCCGAAAGGCCGGTGACAGCGAGGCGAAGCTGACCACCCTGATCCGGGACGAGGTCGATCGCATCGCCCAGCTGATCGACCGGATGCAGCGCCTGGGGCGTGAGCGGCCCGATCCGCTGGCACCGTTCAACCTCCACGGCGCGGTCCACCGCGCGTTGGAGACTGTCCGCCTGACAAGTGCGCCCGACCTGACATGGCGCGAAGAGTTCGATCCCTCCCTGCCGCTGGTGCTGGCGAGCGAAGGCGCACTGGTGCAGGTGCTGGTCAACCTGCTCGCCAATGCGCGCGATGCCGCCATGCTGCCGCACCCGCACGAATTCGCGCCGCAGGTGGCGATACGCACGCGCTTTGCCAGCGGTCTTGCCATGCGCGTCATGCGGCTCGGCCGTTCGGTCAGGCTGCCGATCGAGGTGCAGGTGAGCGACAACGGGCCCGGGATCGATCCGGCGCTGGCCGATCATATTTTCGAACCCTTCGTATCGAGCAAGGCCAATGGCCAGGGCCTCGGCCTTGCGCTGGTGCAGAAACTGGTGCGCGACATGGGAGGGCGGGTCAGTCATGAACGCGACCATCAGGCCGGGTGGACGCACTTTCGCGTGCATCTGCCCGTGGCGCGCTGAAGGAGGGGTTGATGGACAGGAAAGCGCTACTGGTCGAAGATGACAATGCGATCGCCACGGTCCTCACCGCGGGCCTGGAGGACGAGGGATTCATCGTCGAGACAACGGATTCGGTCACCGGGCGCGATGCCGCCCTGGCGGCAGGACGGTATGACGTCATGCTGACTGACGTCATGCTGGCCGACGGGGACGGTATCGAGACACTGGGCAAGGTACAGGACGCCTGGCCTGATCTGCCGGTCATCATCCTCTCCGCCCAGAACACGCTCGATACCGCGGTGCGCGCCATGACGCGGGGTGCCTTTGAATATTTCCCCAAGCCCTTCGATCTGGACGAGGTGGTGCGCGCCGCGCGGCAGGCGGCAGAGGCCAAGGATGCCGATCCCGCGAAGGGGGAGACGCCGCAGGACCTCCCCCTGATCGGCCGCAGCAAGGCGATGCAGGAGGTCTACCGCCTGATCAGCCGCGTCCTGCACAACGACCTGACAGTGCTTGTCCTGGGAGAAAGTGGCACGGGCAAGGAGCTGGTGGCGGAAGCGATCCACGAACTCGGCAGGCGCAAGGCAGGGCCCTTCGTTGCGGTCAACACCGCAGCCATTCCGCGCGAGTTGATCGAGAGCGAGCTGTTCGGCCACGAAAAGGGCGCCTTCACCGGCGCAACGGCTCGCGCCATCGGCAAGTTCGAACAGGCCAGCGGCGGCACGCTGTTCCTCGACGAGATCGGCGACATGCCGGCCGAGGCACAGACCAGGCTGCTGCGCGCACTGCAATCGGGCCGCATCCGGCGCGTCGGCGGCAACGAGGAAATCGCGGTGGACGTGCGCATCGTTGCCGCAACCAACAAGGATCTCGCGCCGCTCATCGCAGAAGGCGCATTTCGGGAAGACCTGTTCTATCGTCTCAACGTGGTGCCGATAAAGCTGCCGCCGCTGCGCGACCGCGATGGCGATATTGGCCCCTTGGCACGGCATTTCCTCGGATTGGCGGCACAGGAAGGTCTCCCGGCGCGGCGATTGTCGCGCGATGCAGAGCGGATGCTGGCGCAGCAACCCTGGCGCGGCAACGTGCGCGAGTTGAAGAACCTGGTCTATCGCGCGGCGCTGCTGGCACGGGAGGATACCATCGATGTCGCAACCGTTTCCGGCCTATTCGACGGTGCCTCTGCAAAGGGCGGATCAGCGGACATCGGCGCATCGGTCAGCGCATGGCTCGCGGGCGCCAACTTCGCCGAGGGCGAGCTCTATCACGCTGCGCTGGGCGAACTGGAACGGCCCATCTTCCACTATGCGCTGGCCAGAACCCACGGCAATCAGCTGAAGGCTGCGCACCTGCTGGGCATAAATCGCAATACCCTTCGCAAGCGTCTTTCAGACCTCGCGATCGATCCAGAACGCTTCGCCCGAAGCTGACAGCTTTCCGTCACAAAGCTCTTGCAAAAGGGCAACAGTGCCGTTGTAAGTCTGCAACGTGGCGACCACGCCCCTTCCAAAAGCGGACCATCCCGCAGCAACGCGCTCGCGCTTCTGGCGACGCACGCAGGTTGCTGCGCGGCGGCTGAACCTTTTCCTGTGGCTCGAAATCCTGTGCGCGGTGACGCTGGTGGCGATGCTGGCAACCGCCTATCTCACCATAGCGGCGCGATCGTCGGCCGACGGGCTGATGCCGTCGGAGCAGGCAGCGGCACTGCTGCTCGGCACTCTCATCCCCGCGCTCGGGATGGTCGTCCTGTGGGGGCGGCGTGCGGCCATCAGGCGCGCCGGCGGCACCAGCGCCCGGCTGCACGTGAACCTGGTGTTCTTCTTTTCCCTGATCGCCGCCATTCCCACCCTGGTCGTGGCGGTGTTCGCTTCCATCCTGTTCCAGTCCGGCGTAGAGTTCTGGTTCTCCGACAACTCGCGCGGAATGATGCAGAACGCAAACGAACTGGCCGAAGGGTATTACCAGGAGAACCAGCGCAACGTGGGCTACAATGCCGTGACGATGGCATTCGACATGCGCTTCGTCCTGCAAAGCTACCCGATCACCAGCCCCGTATTTGAGGACCGGTTCTCGTATCAGGTCTACCAGCGTGAGCTTAGCGAGGCCGCTGTCCTGCGAAGCACCGACGAAGGCGCGATCGGCACCCTGGCGATCGTCGATCCGAGCGAGGACATCAGCCGGATCCGCATGACCCCGGACGATGCGGAGCGGCTGCTCGCCGGCGAGCAGTTCGTCGTTCGATCGTCCGACGTCCGGATCGAGGCAATGGCCCTGCTGGACAGGGATTCCGAAGCCTACCTTTATGTCGCCCGCGATGCGCAGCCGGCCGCAGCACTGCTGTATCGCCGGGCCCAGAACGTGGTCAGTTCCTACGCCGACCTGACGCAGAACGCCCGCGTTCTCCAGCTGCAATTCAACGTGGCGCTGTTCCTGGTAAGCCTGACACTCGTGGCCATCGCCGTGTGGGTGGCACTCAGGTTCGCGGATCGCCAGGTCAAGCCGCTGACCGAGCTGGCGGCGGCGGCAGGTGAAATCGGCAGCGGCAACTATGCCATGCGCGTATCCGGCCGCACCGCGCGGCAGGACGAGATCGGGTTGCTCAACCGCGCCTTCAACCGGATGACCGCGCAGATCGAGCGGCAGACCGACCAGCTGCTCGGCGCCAATCACCAGCTGGCGGAACGGCGCGCCTTCATGGAAGCCGTGCTGGAATCCATCACCGCCGGGATCGTCTCGGTCGATGGCGACGCGCGCATCGCCCTGATGAACAATTCGGCCCAGGCGCTGCTGCTGGAGGATGGGGCAGGGCAGGTGGTCGGACACGACCTGGCGGAGGTGGCGCCGCAGTTCGCGCAGCTTCTGCGCGAGGGCAAGCGCAGTGAGATCATCCAGTACAGCCAGGGCGGGGAATTGCTGACACTGGCGGTGCAGCTTTCGCCCGCCGCCGGCGGCCATGTCATCACCTTCGAGGACATTACCCGCCAGCTGGTCGATCAGCGGCAGGCCGCCTGGTCCGATGTCGCCCGCCGCATCGCGCACGAGATCAAGAACCCGCTTACCCCCATTCAGCTCGCGACCGAGCGCCTCCAGCGCCGATACGGCAAGCAGATCGAGACCGATGCTGAGCTGTTCGGCGAGCTTACCGGCACCATCATCCGCCAGGTCGGTGACCTGCGCAAGATGGTCGACGAATTCTCCAGCTTTGCCCGGCTGCCCAAGCCCGTCTTCCGGCAGGAGGACCCGGTCGATCTGGTGCGCCAGTCGCTGTTCCTGCAGGAAGTCGCCCATCCGGAGATCGCCTACAGTTTCGCTAGCGAGGACGCGGTGCCTGCCATCGCCTGTGACCGGCACCAGTTCGGCCAGGCCATGACCAACGTCCTCAAGAACGCCGCCGAGGCGGTCGAGGTGCGTTTGCGCGATGCCGAACCCGATTGGCGCGCGCGCATCGGGGTGGAGGTCTCTGTCCAAGGCGACTTCGTGCAGGTCGACGTGACCGATAACGGCATTGGCCTGCCCAAGGGCGGGCTCAACGTGATGGAGCCCTACGTTACGACGCGCGAGAAAGGCACCGGCCTTGGCCTCGCCATCGTCAAGAAGATCGTCGAGGAGCATGGCGGCGACCTGCAATTCGCTGCCGCCGGCGAGCAGGGCGGCACGCGTGCCCGCCTGCGCTTTGCCCGCGATCCCGCCAGGCTGGCCGACGGCCTCGGCACCCTCGAATACAGTCCTTCAGGAGACCAGTAATGGCACTCGATATTCTAGTCGTCGACGACGAACGCGACATCCGCGACCTCGTAGCGGGGGTGTTGAGCGACGAGGGTTACGAATGCCGCACCGCGGGTGACAGCGAGACCGCCATTGCCATGGTCGACGAACGCCGCCCCAGCCTGGTGCTGCTCGATGTGTGGCTGCACGGCAGCCCGCGTGACGGGCTGGAGGTGCTCGATGCGATCAAGGCGCGCGAGCCCAACCTGCCGGTGCTGATCTTTTCCGGCCACGGCAACATCGATACCGCTGTTTCCGCCGTCAGCCGCGGGGCGATGGATTTCATCGAAAAGCCGTTCGAGGCAAGCAAGCTGCTGCACCTCGTCGAACGTGCGACGGAAACGGAGCGTCTGCGCCGCGAGAACGAGCGGCTGCGCGAAGGGATGGTCAACCACGACGAGTTCACCGGCAATTCGAGCGCCATCAACCAGGTGCGCGCCACGCTGAAGCGGGTCGCCAACACCGGCAGCCGGGTGATGATCGCCGGTCCCGCAGGGTCGGGCAAGGAAGTGGCGGCGCGCCTGCTCCACGCCTGGAGCCCGCGGGCGGACAAGAGCTTCGTCACCGTCAATTCCGCGCGCATCACGCCGGAACGGTTCGAACAGGAACTGTTCGGCGAAGAAGACGAGGGCAGGCTGGTCCGGCCTGGCCTGCTCGAACTGGCGGATGGTGGCACCCTCTACCTCGACGAGGTGGCGGACATGCCGGAAAGCACCCAGGCCCGCATCCTGCGCGTCCTGACCGATCAAAGCTTCGTACGGGTGGGCGGCAACCGGCAGATCGGGGTCGATGTGCGGGTGGTCTCCTCCACCGCCAAGGATCTGAAGCACGAGATCGAGGAACGCCGCTTTCGCGAGGACCTGTATTACCGCCTCAACGTGGTGCCGATCGACATTCCCCCGCTTGCCGACCGGCGCGACGACATTCCCGCCCTCGCGGAACACTTCGTAACCCGCTACGCCCGCGAACAGGGTCTGAACCCTCCGGCCATTTCACCCGAAGCGATGGCCACGCTGCAGGCCTACGACTGGCAGGGCAACGTGCGCCAGTTCCGCAACGTGATCGAACGGACCGTAATCCTCGCCCCGCGTGAGGAGTTCGATACCATTACGCCCAGCCTGCTGCCGCAGGAAATCACCGGCGGTGGCAACGATTCCAGCTCAGGCCTTACCAACCTTATGGGCGTTCCGTTGCGCGAGGCGCGCGAAAGCTTTGAACGCGAATATCTGCGTATCCAGATCCGGCGTTTCTCAGGCAATATCTCCAAGACTGCAGGCTTCATCGGCATGGAGCGATCGGCGCTGCACCGGAAGCTGAAACTGCTCGGCATGAGCGACAGGAAAACGGACGAAGACGAGTAACCGGCCAAGATTGGCAAACCCGGCCTTTGCAACCGGAAACTTTTAGCCCACTCGAAAATTGTCCTTACAGATGTCATGTTGCATCCGCACAATCGACGTGCTCGGAACGCTGGTCTTCAGGCAGGCGGACCAGATTGCCTGGCGTTGCGCGTCGGGCCAACAACAACGGAGTGATGGATGACCAAGGGAACCCTTTCGGCCCGGCCGCGATCCAGGAGCGAGGACGAACCTGGCTCCCCAACGCCCGGTCCTTTGCCCGAACCTGCGCCGAAGGCGGCGACCAAGCCCGGGCCCCGGACATCGTCGACCGCCAAATCCGCCGCGCCGATGCGCGCAGCTTCCATTCGCAAGCCACCGGCAAATGCAAAGGCTGGGAATTTGCAGGATATTTTCCTTAATTACCTTCGCCGCGAAAAGATGCCCGTCACCATGTTCCTGGTGAAGGGCGTGAAGCTGCAGGGCATCGTCACCTGGTTCGACAATTTCTCGATCCTTTTGCGCCGTGATGGTCAATCGCAGCTGGTCTACAAGCACGCGATCTCCACTATCATGCCAGCCGATCCGGTTGATGCCGACGGCTTTGATACCGGCTTCAATGGCAATCCCAAGCAGCGCCTGTTGCAGGACATCTTCCTCACCCGTGTCCGCGACGCCGCTGTCCAGGTGACCATGTTCCTGGTCAACGGCGTAATGCTGCAGGGCCGCATCGCCGCCTTCGATCTATTTTGCGTGCTGCTGGAGCGGGATGGCTACGTCCAGCTTGCCTACAAGCACGCCGTTTCCACGGTTCAGCCGGCAACTCCGGTCGACCTGACCGATGACGGAATGGAAGAGCGTGACGACGATGGTGAAGAGCCGGACGAACAAGGTGAAGACGCCTGATTGTTGATGATGACATCGAAGGCGAGGTAACGCGCGGCGCGCGGGCCATCGTCGTGTGCCCGGACATTCGCGGCCAGCGTTCCTCGCAAGAACCTGAGGCGCGGCTGGAAGAGGCGAAGGGGCTGGCGCTGGCGATCGGTATCGTCGTCGCCGAGGCCTACATCCTCAACGTTCGGGATGTCCGACCGAACACGCTGTTCGGCGAAGGCCAGGTGCAGCGCATCGCTACCGATTGCGAGTTGCATGAGGCGGAACTGGTCATCATCGATGGCGCACTCTCGGGTATTCAGCAGCGCAATCTGGAAGAAAAGATCGGCCGCAAGGTTATCGATCGCACCGGATTGATCCTCGAAATCTTCGGAGAGCGCGCGGCTACGGCAGAAGGCCGCTTGCAGGTCGAACTGGCCCATCTCGATTATCAGCAAAGCCGGCTGGTGCGAAGCTGGACCCACCTCGAACGCCAGCGCGGCGGCTTCGGCTTTCTCGGCGGTCCGGGCGAGACCCAGATCGAGGCCGACCGGCGCATGATCCGCGATCGCATGGGGAAGCTCAGGCGCGAACTGGAACAGGTGCGCAAGACCCGCGAGTTGCATCGCAAGCGGAGGGGCAGGGCACCCTGGCCCGTGATCGCGCTGGTCGGCTATACCAACGCCGGCAAGTCCACCTTGTTCAACCGCATGACCGGGGCCGACGTGATGGCCGAGAACCTGCTGTTTGCCACCCTTGATCCGACGATGCGTTCAATTGGGTTGCCCGGCGTGGAGAAGGCCATCCTGTCCGACACCGTTGGCTTCATCTCCGACCTGCCGACCCAGTTGGTTGCCGCATTCCGGGCGACGCTGGAGGAGGTGACGGCGGCGGATATCGTGCTCCACGTGCGCGACATGGCTAATCCCGACAGCTCCGCGCAGAAGCGGGAGGTGCTTTCCGTTCTCGCAGACCTTGGCGTTGTCGACGAGGCCGGGGAGGGGGTGGGCGCGCCGGTTCTGGAGGTTTGGAACAAGTGGGACGCGCTGAGCGAAGAACGCCGCCTCGAGCTTGAACCGCTGGCCGGGATGGACGACGATGTTCTCGCCCTTTCAGCGATGACGGGTGCGGGAATTGATGTGTTGCGCAAGCGGCTTGGTGAAGTCCTGACGACGGGGGCCAGAAGCTACAGTCTGCGCATTCCGGCATCGGACGGATCGCGCATCGCCTGGCTCCATGCCCATGGCGCGGTGCTTGAAGACGAAGACGGCGGGGAGGGCGAGGCCGGTCCGATGCGCGTATTGAACGTGCGGCTTACCGACAAGGAATTTGGGCGTTTCGAGGCGCTTGAAAGCTAGACTTCCGATCCCTTTACACGTTGCCAATAGGTTTCCTGTTCATCGAGCGACAGGCTGGCAAAATCGCACCCGTCCTCGGACGCGAGGTGTTCCATGGCACGAAAGCGGCGTTCAAATTTACTGTTGGCCGCGCGCAGCGCCTGCTCGGCGTCGACGCCATATCTGCGGACGATATTCACCGCCACGAACAGAACGTCGCCAGCCTCGATAAGCCTCTCCTCGTCGCTTGCGGCGTCGAGCTCGTCGAGTTCTTCCGCAAGCTTGGCCTTCGGTCCCTGCATATCGTGCCATTCGAAGCCCACGCGCGCCGCCCGGCTTTGCAGCTTGTCCGACCGCATCAGTGCAGGCAGCGCCAGCGCGACGCCGCTCAGGACGCTGTCAGCTCCACCTGACTTTCGCTCGGCCGCCTTGATATCTTCCCAACGGACGCGGTCCATTGTGCCGGTTTCCGCCCCGAAGATATGCGGATGGCGCGCCTCCATCTTGTCGGAAATGGCGGCCGCGACATCCTCGAAGCTGAAGTGGCCGGCTTCCTCGGCCATGCGCGCGTGAAAGACGACCTGCAGCAGCAGGTCGCCAAGTTCGCCGCGCAAGTCGCCCATGTCGCCGCGCTCGATCGCATCGTGGACCTCGTAGGCTTCTTCAATTGTGTACGGCGCGATGGTGGCAAAATCCTGCGCGCGGTCCCATTCGCAGCCACGCTCCGGATCGCGAAGCCTGGCCATGATGGAGAGAAGACGACTGAGCTGATCTGACATTGCTAGACGATCCCGACCTTTGCCCTCCGAGACAGACCGACCCGAAGATGATAATATATATTATGTAAAGAAGGGGTCTTGGCTACGAGTGGGTTCGCCCAGGCAGAAACCTTCACAGGACCAATCCGAACAGCAGCGCGACGCCTGTAAAGATCGCCGCCCAAGTCAGCGCCATCCGCAACGTCTTGGCAGTGTCGATACGGTAGGACCGGTAAGCCCCGAACGCCAATATCGCCCATGCCGACAAGGCGATGATCGAGAGCCAGGCGCCTTCGCCCACGCTGCCGCTCATGCCTCGAGCACCATGCCGTCGTAACCCACCAGCACAGTATTCGGGATCTCGGCACTCAGCGTGGCGTAGTCCATGCTCTTGTCGAGGTGTGAGAGCACGGTCTTGCCGGCTCCAGTTCGCTGGCTGAATTCCAGCGCCATCGCCAGGCTTGCATGCGTCGGATGCGGCTCCCGGCGCAAACAGTCGGATACGAGCACATCGACCCCGCGGAAAAAACCGATCAACTCATCGGACAACTGACAGAAATCCGTCGCGTAACCTATTGATTTTCCATCAGCATCAAAGCGATAACCGGTCGAGCAGATTGGCCCGTGCGGCATCTCCAGCGATTTCACCCCAAACCCGGCATGGATCCGCAAGGTATCCAGCCCGTTCAGATCGACGATGTTGGGATAACCGTGCTGGCCGGTGAACACGTACGAAAACCGGCGCTTGAGGCTGTCTCCGGTGGCCTGCGACGCAAAGCCGGGAATGCCGGCGCTGCGACCGAAGCGCAGCGGCCGCAGATCATCAATGCCATGGCAGTGATCGGCATGGTCGTGGGTCCAGAAAACGCCGTCGATGCGCCCTATGTCATTTGCAAGCAGTTGATGGCGCAGGTCTGGCGAAGTATCGACCAGCAAGCGGGTTCCGGCGTTGCTTTCTACCACGATCGAGACACGCGTTCGGCGATTTTTCGGATTGGCAGGGTCGCATTCGCCCCAATCGTTACCGATCCGCGGAACGCCCGTGGACGTTCCCGAACCCAGGACAATCAGCTTCATGCAGCTTCGGCCTTTCCAAAAAGGCGGAAGAAGTTGTCCGATGTCGTTGCGGCGAGTTGATCCAGGCTGACGCCGCGCAGGTCGGCAACGAACTGCGCGGTATCGCGGACGAACGCCGGCTCGCATGGCTTTCCGCGGTGCGGCACTGGCGCGAGAAAGGGGCTATCCGTTTCGACAAGGATGCGGTCGCCTGGAATTTCCTTAGCGAATTCCTGTAGTTCTGCGGCGTTCTTGAAGGTGACTATGCCGGAGAGCGAGATCGTCAATCCCAGATCAAGCACCCGCCGTCCAAACGCTGGCGACGCGGTGAAACAATGGATGAGCGCCGGGAAAGCGCCCTTCCCTGTCTCGTCCTCGAGAATGGCAGCGGTGTCGTCGTCCGCGTCGCGTGTGTGGATGATCAGCGGCAAGCCAGTCTCTCGCGAAACGCCGATATGCATGCGGAAAAGATCGCGTTGCACGTCGCGGTCCGATTTGTCGTAATAGAAGTCGAGGCCGCTTTCCCCGATGCCGATTACGCGGGGGTGCTCGGTCGCCGTGCGCAGGACGTCGCGGCCGAGGTCGGCGTGCTTGTCAGCCTCGTGCGGGTGAATCCCGACGGTTGCCCAAACGTCAGCCTCGCGCTCGGCGGTGGCGACGACATCTTGCCACTCGCTGTGCCTGGTCGAGATGTTCAGGAAACCGCGCACACCGGCGGCGCGGGCGCGGGCGAGGACTTCACCCTGACGCTCGGCCAGTCCCTTGTAATTCAGGTGGCAGTGGCTGTCGACAAGCATCAGGAAAGTTCGGCCTCTGGCAGCTCCAGCCGCGGAAAGAGACCCTCAGGCTTGGCGAGGCGGAAATCGCTTGTTTCGAGAGGCGCATACCAGTCCGAGCGGATCGCTTCGGGAGTGCGCAAATCCTTGCCCACGCCCATCGCGCCTAGCAGCTTGTCCATCGCGGTCGGCATGACCGGTTCGACTGCCAGAGCAAGCTGCGCGATTGCCACGTACAGCGTCGCCAGAACCGTCTCCATGCGCGCGAAATCGGTCTTCTTCAGCGTCCAAGGGGCCTGCGCGTCGATATAAGCATTGCAGGCGAATACCGCGCCCATCCATGATTCAAGCGCCTGGGCGAAGGCCAGGTCGGTATAGGCGGCGGGCATGTCTTTCGCGATGACCCGCCCGACATGGGCCAGCAGCGCATCGTCGTCGGCGGTGCGTATGCCGACCGGCGGCAGGATGCCGTCACAGTTCTTGAAGATCAGCGATAAGGTGCGCTGCGCCAGGTTGCCGAAGCTGTTCGCCAATTCCGAATTTGACCGCGAAACAATGGCTTCCTGTGAATAGCTGCCATCCTGCCCAAAGCTGAATTCACGCAGCAGGAAGTAGCGCAGCACATCGACACCATAGCGGTCGGCGAGCGCGCCCGGATCTGTCGTGTTGCCCAGGCTCTTGCTTTCCTTCTGGCCCCGATTGAGCAGGAAGCCATGCCCGAACACATGCTTCGGCAGCGAAACGCCAGCGCTCATGAGGAAGGCGGGCCAGTAAACCGCATGGAAGCGGACGATGTCCTTGCCGATGAGGTGCAGATCGGCGGGCCAGAACTTTGCCATCGCCTCGGTATCGTCCGGAAAGCCCAGACCGGTCAGATAGTTGGTCAGCGCATCGACCCAGACATACATGACGTGATTGTCATGGCCCGGCACCTTGACCCCCCAGTCGAAGCTGGTGCGGCTGACAGACAGATCGCGCAGGCCACCCTCGACGAAGCGCATTACCTCGTTGCGGCGGCTTTCCGGGCGGATGAAGTCGGGATTGTCGCGATAGAAGTCGAGGAGCGGCTGCTGGTACTTCGACAGGCGGAAGAACCAGCTTTCCTCCACGGTCCATTCGACCGGAGTGCCCTGCGGCGAAACTTTCTCGCCCCCCTCCCCTTCGGTGAGTTCGCTCTCGTCGTAATAGGCCTCGTCGCGGATCGAGTACCATCCCTCGTAGCGGTCGAGATACAGGTCGCCGTTCTCTTCCATCGCCCGCCACAAGGCCTGGCTGGCGCGATGATGCTCGTCCTCGCTGGTGCGGAAGAACCGATCATGCGAGATATTCAGCTTGGCGAACAAATCGCGGAAATAGCCAGACATTTCGTCTGCCAGTTCGCGCGGCGTGACGCCCAGCTCACGTGCCTTTTGCGCCATCTTGAGCCCGTGTTCGTCGGTGCCGGTCTGGAACCGCACCTCGCGCCCTGCCTGCCGGTGGAACCGGGCAAGCACGTCGGCTGCGATGGTCTCATAAGCGTGGCCGATGTGCGGCCTGCCGTTGGGATAGTGGATCGCGGTGGTGATATAGAAGGGGTCAGCCATTGGCCGGAGCCCTAGAGGGCGCCAGTCCGGCGAGCAAGGTGCCGATTTCCATCACCAGCAACCCCGCGTCGAAATTGGCTGTCGGCGCCTGGGCGGCAAGGCGGAGGAGGTTGGCATGGATGTCCACCATCGCCGGAATGTCGCGATGCGCCACATCTTCGATCCGGCCAGCCACGACGGAGCGCGCCAGCTCGATTGCAGCCAACTGGCGCTTCCTGTCGGGCCTCGCACCCATTGCCGTTGCCAGACGGCCACGAAGGGTGAAATCGGGGTCACCCTCACCGGCGATCTGCCGCATGAGGGTATGGATCTTCCCAAGGTCCAGCGCGACGAAATCGATCGCGGCGCCGGGGGACCCGCTGGCGGCAGCAATCGCCGCGGCACGCACTTCGGCACTTGCCTCGGGAGCCTCGCGCGCCAGAACGGCGTCCATCTCGCCATCCGGCACGCGCGGGAAGGTGAGCACGCGGCAGCGTGAGCGGATCGTGGGCAGGAGCCGCCCGATACGATGGGCGACCAGCAGGAAGAACGTACCTTGCGGGGGCTCCTCAAGGCTCTTGAGCAGGGCGTTCGCAGTGGGTGCTTCCATGTCATCGGCAGGGTCGATGATGACCGCACGCCGTGCGCCCAGCGTGGGCCGGGTCGTCAGGCGTTGCTGCAGTCGGCGGATCTGCTCGATCTTGATGTTGCGCGCCAGTTCGAACGGTTTGCCATCCGCCTGTTTCTTCGCCTCGGCATCGTTCTTTGCCGGGTGCGAGAGGTAGAGGATGTCGGGATGATCGGCGGGCTGGGGCACGCCCTCCTCGGCGACCAGTTCACGCGCGGCGGCCAAGGCAAAGGCGCTCTTGCCCACCCCCCGCCTGCCGGAAAGGATCCAGGCATGGTGCATCCGTCCGCCGCCCAGCGCCCTGCGCCACGCTTCCCACGCGGGCTCATGACCGATGTAGCTCACCCGCCCTCGCCCAGCAGGGGCGCCAGCGCCCGCAGGATGCGGCCATGCACATCGTGCGGCGATCCCGAAGCGTCGATCAGCACGAAGCGTTCAGCGTCCATCGCGGCAAGATCGCGGAAACGCCGGGCGACGCGCAAGTGGTAATCGGCGGACTTGGCTCCGATCCGGTCGGCCCCGTCGCTGTCGCGTTCCGCCAGACGCTGCGCCACCTCGGCACCGTCGGCCTGCAGCAGGAAGGTGACATCCGGCATCAGTGCGTAGGATCCGATGGTATGGAGCGAGAGCACGGCGTTATCCGAAAGGTCGTCTCCCCCCGCCTGATAGGCCCGCGAGGAATCGACGAAGCGGTCGCAAACGACCCATTCGCCCCGTTCGAGCGCCGGGCGGATGGCGCGGGTTACATGATCCGACCGGGCCGCCGCGAACAGCAGCGCCTCGGCGCTGGCGTCCCAATCGTATTGCTGGTCGAGCAGAAGGGCGCGGATCGCCTCGGCCCCGCGGGTGCCGCCGGGCTCGCGGGTCTGGAGAACGGCAAGGCCGCGTCCGCGCAAGGCATCGGCGAGCATCTGCGCCTGCGTCGACTTGCCAACGCCCTCCCCGCCTTCGAGGCTGATGAACCGCCCGCCCCTCATCGCGTCCACCGGCTGACCGCGTTGGCCACGCGCTCGGCGGCGTTGGCCCTGGCGACATTGACATCAGCTTCCAGCGGCGTCTCCATCACCGTTTCGCCGTTCATCGTGAAACGCATCCGGGCAATCGGGGCGCCGCGAGCGATGGGGGCTTCGATGGGGCCGCGGTAGACGATCTCCACCCGCCAGTCGCCGCCGGAGGATAGCGGGCCGCCGCCTTCGCGCGGAATGGCCACCTCGAAATCGGCAGGCAGGCGCAAGGGAACGCTTGATGCCGAGCCATCCTGCACCTCGGCCAGCCCGACGATAGAGCCGCCCGTCAGCAGGGTGCGGCGCTCGAAGCCATCGAAGCCCCATTCGAGCATGTCGCGTGCCGCGCGGTTGCGCACCCCGGCGTTGGGAGCCCCGGCAATGACGATCACCAAGCGGCGACCGTCGCGCTCGGCCGAACCGACGAAAGTGTAGCCGGCCTCGTTGGTGTAGCCCGTCTTGATGCCGTCAGCGCCCTCGACCGAGCCCGTGACCGGATCGTGGTTCGCTTGCGTGACATCCCGCCAGGTCAGCAGACGGTGGCCGAAGAACCGGCGGTAAAGTCCGGGGTAACGCTCGATCATGCCCTCGGCCAGGGCGGCGAGATCGCGGGCCGTGGTATAGGTCTGGCCGCCGTCGGGGAAGCCGTTCGGCGAACCGAAGTGGGTATCCGCCATGCCCAGGTCTTGGGCATTAGCGTTCATAAGCGCCAGCCAGCTATCGAGCGAGCCAACGCCTGCCACCGCCAGCGCGACGCTGGCATCGTTGCCCGAGACGGTCGTGACGCCGAGCAGTAACTGCGCGATCGTGGGCCGTTCCCCGGCGAGGAGGAACATGTTCGACCCCTCGTTGTACCACTGGTCCTCCAATTCCTTCGTATAGAGGAACGGCATGTTCAGTCGAAGCGTGCCTTCATCGACCAGCTTGAAGGCGGTGTAGGCGGTCATGACCTTGGTGACCGACGCCGGCACGAAGCGGCGGTCGGCCTCCCGGCTGTAAAGGGCCTGCCCGCTGGACAGATCGACCAGCAGGGCAACGGGAATGTCGTCAGGCGCCGGAACCTGGGCGGGATCGTATCCACCAGCGGGGATGCCTGCCGGTTCGACGGCAGTGGCCGCGCGCGGCCCCTGGTCGGAGGAAGGGCGATCTGCGGGCATGGCGGCAATGCCAGTGGCTGCCGCCCCTGCAATCGCCACTGCCAGGTACTTCCTCACACAACCTCCACCGCACAGCGCGGCGAACGTGCAGGAAAGACGTCAGCCGCTGGTCAGGATTCGCGCGTCGCTATACCCTGCACGGCGGACGTTGGCGAGCGAGGCCTCGGCTTCTCCACGGGTAGCGAAGGGACCGGTGCGCACGCGGTAAAAGCGCCCCGATCGCGAGATCGTACCACCCAGCGCGGCTGCGGCACGGGAAGCGTTTTCCTCGCTGGCAAATGCCGCTGCCTGCACGATGAAACCGCCTTCGACAGCAGGTGCGGGGGCCGTGTTTGCGACTTCGGCTGCCCGCTGGCCCGCTTCAATTGCCTCCGTGGTCGTCACTTCCGGAGCATCGCCGGGCCACGGCGCGACGGCAATTTCTGCCGGCTCAGCCTGCTCGGCGGCGGCGGGCGGGACAACGTCGGATGCCGCGATCGCGACCGGTTCGACATCGCCAGCCTGCGGCACCAGCGCACGGTTGGCCGCAAGCGAGGCAGCCCCGCGCATCGGCAAGCGGCGCTGGAGGATGGTCAGCAGCGAGCCAGGGGTATCCATCCGCGGCAAGGCGGCGGCGCCACTGCGAAGCAGGGTGCGTTGATCCTCGGGCGGGTTGACCCGGCGCACACGAACCGGATCACCCGCCGCGGCGCCAAGCTGTTCCAGCGCGGCAGGAGCCAGCGCGATAAGGTCGTTCGATGCCATCGGGCCGCGCCGCTCGACGCGGACGAGGATCGTCAGCCCGCTTTCGAGCGACGTGACCTCGGCATAACTGGGCAACGGCAGCGTGTGATGGGCCGCGGTTACGCCAAGCGCGCTGGCGTCGAGTGCAGCGTAGCCGACCTCGTCCACGTTCATCGTATCGGTGGGCACATACTCGATACCGTCGATCGTATAAGGTCCGCCGATCACAACCGGGTAATCCGCCGATGGCCCGGTGTCAGGCTGATTGGCGCTCAGGCCAGCAATCGAAGTCTCGGTGGAACCCAGGCCGATCATGCTGCAAGCCGATAACCCGGCGGCTGCCAGTAAGGTTAACGCAAGCCTTGGGAACGGGCCGAAACTGGCTTCAGCGGGCAATCTCATCTGCAAGCAACCCCACACTCATGGCGTAGTAATTCGAGCAGTTGTATTCGAGGATAACCCTATAATTCTGGGTTAACAGGTAACCCGGCGCCGCCGGACCATCGGGTTCGAACAGGGCGGCCAGGGCATCGTCCGGCAGCGAACCCTGCGGCTGTACGCCCCGCTCGCGCCATTCGCGAATGGTCAGCCAGCGGCTGTGGCGTTCGTGAACGCGGGGGCACACCGGCGCGTTCAGGCTGCTGGCGATGCCCGACCGGTTGGCATTGTTGGGCACATAGGCGCGCACCGCCCAAGGTTGCCCGGAACGCCAGCCCGCATCGCGAAAATAGTTGGCGATGGAGGCCACGCTGTCGACATCCGAGTTCCAGATATCGCGATCCCCGTCACCGTCGCCATCCACCGCGAGGCGCAGGTAGATGCTGGGGAGGAACTGGCCATTCCCGAAAGCGCCTGCCCAGCTCCCCACGAGCTGATCGCGCCGCACGCCGCGATCGACCATCTTCATCACGTCGATAAGCTCGCGTTCGAAAAGATCGCGGCGGCGGCCTTCCCAAGCCAGCGTAGCCAGGCTGCGCGGCAGGTCGAACCCGCCCATCACCGCGCCATAGGACGTCTCGTGCCCCCAGATAGCGACGACGATTTCCGCCGGCACGCCGTATTCGCGTTCGATCCTGTTCGCCGTAGAGCCGATGCGCGTCAGTGCTCGCCGGCCCCCGTCGATCCGCGCCTGTGTATTATGCCGCTGCAGGTAGGCAGCCATCGACGGAAAACTGTTCGAGCTCGAACTGCTGCTGGAACCCACGTTGTCACGATCGAGATCGATCACCCGCTGGTTGGGCGTCAATCCACTAAGCACGCCGTCGATGGCCGACTGCGATACGCCTTCCGACCGGGCGTGGCGGGCGACATCCTGAAGGTAGGCATCGAACGACTGGTTCTGGGCGGCGGCAGGGAGAGCGGTAATGGGGTTGGCGCAAAGCATCAGCGCGGCGGCACACAGGCCCATCTTTTTAATCGCGGAAATTGTCATGCGGATGACGCTAGGTCCTTCGGACGTTCAAGGGAATGGCTTTGGAATCAACCGAGCGGCCAGACGCCCGTTCCCCGCGCCCAGGCGAATGATCCAACTTTCCTCCCTTGCCGCCTAGTCTGCATAGGGCGGCTGCATGTCCGGATTGCTGGCAAGCATCTGGTCGAACGGATCAAAACCGCAGTTGTCTTCCTCGCAATAGGTGACGGTATGGATGTATCGCAAGCGGCCGTTCTCGACCCGGAACGTATGGCTGTCCGGTCGGGCATCTGCGCCGAATTCCAGGAATACGTTAACCGCCCCGCGCGCTTCGTCGACCACGTAGCGACGGTTCTTGAGCTCGACGCCCTCGGGAACGCCGACGTTGCAGGTGTCGGTCGGCAGACCGCGACCGGTATAGGCACCGCCCTCCAGTCGCGCGCACGGCTCCCCCCAGGGCACGGCTACGGTCGCGTCGTTGAACAGGTCGAGATAGGCGTCGGCAGCTGCGATCAACTCCTCGCGCGTGTTGCGCTGGCCTTCGGGGATTACATCCCAGTTCTCGCGACGGGCGTATTCGTAGGTGGCATTGGCATCGAACAGCCAGTCGCCAGCGTCAGTGACGATATGATCGAACGGCCCCACGCCAAAGAAACCCCGTCCGAACTGCATGGCGGTTACCAGCGGCCTCTGCTCATCCAGCATGACTGCTTCCACGAAGACCTTGCACTGTGCGGTATCGAGCAAGGCAAGGCTCCAGTCGACTTCACGCGGATGATCCAGGAAACCACCCAGCGACCCGCGGGCGAAATTCTCGTTGTAATCCACCCATTCGCCCAGCTCCATGGTCATCATTGTGCCGCGCTCTACGGCGGAGATCCAGCTATCGGCCATGTCCTGCAGCTGATCGCGCGTGCAACTCCCCTGCGCCGCGGCCGGTGTGGCGATGCCGGCGAGACATGTTGCGGCGGCAAGTGCGGCAAACCTGGCCTTGAAGGCGATGCGCGGCGTCATGGGCGTTCCTCTCGTCAGGCGCGCCCTCTTCCGGGGTCGCGTTGCTGGACATTGTCAAACAGATTTCTAACGCCTGCTGCCAGCCATGTCACCTGCCAAGGCGCACATTACGCGTTTGTTTCGGTGCGCCGCGACTGGCGGATGGGGTGGGATTCGAACCCACGAAGGGCTTGCACCCTTGCCGGTTTTCAAGACCGGTGCATTCGACCGCTCTGCCACCCATCCTGCCGAGCGAGAGCGCGCTAGCGGCAAACGCCCATGTTGTCATCAGCGCTTTGAAAGATCGCCACTGTCAGCCGAGTTGCTGGCCGAAATCACGCTGGATCTCGCTGTCCGATCGAGCGGGAAGGTGCCGGTATCCGCCAAAGGCATAGCGGCCGATTTCATCCAGCTGCCGGGTTTCGCCGCTGAGCGGGCGTTGCATGTCGCGGGGACGATCCGTTATTTCGAACTCCATCAATTCTCTCCTCTGCGGAGAAAACGTCGCAAGCCGTTCCAATATCCGGAAATTTGCGACGAACCGCTCGTCGCATCCCGATCAGATCGCAAAACGGCGCAGCGCCTCGTAATCTGCGCGGCAGGCTTGCGCGACCGCGGCATACTCTGTGGTCAGTGTTGGCGTAATGGCAGGTCGCGGGCCAAAGCCTGTCGAGGCGTTGACCTTGTCGTACCAGTGGCTGCCCCACACGCCATCGGTATCGCGGGCACCGCTGGCCCAAGACAGCATGGCGGGCTCCCAACCGATGCCTAATGCAAGGCACAACCGCTCCAGGGTAGCGCGGGGATCGGCCAGGATAGTATCGGCGTCGACCACGGGCGCAGCGCAGCCCGCCCTCTCGCTTTCCAGTTCGAAATACCGCCGCATTTGCGCGTAGCCCAACGCCTCAGGTCCGACGATCTCGTTTTTCTGGCTGTAACTTGCTACCATCCGGGCGGGGTCGCGGATCAGAAAGGCGTGGCGATGATGGGGCATGTCGGCGATGGTAACCGAGCCGACCATGTGATGCGGCATGTGCTTCTGATACCAGACGGGCTTGCCGCCCGGCGCCGCGCCAGAAAGCGTGGCAAGGACGGATCGCCAATCACAATCCATATCCGCGATGACTTGTGCTGCCAGCGGGTGCGGCGCCTTGCTGGCTGCCAGGAAGGCGCCGTAAAAGGGCTCGTCGGAGACTGCGCAATCCTGCCGCGCGCCGAAGCTGCGCATCATGGCAGACGAGATGTTGCGCGGGCCCGACCACATGGCGATCCGGATCGTCAGGGCCGCGCGCTCCCTGTCGCTTCGCGGGGGATGCGGGCGAGATAAAGCTGTTGCAGGCGTTCCACCATCGGACCGCGCGTAGTGCCCAGCACCCGCCCGTCCACGCTGCCGACCGGGGCAACGCCGGCAAAGGTGCCGGTGGTGAACGCCTCATCCGCGCCATAGACATGGGTAAGCGAGAAATTGCGTTCGCGCACGGTAATGCCCGCCTCGCGCGCAACCTCGATCACCACGGCGCGCGTAATCCCGTCGAGGCAGTAATCGCCGCTGGAGGTCCAGACCTCGCCATCGCGCACGATGAAGAAATGGGTGGAGTTGCAGGTTGCGACAAAGCCGTGCGGGTCAAGCATCAATGCCTCGTCCGCGCCAGCCTCGCTCGCCTGGATGCAGGCGGTTATGCAGTTCAGCTTGCTGTGCGAGTTCAGCATCGGGTCCTGCACGTCGGGATAGCCGCGGCGCACGTGGACGGTGAACAGCCTGAGCATCCGCGTTGCGGTTTCGGGGGCGGGTTGCTTCCATTCCGGAATGATGACGACGGTGGCGGGAGATATTACCACGCGCGGATCCTGGTAGGGCGTGGAGCGTATGCCGCGCGTCACCATCAGCCTGAGGTGCGCTCCGCTATCCGTCATGCCGTTGGCGTCGAGCACGGCGTAGAGGCGTCGCACCATCTCCGCGCGGCTGATGCCGATATCCATCGCGATGGCCTTTGCCCCGCGCCACAATCGATCGAGATGGCGATCGAGAAAAGCCAGCCGCCCGCCGTGGAGGCGCAGCCCTTCCCAAACCCCGTCGCCCAGCATGAAGCCGCTGTCGAACACGCTGACCACGGCCTTGTCGCGAGGGAAATGATCGCCGTTGACGTCGATCAACACGTCCGCATTGCGCGGATCGGAGACGTAGCTGTGTGTGCCTTGTCCTTCCATCAAAAGTGGATCGCCCGGCCGTAGGCGGCCAGCACGCTTTCGTGCATAGATTCGCTGATGGTCGGGTGCGGGAAGATCGTGTTCATCAACTCGGCCTCGGTCGTCTCCAGTGTCTTGCCGACAACGTAGCCCTGGATCATTTCCGTGACCTCTGCGCCAACCATGTGCGCGCCCAGCAGCTCGCCCGTCTTGGCGTCGAACACCGTCTTAACGAAGCCTTCCGCCTCGCCCAGCGCGATGGCCTTGCCGTTGCCGATGAAGGGAAAGGTGCCGGCCCTGACCTCGTGCCCCGCTTCCTTCGCCTTTTCCTCCGTCAGGCCGACGCTGGCGATCTGCGGGTGGCAATAGGTACAGCCCGGAATGTTGGAACGGTCGAGCGGGTGCGGGTGGACGTCTGCGTTGCCCAGTTCCTGCGCGATTGCCTCGGCGGCTGTCACGCCCTCATGGCTCGCCTTGTGCGCCAGCCAGGGGCCCGGCGTGCAGTCGCCGATGGCCCACAGGCCCTTCGACCTGGTCCGTCCGTAGGGGTCGATCTGGATGAAGCCGCGGTCCATGTCGGCCAGCGTCTCGACGCCGATGGTTTCCGTGTTGGGCACGATGCCCACGGCGACGATGCAGTGGGAGAAGTCGGTTTCGGCAACCTTGCCCGCCTTGTCCTTGATCTTCGCCTTCACGCCGCTGCCGGAGACGGCGAGCGCCTCTACGCCGGCGCCGGTCATGATCGTCATGCCCTGCTTGGTCAGGCTCTTTTCGAGAAAAGCGGAGACGTCCTTGTCCTCCACCGGCACCACGCGGTCGAGCATCTCGACCACGGTAACATCGCAACCCATGTCGTTGTAGAAGCTGGCGAACTCGATCCCGATCGCACCGCTGCCGATGACCAGCAGCTTTTTCGGCATCTCCTTCGGCGTCATCGCATGACGGTAGGTCCACACGCGTTCCCCATCGGCCTGGGCGAATGGCAGGTCGCGCGCGCGGGCACCGGTGGCGACGATGACGTGCTTGGCCGAGAGCTTTTCCTCGCCCTTGTCAGACTTCACCGTGATGGAGGTGGGCCCAGTCAGCGTGCCCTCCCCCATGTGGACGGCGATCTTGTTCTTCTTCATCAGGTGCGTCACGCCTTGGTTGAGCTGTTTGGCGACACCCCGGCTGCGCTTCACCACCGCTTCGAGGTCCGCCTCGATGGCGCCTGCGATCTTCAGGCCATAGTCGCTGGCGTGCTGGGCATAGTGCATGATCTCGGCGCTACGCAGCAGTGCCTTGGTGGGAATGCAGCCCCAGTTGAGGCAGATGCCGCCCAGCAGTTCACGCTCGACGATGGCGGTCTTCAGGCCAAGCTGGGCGCAGCGGATCGCCGCGACATAGCCGCCGGGTCCGCTGCCAAGAACGATGACGTCGTAATTGCTGTCGGCCACTTACTGCTCCTGTTGTTCGATAGCGCCCGGCTCGATAGCGCGGGGGCGATTGGCTTCATCGACCGCGACGAAGGTAAAGGTCGCCTGCGTCACCTTGACCGCCTCTTCCTCGTGCCGGTGCCGCCGCCATGCCTCGACCGCGATGGTCATGCTGGTGCGGCCGATGCGTTCGATGTCGGTATAGACCGAAACCTCGTCACCCACGCTGACCGGATGATGAAACTGCATCCCGTCCATGGCGACGGTGACCGCCCTGCCCTTCACCCGGCGCGAGGCGGTGAGGCCCGCGGCGGAGTCCATCAGGCTCATCAGCCAGCCGCCGAAGATGTCGCCATAGGCATTGGCATCGGCGGGCATGGCGGTGACGCGGATGGCGGGGTCGCGCGTCGTGCTCAAGATGCGCGCTCCAGTTCGAGGGTCACGCCGTCGAACCACCGGACAGTCAGGGCGTCATTGCCATCCAGGCGAAGCGCAGGCTGTGCATTGCCCGGGGGAGGCCCGAACGCTGTGCCGTCTGCGCACATCAGCGACAGGCCGCCATCGCTGCCCGATGGGCGCGGTTCGGGCGTATCACAGGCGGCGGCGAATGCGCTGTAAGCCGGACCTCCGCCCGACAGGGCAGGCCCGCTCCAGCGTATGCCGCCGCGCTCGATAACGAGTTCGAACGCCTCGATCGCCCTCAATTCATCGTCACCGTAGGCCTGCACCGGGCCGTCCGGATTGGTAAGCCGTGCCGAGGTAACGTCCCACCGGCCGTAGATTGCGGCCTCGACCGGCTCGCCTGGCGCGGGTCTGGCAGATGGCTCCGATTGGGCCGGTTCGACTGCCGCCGTTGTAGGCGAAGACGCTGGCTGCTCGACAGTCTGCACAGCCCCAGCACCGTTCTCAGCAGCGTCGGAACAGGCGGCCGCCAGCAGCATCGTCACTGCAAGCAGGTATCGCGAACGGTTCAAGCCACCAGCCCCAGCGGCGCCTCGCACAGTTCCTTGAACACCTTCATCAGCTGCGCGCCATCCGCCCCATCAATGGCACGGTGGTCGAAGCTGCCGGTGGCGCTCATCACGGTGGCGATCTGCAGCGCGCCGTCGACCACGTAGGGCCGCGGCTCGCCCGCGCCGATGGCCATTATCATGGCCTGGGGCGGGTTGATGACGGCCTCGAACTGCTTGATGCCGAACATGCCCATGTTGGAGAGGCTGGCAGTGCCGCCCTGGAATTCCTCTGGCGCCAGCTTGCCGTCCTTGGCGCGGGTGGCGAGGTCCTTCATCTCGGCGCTGATCTTGCTCATCGCCTTGCCGCCGGCATCCTTCACGATGGGGGTGATGAGGCCGCCGGGGATGCTGACCGCCACGGAAATGTCGGCGCGGCTGAACTTCAGCATGGTGTCGCCGGCAAACTGCACGTTGCAGGCGGGCACCTGTTCCAGCGAACGGGCCAGCGCCTTGATCAGCATATCGTTGACGGAAAGCTTCACGCCCTGCGGTTCGAGCGCCTTGTTCAGCTCGCCGCGCAGCTTCAGCAGCGCATCGAGGCGCACATCCACCGTCAGGTAGATATGCGGCACCGTCTGCTTGCTCTCGGTCAGGCGGCGGGCAATGATCTTGCGCATCGAGGACAGTTTTTCCACCTCGTGCGGAATGCCGAAGTCCTGCGCCTCTGCGGGCTTGACGGGGACAGACGGCGCCATCTCGCGCTCGACCGGCGTAGCGGTTGCCGGGGTCTCCTGTGCGGCGGCGGCACCGGGCTTCGCGCCCTCGACGTCGGCCTTTACGATGCGACCGTTGGGGCCGGAGCCTTTCACGCTGCCAAGGTCGATGCCCTTCTGTTCGGCAATGCGCCTGGCGAGTGGCGAGGCGATGATGCGGTCGCCGGCAGCTACTGGCGCAGGGGTGGCAGCCGGGCCCGTGCTCGCCTCTTCCGTTCGCCTGCGTTCGCCTTCGACTTCTTCATGGCGGGCCTTTTCGACCGGCTCTTCGGCGCTCTTCGTGGCCGGGGCTGGCGACGCGCCGGCAGCCTCCACGCTGCCCACGTCCTCGCCTTCCTCGGCAAGGGTGGCGATCACGGTGCCCACCTTCACGCCCTCGGTGCCTTCCTCGACCTGGATATGGGCAATCGTGCCCTCGTCCACCGCCTCGAACTCCATCGTCGCCTTGTCGGTCTCGATCTCGGCCATGATGTCGCCCGAACTGACCTTGTCGCCCACCTTGACCAGCCACCTGGAAAGCGTCCCCTCCTCCATCGTGGGCGAGAGGGCGGGCATCTTGATGGCGATCGGCATGGGCGGGTAAGGCTCCGGTTTCTGGCGAAAGGTCGTGCATCGGGTCACTGCCCAATTTGGCACGGCGGGGCAAGGTGTCTTGCACCGCGTCGCCATAACCCCGATACCCGGGCCCAGGCAGGAGGAACCGAGGATGCGCGTCTATCTGGTGATCGTGGATGAAACGGAGGAGGCGCGCGTCGCCCTTCGCTTTGCCTCGCGCCGCGCTGCCAAGACCGGCGGCATGGTCCATATCCTCGCGCTGGTGCCGCGCCAGTCGTTCAGCGCATTTGGCGCGATCCAGGAAACGATCGAGGAAGAAGCGCGCAATCGCGCCGAGGTGCTGGCGAACAGCGCGGCGGGCGAACTCGCCTTCGAAAGCGGCAAGATGCCGCAGATCGCGGTGAAGGTGGGGGACGGCAACATGGTGATCGCGGAATACCTGCAAGACCATCCGGAAGTTGCCGCACTGGTGCTGGGTGCCGCGGCGGAAGGCCATCCCGGGCCGCTGGTGACGCACTTCTCTACCCACGCCAGCGGACTGACCTGCCCGCTGTTCGTTATTCCCGGATCGCTGACGACCGAAGAGATCGACAGGCTGAGCTAACGGCTCGCCAACCCAAGGGCGCCTCTACTTCTTCTTGCCGCGTCCCTGATGTCGGATGTTGGCTGGCCGGCCGCGCTTGCCGACATCGCGCTTGCCGGCGTTCTGCTTGGCGGCGTTCTGCTTGCCCTTGGCATCCCGGAAGGGTCGCTTCTCCGGACGTTTGCCGCGCGGTTCGACGCGCTGCGTTCCGCCACCTTCCGGCAGCTCGAACTTCAGCGCGCCGGTCAGCGGGTTGGTCTCTCCCAGCCGCAGTTCGAGCAGGTCGCCCACGCTGTAACGCGTGCCCGTGGTCTCTCCGACGAGCGCGCGTGCCGCCTCGTCATAGTGGAAGTATTCCCGCCCCAGGGTGCTGATCGGCACCAGTCCGTCCCCGCCCAGATCGGCGATCGTGGCGAAGAATCCGAATTTCTGCACCCCGGTGATGCGGGTCTTGAAGACCTCTCCCACGCGCGCCGAAAGCCAGGCAGCGACGTAGCGGTCGATGGTGTCGCGCTCGGCCTCCATCGCGCGGCGCTCGGTCTGGCTGATCGCGTCGGTGATCTTCTCCAGCGCCTCGCGGTCGCGATCCGATAGACCGCTATGATCGGGTATCTGACCCTTGGGCGCAGGCTGTTCCAGTCCGTAACCATCCACCAGCGCGCGGTGCACCAGAAGATCGGAATACCGGCGGATGGGCGATGTGAAATGGGCATAGCTGCCCAGCGCAAGACCGAAGTGCCCGGCGTTGTTCGGCCCGTAATAGGCCTGTGTCTGGGTGCGCAGCACCGCTTCCATCACCAAGGCCTTTTCCGCCGGGTCGGCGATGTCCTTCATCATCCGGTTGAACAGCCCCGGCGTGATGACCTGCCCCAGCGCCAGGTTCTTGCCGATGCTGTCGAAATACTCGCGCATGGCAATCAGCTTTTCGCGCGTCGGCGGTTCATGGATGCGATAGACGATCGGCTGCGCCTTGCTCTCCAGCGCCTTGGCGGCAGCGACGTTGGCGGCGATCATGAAATCTTCCACCACGCGGTGCGCGTCCAGCCGTTCGCGCACGGCGATCTCGGTGATGCGGCCCTTCTCGTCGAGTTGCACCCGCCGCTCGGGCAAGTCGAGGTCGAGCGGATCGCGAGCCTCGCGTGCGGCGTTCAGCAGTTTCCAGCAGGCCCACAGAGCCTCGACCGGCCCGCTGGCATTGCCGGCGTCGACCTCGGCCTGCGCATCCTCGTAGGCGATCACGCGGTCGATCCGCACCAATGCGCGGGTAAAGCGCCAGTCCGTCACGATGCCGGTCTTGTCGATCGTCAGATGACAGGCCATCGCCGCGCGGTCCGCCCCTTCCTTGAGCGAACAGACATCGGCGCTCAGCACCTCCGGCAACATGGGCACGACGCGGTCGGGGAAATAAACCGAGTTGCCGCGCTTCCTCGCCTCGCGATCCAGCTTGCTGCCGGGGCGAACGTAAAAGCTGACGTCGGCGATGGCGACGACGGCGCGGAAACCGCCCTCCCCGTCACTCTCGGCCCAGATGGCATCGTCATGATCGCGCGCATCGGCGGGATCGATGGCGACGATCGGCAGGTGCCGCAGATCCTCGCGGCGATCCTCGCTCAGCGGCAATTTCGCCGCCAGCCCAGCCTCGTCCAGCACCTCCTGCGGGAAGGTGTGCGGAATACCGAACTTGTGGATGGCGATGAGGGAATAGCTGCGCGGGGCGAGCGGATCGCCCAGCACCTCGATCACCTTGACGCTGGCATTGCGCCCGCGCCCGGTCGGTTCTGCGAGCACGAGCTGACCCTTGTCAGCCTCGCCGCGGTCACTGATCTTGACCGAGTTGCGAACCTTCTTGTCGACCGGTGCCAGCCACGCCTGGCCACTCGCGTCGATCTCGACCACGCCCAGCATGGCGCCTTCTGCATCGGGCAGCTTCTTCATCGGGTGGGCCACCCAGCCGCGCCCCGCCTCTTCGGTGCGCGCAAGGATGCGGTCACCCTTGCGCAGCGCGGCCTGCTTCTTTTTCTCGATCACGCGCAAACGGGGCGGAGCCGAGCCTTCGTCAGGGTTCCAGCTTTCCGGGACTGCCACCGGCTCGCCCTCGTCGATCTCGACGATCCTGAGCACGGTGACCTTGGGCACGCCGCCCATGCGGTGGTAGGCGCTCTTGCGACCGTCGATCAGGCCTTCCTCGGCCATGTCCTTGAGCAGCGCCTTCAGCGCGATCTTCTCCTGCCCCTTGAGGCGGAAATGCTTGCCGATCTCGCGCTTCCCGGCCTCGCCCTCGGCGGACTTAATGAAATCGAGGATCTGCTCCTTGCTCGGGAGCCCGGTGAACGTCGGTTTGCGGGAATTCATGGTGCGGAATGTGGGCCGTCACCTCGCCAAACACAAGCGCGCCTTTGCCCGCTGGCTACTGGCCGCATCCGTGCTAGCGTCGCCGGCCATGACACAGCACTTCATGCCTCCCGCTCAATTTGCCGGCGCAATCTACGCCGATGCTGCCGATGCCGCTGCAATCACTGCACGTTTCGACGCCTACATGGCGGAGGCAGAGGCCCGCTTCGCCGCGCTTGAGGCGCAGGAAGGTCCCTACACGGTCGAACGCACCTTGAAGGCTTACGACGATCTTGCCGCACTCGCCTATTACGGCGGGGCCGAAGCCTACAGTTTCAGCCAGACGATGGACACCGACGAGAAGCGCCAAGCGGGCATGGCCGGTTATACCCGGCTCGACACCATCGGAACGCGGCTTGGCCTGTCACGCGCGGTCTACGATCGCCTCTGCGCGATCGACGCCAGCGGCGCGGACGAAGGCACGCAGTACTATCTGCGGCGCACGCTGGAAGGGTACGAGCGGTCGGGTGTCAGCCTGCCCGATGCCGAGCGCGAGCAGGTGCGCACCCTGCAGGAAGACCTGACCCGCATCGGAGCCGAATTCGCGCGCAACATCGCCAACGCCCGCCTCGTCGTGCATGTTCTGCCCGAAGAGCTCGCCGGTCTGCCGCAGGACTGGATCGACCGCCATCCCGTGGGTGCCAATGGCCTTGTCGAGGTCTCGACGGATTCGCCGGACCTGCAACCGGTGATGGCCTACGCCGATGATGCGCGTTTGCGCGAACGGCTGATGCGGCTCAGCCTGTCGCGCGCGTACCCCGAGAACAGTGCCCTGCTGGGCGCGCTGTTTACCAAGCGGCAGCAACTTGCCGAACTGCTCGGCCGGGCCGACTACGCAACGCTGGTGTTCGAGGACCGGATGCTCAACACGCCCGCAGCGGTCGAGGCGCATCTGGCCGATCTGGCGTTGGCGGCGGCGCCATCGGCTGCCGCCGACCTTGCGACGCTGAACGAGATTTACGGGCAGGCAATGCCAGGTCAAACAATGGACCTGTTCAATCAGGCCTACGCCTCCCGCCTCGCCCGCATGGCGCGTTATGATCTCGATCCGCAGGACGTGCGCCGGTATTTCACCTACGACAACGTGCGTGACGGCATCCTGGCGCTGTCGGAAGACCTCTTCGCCATCGACATCCGACCGTGGGATACGCCGCTGTGGCACCCCGATGTCGAAGCCTACGAGGTTTATGACGGCGGCGCGTTGCTGGGGCAATTCTATCTCGATTCGCACCCGCGCCCGGGCAAGTACAAGCACGCCAACCACATCGGCCTGCGCCGCGGCGTCAAAGGGGAATCGATCCCGGTCTCCGTCCTGACGATGAACCTGCCCGCCGGGGGTTACGCCACCGGATTGCTGGAGCACGGCCAGATCGAAACCTTTCTGCACGAATACGGCCACCTGCTGCACAACATCCTGGGCGGCCGGAACCAGCGCTGGTTCGGCGTAAGCGGCGTTTCGAACGAACGCGACTTTACCGAGGCGCCATCGCAGATGCTGGAGAACTGGGTCTATGACTACGATACGCTGGCCCGCTTCGCCCGCAACGAGGCGGGGGAGACGATCCCGCGCGAGCTGGTGAACAGGATGCAGGCCGCACGCTGGTTCGGTGCCGGGCTGAACGAGATGCGGCAGCTGGGCCTGTCCAACGCCTCGTTGCGCTTTCATCAGGGCGCACCAGAGGATGCAAGCGCGCAAGGCATTTCCGTCGCATTCCGCGAATATGCCAACCGCTATGCGCTACTGCCCTACCCCGAAACGACGCACATGGAGGCCGCCTTCGGCCATCTCGACGGCTATTCTGCCGGATACTACACCTATGGCTGGTCGCGCGTGATCTCGGCGGACCTGTTCGCCCGGTTCGAGGCAGCAGGGCTGCGCGACCCGGCGACGGCAATGGCCTATCGCCGGCTGGTGCTGGAGCCCGGCGGCAGCAAGCCTGCGGCTGACCTGATCGAAGACTTCCTCGGCCGCCCGGTCAAAAGCGATGCCTTTGCCCGGCACCTGCGCGAGCGCGGCTGAGCATTACTCCGCGGCGACCGGTGCCGGCAGCGGGTAGAAATCCCCGCCCGGCACCGCGCTGGCAACGGGGCTTTCCGCACCATTGGCCGCCACCGCGCTGACTCCGAAAATCCAGTCATCACCGCGGTCGGGCGCAAGCGTGATGCTGTTCAAGTCCGCGCCCGGATCGGCAACCAGCGTTTCGCGCAGCACCCAGTCGCGCGCGTCGGTCGCCCGGCGCCAGACGTTGTAGCGCGCTGCGCCCTCCACCGGCAGCCATTCGAGCTGAACGTCGGGGCGCACGACACCGTCGATCTGGATCACCGGCGGCATCGGCGCATGGGCCAGCACGTCGGCAGCGCGCACGTTCAGGCGAGTGACGTTGGCGAGGTAATCGAAGTCCATCTCGTCCACGGTATCGCCGTAAGTGACGCCGTCCTCAACCCGCAGGTCCTGGTGCTGGTGCTGGTAATCCTCGATGGCGACGGAGAAGCGGATCGCCGGAAACCCACTTTCCAGAAATGGAATGTGGTCCCCGCCCCGGCCCATCCGGTCACTGCGAAAGGTCTGGCGCACGCCGAGGCCGCTTTCGTATTCCCCGGCGATCGTACTGACGAACCGGGAAAGATTACGGCTCGGGCTGTCGTTGGCGCCGCCCATGCTGCGCATGCGGGCGCGCATGGCGTCGTCGGCATCGGCGCGGATGTCTTCCGAGAAAATGCGCACGTGCGTGTTATCACACACGCCGTCGCTGCCGCAGCTGCCGCCGACGATGTCGTTGTTGAAGACCGCCTTTACCGTCCAGCCCTGTTCCCTGGCGTAATCGGCAAGCAGCTGGCCGCCATAGAGCCCCTGCTCCTCGCCCGCGAGCAGGGCATAGACGATGGTGGTGGGATAGCGGTGCCCGCTCATGACCCGCGCAGCTTCCAGAACCAGGGCGCTGCCGCTGGCATTGTCGTTCGCGCCGGGCGCCTCGACCTGGGCATCCATTACGTCCGAACCCCGGCTGTCGATGTGACCCTGGATGATGATGACTTCATTCGGGCGTTCAAAGCCGCGCTGGATGGCGATGGCATCGCGAATCAGCACAGGTTCGGGAATGCGCCGCCCGGTCGCCTCGGTTTCGATGAAGCGCGTTTCCAGGCATCCGCCGCAGGTGGCACTGGCTTCGTCGAACGCAGCCTTGCCCCAGTCGAGCGCCGCCCCGATGCCGCGCACCGGGTTGTCATAGCCCGACAGGGTGTGCCGCGTGCCAAAGGCGACCATGCGTTCAACGTCGGATCGCAGCCGATCGGCGGAGACGCCGGCGGCCGGATCGTCCTGCGCGAAAGCGGGCGCAACGAACGCGGGTGCGGAAAGGGCGGTGGCGGCAAGCGCCGCGAGAGCAAGGGAATGACGCATGGCGACGGTGTCGCCCGGCGCGAAGTGTTTGGCAAGCCTTGCCTTAATAGGCGCGCGCTACCAGCACGCGTTCCACCGCCGGATCGCCGGTAAAGATGCACGTCCCGTCCGCTGGCGAAGCACCCAGCGGCACGTTGCGCAACGTCAGGCGATGGGCCTTCAGCATCTCTTCCACCTTGGCGAGGCCGGCACCGGTCGGCTTCGACCACTGGACCTCTACCCACCCGGGATATTTCTTGTCGGCGGCGAAGAAGCCGGAGAGCGCATCGAAGCTCAACACGTCGCGAACAACGTTGGCATCCCGGCGGTCGCGCGCCTCGGCAAACAGGCCACCTTGCATGTCGGACAGGATGCCGGGCATTTCCTGCACCGCAGTCTCGCGATCGGGAGCCTGGAAAGCAGGCTTGCCGCTTTGCGCATCCCACAACCGGTCACGGCGCAACAGGCTGACGACGCCGTTCTCCATGTCGCGCGGGCCGACCTCGATAATGACGGGCGCGCCCTTGCGAACCCAGTCCCAGCGCTTGGTGGCGGCCTTTCCGGGGCGAACGTCCAGCAGAACGCGGACGGGTTCACCCAGCGCGGCCGTGCCTGCGATCGCGGCGCGCAGTTCCTCGCAATAGGCGATCAGGGCCGCATCCTCGGGCTTGTCGCGCAGCATCGGCAGGATGACGACCTGCTGCGGGGCAATGGCGGGCGGCACGCGCAACCCGTCATCGTCACCGTGGGTCATGATGATGCCGCCGACCATCCGGGTCGATACGCCCCAGCTGGTGGTGTGCGCCAGTGCCTGCCCGCCTTCGCGATCCTGATAGCGGATGTTGGCGGCAGAGGCGAAATTGGTGCCGAGATAATGGCTGGTGCCTGCCTGCAAGGCCTTGCCATCCTGCATCATGGCCTCGATCGACCATGTCTCCACCGCGCCGGGGAAACGCTCGTTCTCCGGCTTTTCGCCGGCGACGACCGGCAGGGAAAGGTCATCCTCGGCAAAGGCACGATACATTTCCAGCGCGCGCATGGTCTCGGCGCGGGCATCAGTTTCGTTTTCGTGGGCGGTATGGCCTTCCTGCCAGAGAAATTCGCTGGTTCGCAGGAACATGCGGGTGCGCATTTCCCAGCGCACCACGTTCGCCCACTGGTTGAGCAGCAGCGGCAGGTCGCGCCAGCTCTGCACCCAGCGGCTCATGGCGTCGCCGATGATGGTTTCGCTGGTGGGGCGCACCACCAGCGGCTCCTCCAGCCTGGCTGCGGGATCCGGGATCAGTCCGCCCTTGCCATCGGCAATCAGACGGTGATGGGTGACGACCGCCATCTCCTTGGCGAAGCCCTCCACATGGGCCGCCTCCCGCTCGAAATTGGCGAGCGGAATGAACAAGGGGAAATAGCAGTTCTGCACGCCCGCGGCCTTGATCCGGTCATCCAGCAGGCGCTGCATCCGCTCCCAGATGCCGTAGCCCCAGGGCTTGATGACCATGCACCCGCGAACGCCCGATTCCTCGGCCATGTCGGCGGCGGCGATGACTTCCTGATACCAGGCCGCGAAGTCGTCCTCGCGCTTGATGGAGAGTGCGTGTCGAATCTGGGACATGGGAAGGCCGGTTAGTCTATTCGCCGAGCTTGTCGAGCTTGCGCTGCATCTCCGCCATCTGCGCGCGCAGGGCGTCGATATCGTCGCGGCCCGCACTGTCCGTACCGGCTGCTGCGGCAGGAGATTGCTTGGCGCCAGGCATGAAGGCGGCGGCAGCGGCCTGGAACATGGCCATGTTGGTTTCCGCCATGCGCGCGAAAACCTCGGGCGCCATGTTCGTCTTGAAGGCGTCGCGCATCGTTTCGCGGTTGGATTGGAAGTTCGCCATCGACGCCTCCAGATAGGGCGGCATCATCGCCTGCATCGAATTACCATACATCCCGATCAGCTGGCGCAGAAAGCTGACGGGCAGCATATGCTCGCCATTGGCCTCTTCCTCCATGATGATCTGGGTCAGGATCGAATGGGTGATATCGTTGCCGGACTTGGCATCCAGCACTTGGAAATCCACCTCTTCGCGCACCATCGCGGCAAGATCGTCAAGGGTGATATAGCTGGAGGAACTGGTGTTGTAGAGACGCCGGTTGGCGTACTTCTTTATGATCACGGGTCCCCCTTCCGTGCGGTCTTTGTTTGCCATCGTATCTATCTCTTGAAAGGGGTTGCGCCCGGTATCTGTCAGCGCATCTCTTAGCACTTGCAGCACGGGTTTAGCAAATGCGGTAAGGGCCCGTCGTTCAGACGGGTTGGAAGCGGTGACCGATGGTCGTCAGGATCTCGTATTGTGACAGGCCCGACAGCGCGCTCGCGGCAGGCAGGTCGAAGGGGATGGATAGGTAATCGCCTTCGCAGACCGGGGCATCGCCGCAATCCACCACGACCATGTCCATCGAAACCCGCCCGATGATCGGCAGCGCGGTATCGCCGAACCCGAGCGCACCCCCGATGCCGCGAGCGCGAAGAAAGCCGTCAGCGTAGCCGATCGAGACCGTCGCCGCACGGGTGGCCCGCCGGGCCGTCCATTGCGCGTTGTATCCCACGCTGTCGCCGGGTTGCAGGGCGCGGACCTGCAGGACGGCCGCCTCGGGAAAGGCGACCTGCGCGACATGCGCCCCTAGCGACGAAACCGGAACGCCGCCGTAAAGCGCAATGCCCGGGCGCGTCAGGTCGAAATGATAATCCGCGCCCAGCATAATTCCGGCACTGTTGCCAAAGCTGCGCCGCCGGGCCTTCACCTGCTGCGAAACCTGGCGAAAAACCGAAAGCTGCCGGGCGTTCAGTGCGCTGTCCTCGTCCGCCGAGGCGAGGTGGGAAAGCAGGATGTCGATATCGAGGTGGGCGATCTCCGGATCGTTGGCTTCTGTCGGCGCGATGCCCAACCGGTTGATGCCGCTGTCGATCATCAGGTGGCAGCGCCCTCCCCCGGTCTCGTTCCACAGCCTGGCCTGGCGCAGCGAGTTGATGATCGGCGTTGCGCCCGTGGCGCGGGCGTAGGCCGCCTCTGCCGCATTGCGTGGGCCGTGAAGAACGCTGACCATGGCCGGGTCGACATGACCCAGCAGGGGGGCGACCTCGCTCCAGTGCGCAAGGAAGAATTCCCGCGCGCCCGCCCGAAGCAGCGCCGGGGCAACACGGTCGACGCCCAGGCCATAGGCGTTCGCCTTGACCGCCGCACCCGCTGTTGCCGTGCCCGAGAGCCGATCGAGCGCGCGCCAATTGGCCATCAGCGCATCGCGGTCGATACGCATCTGCAGGCTGGCGGGCGGCGGTTCAGGCCGGGTCATCGGAAAAATCAGCAGGCGGTCCGCCCTTCAGGCCCCACCAGGCGACCAACGCACCAAAGGCGACCACGGCCCAGGTGTACCACAGACCGGCATAGACGTTGCCCGTGCGCGCCACGATGTAGCCGGAGATCAGCGGCAGGAACCCGCCGAGGTAGCCCGCCCCGATATGGTAGGGGATCGACATCGAGGAATAGCGGATGCGCGCGGGAAACATCTCCGTCAGCAACGCCGCCACGCTGCCGTATGTCAATGCAGAGAGCACGCCCAGCACCAGCAACAGCGCGATTACCCCCAGCACGGCGAGGAACGGCGGAGACTGGCTGCCGAAATCGTATCCCGCCGCCTCCAGCGAGCCCTGGATGCGTTCCTTGCGGGTTGCATCCTCCAGCCCTGTGTAATCGAGGCTGAAATCGCCGATCTCGACGATGCGGGGCACGTTCGACTGCCCCGCCTCCGTGGGTCGAATGTCGTAGGGAACGCCCAGCGCGGTCAGATCCGACAGCACCCGCCCGCATTCGGTTGCCTGCACGCTGGCGAAGGGATCGAATTCGCACGCCGGGCCGCTCACCAGCACCGGCGCCTCGGCCGCGCTGCGATTGAGGCCCGGATTGGCGAGCGCGCCCATCGCCCAGAAAATGGGGAACAGCAGGACCAGCGTCAGCACCGCGCCGATGACGATCGGCTTCTTGCGCCCCACCCGGTCGGACCATTTGCCGACCACGAGATAGAACGTCATCGCAATTGCGCCGGCGAGCAGCAGTATCCCTTCCACGAGCCCTTCATCCATGCGCATCGGCCCGCGCAGGAAGCTGAGCGAGGAAAAGAAGGCGGTGTACCAGATCGTGGTCAAGACGCCGGTGATGCCGAACATCGCGACGAAGATACGCTTCTTGTTGCCGGGGTAGGTGAAACTCTCGACGAACGGGTTGCCGGATGTCTCGCCCGCTTCCTTCATTGCCTGGAACACCGGGCTTTCGGACAGCTTGAGGCGCATCCACAGCGAGATACCCAGCAGCACGATCGACAGCAGGAAGGGTATCCGCCAGCCCCACGCGGCGAACTCCTCCGCAGGGATGAGGGCGCGGCAGATCAGCACGACCAGGATCGACAGCACGAAGCCGCCGACCACGCTTGCCTGGATGAAACTTGTGTAGAAGCCGCGCTTTTCGGGCGGGGCGTGTTCGGCGACGTAGATCGCCGCGCCGCCATATTCGCCGCCCAGCGCCAGGCCCTGCAGGATGCGCAGGCTGATGACGATGATCGGCGCGGCGATGCCGATGCTCGCCGCCGTGGGTATCAGCCCGACGCCCGCGGTCGCCACGCCCATCAGCGTCACGGTGACGAGGAACGTGTACTTGCGCCCCAGCTTGTCACCCAGGTAGCCAAACAGGATCGCGCCCAGAGGCCGGAACCCGAAACCGACCGCAAAGCCCGCCCAGACCAGCAGCGTCTGCAACGTGGCGTTGCCCGAGGGAAAGAACGCCGCACCGATCAGCGCGGCGAGCGTGCCGTAGATGAAAAAATCGTACCATTCGAAGATCGTGCCGGCCGAACTGGCGGCGATGACCAGGCGAATGTCCTTCGCCGTGGGTTGCACTTGCGTCTGCGCGGCCGTCGCGTCCATTGGCTCCCCCGAAAGTCTGAATTCGCGCCGGGAACTAGCGGCTTGCAGGCACAGTGGAAAGAGCCGCAATCGCCGCCTTCCACGGCAGGACGATGGCACCGTGACGGCCGGGAAAGGCGCGGGCCGGCGCGATCAGCGCCATGTCCGGCCAGTCGGGCGCCTCACCCTCGCCGGCAAGCCAGCTTGCAATGGCATCATGTGCGGCGAGCAGGTCGGCGGCGCCGCGTCCGGTGACATGACGGGCAAACACCGCGGCGGCTGCCTGTCCGACGGCGCAGGCGCGCACCTGCATGCCGGTCCGTGTGATCCGCCCGTCATCGTCCAGCAGCAGGTCGAGCGCGATGGTCGATCCGCAGAAGGGCGAGCGCGCCTCGCCATGCAACGCCGCCTCGGGTATCGGCGGATAATTCGCCAGTTCGACCGCCGCTGCCAGCAATTGCGGCGTATAAAGCTTGTCGGTGCTCACTCGCCCGTCGCCGCGTCGGCTCCGCCATCCTCGTCGTCGGCCAGGTGCGCGCGGCGTTCAGCGATGATCTGCACCATGGCCCGCGATCCGGCGTCCACCAGCTGGTAGGTGCGCGCCTCTGCAATCCAGTCCGGCCTGCCGCGCGCGCCCCACACGGTGTCGTATCCCAGAACCAGCAGCGAAAAGGCGACGATCACGATGACGACGCCCTTCACCGCGCCAAAGCCGAAGCCCAGCACCCGGTCGATCGGGCCCAGCGTCGAACCGCGCGCGCTCTTGCCTGCGATGCGCGCGATCAGTTTCATCCCGGCGTAGGGGATCAGCAGCAGCAGCGCAAAGGCGAGGATGGCCGCGGTGACCGGCGAGCCCATGAAATCGAGAATGGCGGCGGTCAGATCGGTGTGCAGGTAACGAATGGCGAGCACCGCCAGGATCCAGGCGCCAAGCGACAGGACCTCCTGCACGAAACCGCGCATGAAACCGCCAACCGCGCCGACCCCCACGATCAGCAATACGATGATATCGAAACCCGTCATTCGGCCACCAAACTAGGTCGATGCCATCACCCGGTCAACGAGAGACGTGACGCTGCCGATGTCGCAATAGCGCAAACCCTTCACGTCCTGCCCGCCATCGACCGGCCCGAATGCGCGCCCGAAGCCCAATTTGGCTGCCTCGCGCTGGCGTAGCGAGGCATGGGCGACAGGCCGCACTTCGCCTGAGAGCGAGAGTTCGCCGAACCAGATGGCATCCTTGGACAGCGGCCGGTCCGCCAGTGCCGAGATCAGCGCGGCGGCCACGGCGAGATCGGCTGCCGGGTCCGACAGACGGTAACCGCCCGCGACGTTGAGATAGACTTCGGCGGTGGAAAAACTCAGGCCACATCGCGATTCGAGGACCGCCAGCAGCATGGCCAGGCGACCGCTGTCCCAGCCCACGACCGCGCGCCGCGGCGTGGCGCCCGATTGCAACCGCACGATCAGCGCCTGGATTTCCACCAGCACCGGCCGCGTCCCCTCCATGGCGGGAAACACGGCGCTGCCGGCGATAGGCTCGTCGCGGCCGGACAGGAACAGCGTGGACGGGTTGCTGACTTCGGCAAGACCGTGGCCTTCCATCGCGAACACGCCGATCTCGTCCACCGCGCCGAAGCGGTTCTTGAGGCTGCGCAAAATGCGATACTGGTGGCTGCGCTCGCCCTCGAAGCTCATCACCGTATCGACCATGTGTTCCAGCACGCGGGGGCCGGCGATATTGCCGTCCTTGGTCACGTGACCGACGAGCACGAGGCAGGTGCCGGTTTCCTTGGCGAAGCGGATCAGTTCAAAGGCGCTGGCGCGCACCTGGCTGACCGTGCCGGGCGCACCCTCGATCATGTCGGAGTGCATGGTCTGGATCGAATCGACGACCAGCAGATCGGGCGCGCTGCCCCTGCCAAGCGTGGTGAGAATATCGCGCACCGACGTTGCCGCGGCGAGCCGCAAACTGGCATCGGCGACGCCCAAACGCACGGCGCGCATCCGCACCTGGCCGGTCGCTTCCTCCCCGCTCACGTAGACCACGTCGCCCCCGCCCCTGGCAATGGAGGCCGCCGCCTGCAGCAGCAGGGTCGATTTACCGATGCCCGGCTCTCCACCCATCAGAATGGCCGATCCCGGCACCAGCCCGCCGCCCAGCGCGCGATCGAATTCGGCCACGCCGGTGGAGCGCCGGGCGAGCGGCTTGGTCGGCGCGTCGAGGCTTTCGAACTGGATCGCCCTGCCGCCACTGGCCAGGCTGTGCGCAGCGGCAAACTTGGTTTCCGGCGCCTCCTCCGTCAGCGTGTTCCACTCGCTGCAATCGGGGCACTGGCCCTGCCAGCGGGAGGAGACGCAGCCACATTCGGTGCAGACAAATCGTTTCTTGGGCTTGGCCATCCCCATCGGGACTAACGGGAACAGATGTGGAACACAAGAGGTGTTGAGAGGCGTGAGCGCACGCTTTCCCCGGCCCGCCCCATCTGCCACACCCTGGCCATGCGGCAGAAGGAATTGAGGATCGCGCTGGTCTGCTACGGAGGGGTCAGCCTCGCCGTGTACATGCATGGCGTCACCAAGGAGATCTGGAAGCTGACCCGCGCGAGCCGGGATTTCCACGCCGCCGCGCCTTCGACTGCTGCCGGGGTGGAACGGGTCTACCTCGCGCTGCTGCGCAAGATCGAGAATGAGGACGGCCTGCGCCTGCGGGTGCTGACCGACATTGTCACCGGTGCGAGCGCGGGCGGGATCAACGCCGTCTTTCTCGCCCAGGCCATCCATTCGGGCCACAGCCTCGAACCGCTCACCGAGCTCTGGCTGAAGAACGCGGATGTCGAGCAACTGGTGGCGGAGGAGGCGCGGCCCTGGTCGGACGTGGGGGCCAAGCCGTGGATGCGCCCCCTCGTGTGGTACCTGACAAACCGCCCGGGCAACGCGGTCAGTGAAAGCGTCTCCGTCGAAACCCGGCACGAGGTGCGGCGCAAGCTATCGGGCCTGGTGCGCGGGCGCTGGTTCGAACCGCCGTTTTCGGGTCTCGGCTTCACCCGCCTGCTTCACGACGCGCTGCAGGCGCTGGGTGAGGCGGGCGCGGACCATCCCCTGCTGCCGGCCGGGCATCCGCTCGACCTGCTGGTCACGGCCACCGACTATCGCGGCCACCGTGAGCGCCTGCGGCTCAATAGCCCGCCATTGGTCGAAGAGAGCGAGCACCGTATGCCGATCGGCTTTCGCGCGGCGACGCCCGCGACCGGCGGAAGCGATCTGGCGCACCTTAACGAACTGACCTTTGCCGCCCGCGCCACGGCCAGCTTTCCCGGCGCCTTCCCGCCCATGAGCGTGGCCGAAATCGACCGGGCATTCCCCGGCAGCTGGCCCGGCCGCGAGGCATTCCTGCGGCGGGTGATGCCAGCGCACGTCGACCAGGGAACGCTCGACCAGGTGGCGCTGATCGACGGTTCGGTGCTGGTGAACGCCCCGTTCGCGGGCGCGATGGCGGGCCTCGGCGCGCGGCCTGCCCAGCGCGAGGTGGACCGGCGTTTCGTCTACATCGACCCAACCCCTGCCCGCCGGACGCCAGCCAGCGGCGATAATCCGCGGCAGATCGGTTTCTTCTCCGCCATCGTCGGCTCGCTCTCCGCGATCCCCCGCGAACAGCCTATCCGCGACAACCTGGAAATGCTGGAGGCGCAATCGCGCGAGGCGCTGCGATTGCGGCGCATGGTGCAGGCGCTGCGGCCCGAGATCGAAGCCGCGGTAGAGCGTATCTTCGGGCGCACCCTGTTCCTCGACCGGCCCACGCCAGCGCGCCTCGCGAAGTGGCGTGCCAAGGCGCAGCAGGCGGCCGCCGAGGAAGCTGGTTACACCTTTCACGCCTATGCCCAGACCAAGGTAGCGGGCATCGTCGACCGCATTGCCGAACTGGCGCTGGCGGCGGGGACGTTCGAGACCAGGCCCGACCGCGCAGACGTGGCGGCGGCTCTGCGCGGTGAGGTGGAGAAGCGCGGGCTCGACACGCTTGGCGCGCCGCGCGGCGGCGCGAGCGAGGGGGCCATCGCCTTTCTCCGCGACCACGACATCGCCTTTCGCATCCGCCGCCTGCGCCTGCTTACCCGGCGGCTGTCACGCGAGTGGGACGCCGATCCTGACCTGGGCGATGATGGACTGGAGGCGGCGCGCGACGGCGTCTACCGCGCGCTGGCGCTGTATTTCAATCGCGAGGACTGGCGTAATCTTGGCGACGCCTTTCCCGCGCGGGCGGGTGCGGTGCTGAGGGAACCGGGCGCGCTGCTGGATGCGCTTGCCGCGGCGCGAGCGCTGCGAGATGCAGACGAGGAGGCCGAGCGCATCCTTTCCGCCACGATGGAGGCAATTCCCCGCGAGCTGCGCCGCCGGATGTTGCTCGCCTACCTGGGGTTTCCCTTCTACGACGTGACGACCCTGCCGCTGCTGCGAAACGAGGGCTTTACCGAGTTCGACCCGGTGAAGGTCGATCGCATCAGCCCCGAGGATGCGAGTGCCATTCGCACGGGGGGCACCGCGGCCACCCTGCGCGGAACCGAGTTCTTCAACTTCGGCGCCTTCTTCAGCCGCGCCTATCGCGAAAACGATTACTTGTGGGGCCGCCTGCACGGGGCAGAGCGGATGATCGATCTCGTCTGCTCGACGGTGCCGGGCGGTTTCGACGAGACCGTCTGCCTCAGCTTCAAGCGCGACGCCTTTCTGGCGATCTGCGACGAGGAGCTGGACCGCAGGCTGTGCGATCCCGCCATGGTGAAACGCCTGCGTGACGAGGTCGTGGCCAAGCTTGGCTAGGCTCCGAACACGTCCTTGATCTTTTCGAAGAACCCTCGGCTTTCCGGGCACTCGTCGCCTGTCTCGGTCTCCCGGAATTCGCGCAACAATTCTTTTTGCCGGGCGCTGAGCCTGGTCGGCGTCTCGACCATGACTTCGACCACCAGTTCCCCTCTGCCACGGCCTTGCAGTACGGGCATTCCGGCGCCGCGCTTGCGCAGCT